>VGYZ01000027.1 GCA_016872795.1 Planctomycetota bacterium
GACACGCGGCCTGTGGGGCGCGCTGCGCGGGCTCGCCAAGGGACTTGGGCAAAACCAGCCGGTGTACGCCGAGGGCACGCAGGCGATGACGACGATGGAAGGCTTGCGCGGACTGATGACGACCGGCGGAGCGGCGGGCTTGCCCGCGGGAGTGTGGATTCTCATCGCTGTCGCATTGCTCCTGGGCCTCGCGATGCGCTCGACGGTGTTCGGGCGACATGTGCTCGCGATCGGATCGAACGAGGAGACGGCGCGGCTGTGCGGTCTGCGCGTCGAGCGCACCAAGGTGCTCGTGTATGTGCTCGCGCTCACCTGCGCGGGCATCGCGGCCGTCTTGCAGACCGCGTATCTCTCGATGGGCGATCCCACGACGGCGCAGGGCTACGAGCTCAAGGTGATTGCGGCCGTCGTCATCGGAGGCGCGAGCCTCTCGGGCGGGCAGGGCTCGATCGCAGGTACGCTCGTCGGCGCGCTGATCATGACGGTGGTCGACAATGGCTGCACGAAGCTCGGGCTCGACAACTGGGTGCAAGAGCTCGTGACCGGTGGAATCATCGTCGCGGCGGTCGCGCTCGATCGCCTGCGCGCGCGGAGCTCGGCAACATGACGCTGCTCGAGGTGGTCGTCGATTCGACCGCGGATCTGCGGCGCGCGGAGGAAGGCGGCGCCCAGCGCATCGAGCTGTGCTCACGGCTCGAAGTCGGCGGCGTCACGCCGACCCGCGGCCTGCTCGAACTGGCACAGGCGCAGTCGAAGCTCCCGCTGTGCGTGATGGTGCGGCCGCGCGGCGGCGACTTCACCTACGACGCGGCCGAGCTCGACTCGATGCGCGAGAACATCGCGTGGCTCAAGGAGCGCAAGGTGATGGCGGTCGTGTTGGGCGTGCTGCGCGCGGATCGCACGCTCGACATCGAGCGCATGCGCGAGTTCGTCGCGCTCGCGCGTCCGCTCAAGGTGACCTGCCACCGCGCGTTCGATCGCACACCGGACACGCTCGCGGCGCTCGACGAGCTCATCGCGCTCGGTGTCGACCGAGTGCTCACCACCGGAGGTGCGAGCGACGCTCACGCGGGTCGGCGGGTGCTGCGCAAGCTCGTCGAGCGCGCCCGCGGCCGCATCGTCGTGCTCGCTGGCGGCGGAGTGCGCGCCCACAACTGGCGCGAAATCGTCGCCGATGGCGGCGTGCGCGAGATCCACAGCTCGACGGTGTTCCCGCTGGACTGAACGCGCTCCGAGCGGCTATCACAGGCGACATGCGCTTCCTGCTGCCCATCGCGACCCTCCTCGCCGCGCTCCCCGCTGCGACCGCTCGAGCGCAGGACGACGCCGCGAAGCTCACCGAAGGCGTGAAGCTGTTCGAGCGCGTCGGCGTTCCCGGTCCGCTCGCGGTGTTCGGGGACAAGGCCTTTGTGATCGTGGCGGCCGAGCATGCGGGCGTGCGCGCGGCCATCGTCGCGGGTGGGCGCATCGGAAGCGGGCGCGTCGTCGTGTTCGGACACAACGGCTACGCGGGCCCGGCGGCCAAGCGGCCCGGAGAGACGCCACGGCTCATGAAAGCGCTCGTCGAGTGGACTGCGAAATCGAAGGCCCGCACGCTGAAGGTGGGCACATATGGGGGCATGTTCGGCGGCCTGTTTCAGGAGGCCGGCTTCGACGTCGTCGAGCTGCCGCGCGGGGCCAAGCCCAACGGCGTCGACAAGCTCTCGCTGATCGGCTGCTCGCCGCTGTCGCTCACGGCGGAGGAAGCGGCGTGGCTCGGCGACTGGGTTGCGAGCGGCGGTGGACTGCTGTGCGGCGACACTCCGTGGGGCTGGCTGCAGGGGCACCGCGGGACGCGCATCGAGCAGCAGCCGGGGCAGGGCCTGATCGCTCGCGCCGGCATCGCCTACGCGGACGGCCTCACTGGCGCGACGGACCCAAGCGGCCACATCGCCGTGGGTCCGATCGCGCCGCTCTTGCACGCGGCGCGCGCGCTGGACTTGATGATCGGACTCGATGCAGGCACGGCGACCGCCAGCGAGGCGGACATCGCGCAAGCCCATGGCGCGCTGCAACTGGCGCTGCGCTGGATGCCCGACGGCGAGGTCACGTTCCGCGAGAAGCTCGAGCGGCTGGTCAAGACACGCGAGGCGCAGCTCGTGGCGACCGAATCGCGGCCGATGCGGCGCAGCGAAACGCTGCCGCGCGCGCTCTTGGGCATCCAGCTCGAGATGCTGCGGCGCCTGCCGACCTCGAAGGTGCGCGCCCACGAGAGTGCCGCCGACTTCCCCGGCGACGTGGAGGCCCTGCCGCAAGTCATCGCGCTCGAAATCGACACGTCGTTGGGTGGATGGCACTCGACCGGCGCGTACGCGCGGCCCGGCGCCAAGATCGAATTGCAGTTGCCGAGCGACGCGCTCGGCCGCGGATTCAGCCTGCGCATCGGATGCCACACCGACACGCTGTGGCACTTGGACGAGTGGAAGCGCGTGCCGGAGATCGCGCTGGAGGTTCCGGCGCTCGAGAAGCTCACCACCGCGGCCAATCCGTTCGGTGGGCCGGTGTACGTCGTGGTACCCGAGGGCTGCACGGCCGGACGACTGCGCGTGCAAATGCGCGGCGCGATTCCGGCGCCGCGATTCCTGCTCGGCGAGACGACGCGCGAGGCGTGGCTCACCGTGCAGCGCACGCGACCGGCGCCGTGGGCCGAGATCGGCTCGCGCAAGCTCGTGATCAGCGTGCCGTCGAGCGCGATTCGCTCGCTCGAGGATCCCGAGGCGCTGATGCGGTTTTGGGACACGATCCTCGACGCGCAGGCCGAGCTGGTCGGCATTTCGAAGGACCGGCCGCGGCCCGAGCGCTTCGTCGCCGATCGCCAGATCAGCGCGGGCTACATGCACTCTGGCTATCCGGTGATGACGCACCTCGATGTCATCGACTCGGTCGTGAACCTCGCGCAGCTCCAGACGGGCGATGGCATGTGGGGCTTCGTGCACGAGCTCGGGCACAACTTGCAACGCGGCGAGTGGACCTTCGATGGCACGGGCGAAGTCACCAACAACGTCATCGGGCTCTACTCGCTGGAGCGATGCTGCAAGCTGCCGGAAGGCGAGCGCGGACATCCGGGCGTGAACCAGCCGCCGTCGCTCGAGAACTACATCGCGAACGGCGCCCAGTTCGCGCAGTGGCAGTCCGACCCGTTCCTCGCCCTCTCGATGTACGTGCAGGTCCGCGACGCGTTCGGCTGGGAACCGTTCCGCAAGGCGTTCGCGAACTACATCCCGCTGTCGAAGGACGAGCGGCCGCAGGGCGACGACGAGAAGCGCGACGCGTGGCTCGTGCGGCTCTCGGAAGCGACCGGCAAGAACCTCGGCCCGTTCTTCCAAGCATGGGGCGTGCCGACGAGCGAGAAGGCGCGCAAGCTCGTCGAGCGTCTCCCGAAGTGGCTGCCCGACGCGCTCGCCGGCAAATAGGCGCTCAGCGTCGGCGCAGTTCGACGCCCGCGCCGGATGCGAGCTCCACGAAGAGGTCGTTTCCCGAGCGCGACACGGGCGCGCCGAGCGCGTCGAAAGCTGCTCCGCCAAACGGATCTCGCAGACGCACTCGGCCGCCGCGCTCGGCGTGGAGCTTCACGCGCGTGGTGCGACCTGCGCGGCGAGTCGCTGACACCCGCAAGGCGCCTTCGGCGCGCAAGCTCTCGAACTCGACATCCTGCCAGCGCGCGCTCGTAGCGGGAAAGACGCGCACGACTCCGCCCCACGACTGCAGCAGCATTTCGTGCACGGCCTGCGCCGCGAGCATGTTGCCCTCGAGCGTGAACGGCCGGTATGTGAACTTCGAGTGGCCTTGGCCCGACTGGTCGCCGTTCAGGTGGAAGCCGTTGCGTCCGGTGAAGGCGAGGTAGATCTCGAGATGGGCGAGTGCGGCATCGGCACGCCCTGCTCGAGCGAGCATGCAGGCCATCCACGAGAAGCTGTAGCCCGTCCACCAGTCCGTGCCGTGCGCGAGGATCGCGTCCAGAGTCGCGTCGACGAGCTTGCGCTCCGCTTCCCCGCCTTCGACAGACACGAGTCCGAGCGGATGCAGCGCGAGGGCATGCGAGAAGTGACGATGCGACTCCGCGTAGGGCACACTTCGTGCAATCGTGAGTGCGCCGGTCGCTGCGTCGATGTCGAGCGGCTCGAGGCGCTCGAGCAGTGCACGCCAACGTGTCGCGTCGTCCTTGCGCTCCAGTTCCTCCGCCTGCCGCGCGAGCGCGCCGAAGAGCCAGCGCAGGAGCGACTGGTCGTAGTTCGAGTTCGGCGCGAGCCACGAACGCTGCGAGTTGTCGAACATCTCCGGACTCGACGAGAGCGGCAGTCGCAGCGCGCCACTGTCCGCTGGTTCGAGCAACGCAGCGAGAGCCGATCCGGCGCGCGAGCACCACGGATACGCCGTGCGCGCGAGGAACTCGCGATCCTGTGTGTAGCGCCAGTGCTCGTCGAAGAGAAACGCGAGCCACGCCGTGTTCGTCGGCGAGAGCGAGTACTGGCCCCAGCCCCCCATCGCGCGACCGCCGAGCGTCATCACCCCGGGCACGACCAAGCCCCGAACACCGTAGAAATCGCGAGCGAAGCGCTCGAAACGCGGGGTGAGGGCGTCGAGGTGCGCGAGGAAGCACAGGCCCGCCTGCGCATGGCCCATCGTTAGCTGTGCCCCGTAGGTCGTCTGCGTGTTGAGGTCGTTGTGGTAGTCGCCCTTCCACGGCGGAAGACCGCCGGAGTCCGCGGTCCACAGTCCTTGCAGCGCGATCGGAGCACCGCCGTGTCCGAGCTGGTCGACGCGCGAGCCGGCTCCGTAGAGGTAGCGCGCGAGGTCGTACTGGCGCTGGACCTCAGCGTCGGGCAGGCGCACGGACGAGGCGCTCCAGTGCCGCGACCACCACGCCGCGTGCTGCTGCCGTGCATCCTGCGGGAGCCGACGCGCGACGCGTTCGCTCATCCAGTCCGCGCTCTGCGGCTCGCCGACGATGCGCTCGACGCTCAGCGTGAATGTGACGCCCGAGGGGTCGCGTTGCTCCGCGCACGCGACCGCGTAGCTCATGGAATCCGTCGCGGGCTGCACAAACCACTGCACGGTCGCGGCTCCGCCGACGAGCGCGGGTTCGTAGCCGAGTTGCTTCACGGCCGCGGGCGCCACCAGCTTGGCGACCGGCTGTCCGCTGTCGACGCGCACGATGAGCACGCCCGCATGGGCGTCGACACGCGCCGTCACGCGCGCGGGGGAGAGCTCGACCAGTGCCTCGGCGGTTCGCAGGTCGAGCGCGAACTCGCGCACCTCGCATCCCTCGACGAACTCGAGTTCCAGTCGCCCGCCTGGCAGCTTCGTCGGATAGGCGACCGTGTCGTAGGGCACATCGAAGAGCTCGTGCAGCTCCTGCTGCGGGCCATGCGCCACGAGCTCCTTCATGCGCGCGTAGGTCCAGTCCTTGCGCTGCAGCGTCTGAGGCGTGCGCTCGTCCCACAGGTCGCCGCGGTCGAGCGAGAAACGCAGCGTGCGACCTTCGCCCCACACGAGCACGCCGAGTGCGCCGTCGCCGAGCGGGAGCCCGTCGTCCCAGCGGCTGACGGGAGCTGAAAGAACGAGCGGGGCCGGCGCATGCGAGGCCTGCGCTGCGAGCGCGAGGCAGAGCCGCTCAAGCATGGTGGAACACCTCGCTCATCGAGGTCCACCACTCGCCGGGCGCGCGCGCGGCGAGCGGCTCCTGGCAGGGCTCCGTGAGCTTCCACCAGCGCTGGGTCTCGGGGTCCGCCGCCATGCGCGCCATGTCCGCGGCGAAGTCGCTGCCTGTGTACTCGAAGTACGCGAAGAGATAGGGACGAGCGTCGTCGAGCTGCTGCAGGAAGATCGAGTAGTTCCGCAGGTTGCACGCCGAGATGCGCGCGAGCACGCTGGGCCACACGGCGGCGTGCATGCGCACATAGTCTTCGACCTTGTCCCGCCTCAGCCGGATCACCATGCCGTAGCGCTTCATGGCGAGACTGTAGCGACTCCACGCGCTACAACGGGTCCATGCTCATCGCACTCGTGCTGGCTTGCACCGAGATCCGAACACTCGATCTTGCCGCAGACACCGCGCGACAGGTGACCGTGGATCGCGACCCCGCGAAGTACCTCGGTCATCCCACCACCGCGCTCCTCGGTGACGGCCGCACGATTTTGTGCGCGTATCCGGAAGGCCACGGCAAGGGCGCGATCCGCATCGTTCGCAGCGAGGACGGTGGCCGCACATGGGGCCAGCCGCAGCCGGTTCCGGCGAGCTTCGCCACGAGCCTGGAGACGCCGACTCTGCACCGCTTCACGCAGCGCGATGGCAGCGAGCGCGTGTTGCTGTTCTCCGGTCTCTATCCGGCGCGCATGTCGCACTCCGACGACGGCGGTCGCACTTGGACGGAGCTCGCGCCGATCGGCGAGTTCGGCGGCATCGTCGTGATGTCGTCGGTCGTGCGTCTCGCCGATGGATCGCTTGCGGCGCTCTTCCACGACGACGGCCGTTTTCTGAAGCAGGGCGGCAAGGCGGCCGGAACCTTCACATTGCTGCAATCGGTGTCGCGCGACCTCGGGCTCACTTGGAGCGCGCCGACGAGCCTGTGGAGCGGCTCTGAGGTGCACCTGTGCGAGCCCGGTGTCGTGCGCTCGCCGGATGGACGCGAGCTGGCGATGCTGCTGCGCGAGAATCGCCGTCGCGCGCAGTCGCATGTCATGTTGAGCGGCGACGAGGCGCGCAGCTGGAGCGCCCCACGCCCGATGAACGCCGCACTCACGGGCGATCGACATGTCGACGCCTACGCGCTCGATGGAAGGCTGGTGCTCACCTTCCGCGACATGGCCAAGGACAGTCCCACGAAAGGCGACTGGATGGCGTGGGTCGGTCGCTACAGCGACATCGGCGCCGGAGCGAGCGGCCAGTACCGCGTGCGCCTGATGGATAACCACCACGAATACGACTGTGGCTACGCGGGGCTCGAGATCCTCGACGACGGCACCTTCGTGGCGACGAGCTACGGGCACTGGGTCAAGGGCGAAAAGCCCTACGTGGCGAGCGTTCGTTTCACGCTTGCCGAGTTCGACGCACGCGCGGCGGCGGGACCGCGCTAGGCCTCCCGCGAATTTTGCGGCGGTGGCTTGAAACCCCGGCGCGAAGTTTCTGTACCTGCTGCGCGTCGGCACCCGGCCGACAGGAAGCGACCCTCGATGAAACCCCACCGCGGAACCCTGATCCTCGTTCTCGGCATCCTCTCGCTCGTTTGCTGCGGCCTGCTCGGCATCGCGGCGTGGCTGATGGGCAATACGGACCTGAAGGAGATGGCGGCTGGCACGATGGACCCGACGGGACAGGGCATGACCAACGCCGGCAAGATCTGCGGCATCATCGGGACCGTGCTCACGATCCTCGGCGCGATCTTCTGCATCATGTACTTCTTCGTCGTCGTGTTGATGGCGAGCGCGCTGGCCTGAGCGCGTGCGCGTCGCGCTGCGCCGCATCCCCGCCACGCGATGGCCCAGCATTCCGCGCTGGGTCATCGCGGTGCTGTTTCTGTGGGGCGCGGCCGTCGTCGGTGGCGCGTGGCTCGCGCGCCGCAGCGACATCGACTTCGTGCTGTGCCAGTTCAAACGCGTGACCGGACATCCCTGTCCCGGCTGCGGCTCGACGCGCGGCGTGCTCGCGTTGCTCGCAGGTCGACCGCTCGAGGCGTGGCTGTGGAATCCGCTCGCGATGAGCGCGCTCCTCGCATTCGCACTGCTCACGCTGCTGCGAGCCGCGACCGCGCAGCGTCTTGCGCTCGAGCTCGACCGTCGCGCACGCGTGGTCGCGTGGTCGCTCGGCGGCGCCCTCCTCGTCGCGAACTGGATCTGGCTCTGGGACCGCGCCTGAAGCGCGTTGAAGCGAAAAAAACGCGCGGGCAGGGCGTCTGAGGGCGCCGGCAGGGCCGCGCGCGCGGCTATGACACATCGAGCCCTTGTCCGCAGGGCGGGGTAGGAGCGATACTCTCTTCTGTACATCCGGAGTGGCCCGCGAGTGCGCGGGTCCGGCAACCTGGGAGGACATCCCAAGGTGCCAGGAGCGCCCCGCAAGGGCGATCGATGTGGCCAGCAGGCCCCGCAAGGGTCTGACGGCAACGAAGTGTCCCGCGGCGTCCCGCAAGGGTCGCAGCGCTCCGGTGGAGTTCCCCGTCTCCGACAGAGGACACCACCGTGAAGAAGAAGCGTCCGAGCGCTTTCACCCGTTCCATCGGCCCCGCTACGCACCCCGACCACCACCTGTGGCGCAACGGGAAGCGCTGGTGGGTGGCGTTCACCTACCACACCGAGTTTCGCAAGCACCGCATCCGTGCTTCGCTCGAGACCACCGATGTGGCGCTGGCGCGCGTGCGGCGCGACGAGCTCATGGCCGAGATCGCGAAGGAGGCCGGCAAGAAGCTCTCCCTGCGCTTTCCGCGCTACGGCAACGGCGGCCCGCAAGCGGCCTAGCCCTGGGGCGGGCAGGCCCCGACGCATGAGCTGAAGTCGCGCGCGGACATCCTCGAAGTCTCGGCCAAGGCGAGCCTTGGGGCTCGGGGGGCGTCTGTCCTATGAGCCGTGCATGGATCGCGAGCTTCGCAGACCTTGGCTCGTCGCCGTCTGGCCCGGCATGGGCGGCGTGGCGCAGATCGCGGGCACATACCTCGTGCGCGCGCTCGACATGCAACCTCTCGCGGAGCTCGACGCGCGGCCCTTCCACGCCACGCAGTCGATCGCCGTGAGGGACGGACTCGTGCAGCCGCCCGATCGGCCGCGCAGCGTGTTCTACGCATGGCGCAATCCGGGGGACGGGCGCGACCTGATCGTGATGCTCGCGGATCAACAGCCGAGCATCGACGCCGCGCGCTACGGCGAGGCGCTGCTCGATGTGGCGGCCCAACACAGTGTCGAGCGCGTCTTCACCTTTGCCGCGATGGCGACGCCGGCGCACCCGAGCGCGGAACCGCGCGTATTCGCCGTCGTCACCGACGCGGCGCAGCTCTCCGACATCGACCGCGCGGGCGTCAAGCGTCTGCAGGAAGGCGAAATCACGGGGCTGAACGGCGTGTTCGTCACGCTCGCGGCCGCGCGCGGCGTACTGGGAATGTGCCTGCTCGGCGAATTCCCCTTCTTCGCGGTCACGGTGCCGAACCCCAAGGCCTCCGCAGCGGTGCTGCGCGTGTTCTCGGAGCTCTCCGGAGTACCGATCGGTCTGGCGGAGCTGCTCGCCGACGCACGACGCATCGAGAAGGGGCTGATCGAGCACCTCGAGAACCTCCAGAAGGCTGCACAGCTCGCGGCGAGGAGCGTCGAGACGCCGAGCAAATACAACGAGGAGTTGGTCGAGTCGGGCCTGCAGGACCCGTTCGCGCCGGCGCCGGATGTGATCGCGCGCATCGAGGAGCTCTTCGCGCAGGCGCGCCGCGATCGCTCGCGGGCGCTCGAGCTGAAGGCGGAGCTCGATCACCACGGACTGTTCCGCGACTACGAGGACCGCTTCCTCGACTTGTTCAAGCGCGCGAGCTGATCCGCGCGCACTGTCACCAGCGCGAGCGGCGCGGCTAGTGGGCGCGCAGGCTGCTAGCCTGACGCCATGCACCTCGCGTTGTTCCCGCTTCTCCTGCTCGTCCCGGCGCAAGCTCCCGAGCGCGTCTCCAGCGATGTCATCGTGTTTCCGGAGAGCGTCGAGAGCGTGTGGGCCGCGTTCACCGAGCCGGCGGCGATCGCGCGCGCGCTCGCGGTAAACGAGGTGCGCGTCGAGCTCAAGCCGGGAGGCCAGATCGAGTGGAGCGGCAGCAGCGTCGCACAGCTCTGGCAGCGTCGACGCGTGCTCGCCGCGGAAACGCACGCCATGCTCGCCTTCGCTTTCGATCCACCGGCGGGAATCGACGAGCGGATCGCCCGCCGTGCCAGTCAAACTTGGAGCGTCCTGTACTTCGAACCGCTCGCCACCGATCGCACGGAGGTGACGGTCTCGACCGTGGCGCAAGGCGAAGGCGAAGACTTTGGTCTCGCAGTCGAGCGCTACGCGGGCGAGGCGCGCGCGTGGGTCGCGGCGGTGCAGGAGTCCTTCGCGACATCCGCAGCGAATGGCGCGAGCGCGCTGGCGTGGGCGGCCGTGAACGAGTGGGTCGATGGCGAGTGGCTTGCGCAGACGACGGGCAAGGACGGCAAGGTCAGGCGCGAGCGCGTGAGGCTCGAGCCGATTCTCGGAGGCCAGTTCCTGCTCGAGGAGTTCTGGAGCGGCGATGAGCGTGAGCTGCAGCGCGTGGCGCGCTCGATCCATGGACTCGACCCCCGCAGCCGCGGCACGCGCTGCTGGACATTTGCAGTCGATGGAACGCGCGCCGAGTCGACTCTGCGCTGGGAGGGCGATGCACTGATCCTGCGCGACACTGTGCGCGCCTCGGAAGGCGTGGCGAAGCGCATCCGCAGCGATGGCGCGAACGCGCATGTGATCGAAACGCTGGTAGGTGGCTCGAGCGTGGACTCCCAGCGCTTCGAGCGCGTCGCGAGTCTGCCCGCGGACTGGAAGCTCGCGGACAGGGACGCTGTGCTGCCTGCGCCCGCGTTCGGGGTCAACTCGGAGCTCGTGCCGTCCGATCTGCAGCGCACGACGGCGATCGTCGACGCGTCCACAGCGCGCATCTGGAGCGAGCTGACTAGGTCGGCGAGCCTCGCGAAGCTGTGGAACGTGGCCCACGCCTCGATCGAGCCGCGCATCGGCGGAATGATCCTGACGCACTACGACGAGGCGGGCGCACTCGGGGATGCGCGCGGCATTCGGCACGAGATCCTGGCTCTCGATCCGGAGCGCATGCTCGCCTTTCGAACGCTGCCCCCGGAAGGTGCGCCGGAGTTTCTGAAGGCGTGGTGTGCGCAGGGCTGGCACATCGTGCGGCTGGCGCCCACGGGCCTCGAGCGCACGCGCATGACCACGACGGGGTGCAACTACGACAGCGACACGGCGGCGGCGCGCGACTTCTTCGAGAAGGGCAACGCTTTCGTGCAGGCGGGCATCACGCAGCGCTTCGCGGCGGGCATGGCGCGACCGGATGCGCTCGCTCGCCTCGCTCCGCTGCTCGGCGCGGAGTACGACGCGACGACGGTGACGCCGACGGGCGAGGCTCTGCGCGCTCGGACGCGCTGGAGTCGCTGGTGCGGGCCGTTCGTCGCGTGGGAAGGTCGGCTGGCTCCTCTGGAAGCGGAGGAGCTCGCGGACCACACGCTCGCGCTCTACGGCAACGACGCCGAGCGCGGGCCGTGGTTCTGGAAGTTCGGCGCGGACGGCTCGGTGGCGAGCGGCGGGCTCGTGGCGGAAGGCGGGCAGGGCGTCGGCCACGACTGGCACAGCCACGCCGTCGGCGGCCAGATGCGCCACATCTATGTGCAGATCGTGCCCGACGACCGCGACTATTCGTACAGCGCACAACCGAGCCGCGACGAGAGCACCACGATCGTCGCGCTCGACTATGTTCGTCGCTAGCGACGACCGCTCCACTCGAGCATCTGCTGCTCGAGCGACTCGGGATACGAGAGCTTCGCGTCGATCACATTGCCCTGCTCGTCCCGCAACGCTTCGAGCCGCGGGAAGACGAACGCGCTGTAAGCGGGGACATCGAGCATCGCATAGCGCGCGACCACCTCGTCGCGCAGGCGCGGATCGAAATGAACGCCGTGGCCCTCGATGAGCTCCTTCGCGGCCGCGTAGTCGCCAGTGCTCTTGATGCGCTGCACGAGGGCGAGCAGCTCGCCGCAGGCCGCACGGAACTTGCGCGCATCGAGCACTCGCAGGTAGGTCTTGCCGTCGCGATCGACGCGCGCGAGCGCATCGGGGTGCTGCTTCTCGATCCAGTGCACCACGAGCTGCCGGTTGCGCATGTGGTCCTCTTCGAGCGCGTCACCGGCGGGCACGCGACGCAGCTGCTGCAGTCCACCGTTGCGCACATACTGCTCGTAGCAGGCCAGCGACGCTTCCTCCACATTCTCGAGCAGCCCCAGCTCCGCGAGCTTCGGGTCGGCGATGAACCACAGCGCGACGAGGTCCGCACGCGCTTCCTCGAGCGTCGAGTAGTGCTCGCGAATCCACTGCGCGGCGTCGCCTTGCCGCTCCGGCGCCTGTCGGCCAGAGGCGTGCCCGATCACCTCGTGCATGTTGACCAGCGTGTCCCTGGTCGCCGACTGCCAGCGCTCCGCGCGCGCGAGCTCCGCCGCGTCCCACGCAAACTCGGCGCGCGCACGCGGCGAGGCCGAGCGATCCTGCGCCTCGATCACATTCGCGAGGCTCACCGACTTCGAGCCGTGATGCTCGCGCACCCACGGATCGTTGGGCAGGTTGATCCCGATCGGAGTGATCGGGCCTGAATCGCCCGTCTCGATGATGACATCGATCGAACGCGCGCTGATGCCGATGACATCGGGCTTGCGGTACTCCGGCGCGTAGGGCATGTGATCCTCGAACCACTGCGCATTCGCGGCGATGGCCTTGATCTGCGCGGCCTTGCGCGGGTCCTCGTAGCTGACGATCCCCTCCCACGCGCCCTTCACGCCGCGCGGATCGACATAGACCTCGACGAACGAGTTCACCGTATCGACCGGCGACTGCGCGTCCGCGACCCACGCGACATCGTAGGCAACGCGATCTTCGCGCGCGCCCGTGCGGTAGAAGCGGATCTGTGCCGCGAGCGCGCGGCGCATCGGATCGCTCGCGAGCGGAAGCGCAGCTTCGAGGTGCGCGACGATCTGCTCGAGCTCGAGGGCGTACAGGCCTGCCGGAATCCCCGCATCCGGGAGACCGATGCGCCACGGACGCTCTTCGATGTCGCCGCTCGCACCGATCACCACAGTCGAGTTGAGCGCGTACTGTTCGTCGAAGCCCTCGAGCCGACGCAGCGAGATGCCGGAGCCGTAGAAGGTCGCGGCGGACGCCTGCACGATGTCGAGGCCGCCAAAGCCGCGCTTGGCGGTGACCATCGGCTTGTGCTCGGGATCGAAGAGCATCGGCCCGAGGCGCGCGACGAGGCTGCTGGCGCTCTCGCCATCGCGCAGCGAAATGCGCGCGCCATCGCGCTGGGCCGCCTCCGCCGCCGCCACGAGCGCACTCGGTGCGATCTGCAAGCAGAACTTGCGCGCGGTCGTGTTGTTGTACGGCGAGTTGTGGATCCAAAAGAGCTTCATGTAGCGCCGCAGCTCGAATAGCGTCGCGGGCTCGATGCCGCGCGAGTGCACGAGGAGCTCCTCGCCGAGTTGCTGGATGTCGAGCCCCTCCGCGCAGCGCTGTTGGAGGTAGATCGGACGACCGGCGACCGCCGCTTGGTAGAGATGCCAGCACAGAGCCCGCTCGCGCGGCGCGAGCCGCTCGAAGCCGTCGGCATACACGCGCACGATGGCGGCATCGTCGACGCGCTCGAGCAGATGAATGCGCTCAGGCGTTCCACAGACGCGGCACGACTGCAAGGCAGCGAGAGAAACGGCGGCGAGAACGGCGTGCTTCATGGCAGCATCCTACGCAGCGAGCCCGTCCGCGTTGCTACCATGCGCCGCGTGAAGCCCGCGCGCGCGCTCCCGCTGCTACTCCTCGCTGCTTGCGAGGATGGCGCCCCCAAGGCGGTCGGACCCACGGTCGAGCTGCTCGCTCCCGACGGTGTGTTCGAGGGCGAGTCGTTCAATGTCGAATGCAAGGCGAGCGGCTTCGACGGCGCGCCGGTGGAGTACATCTGGAGTCACTTGGGGGTGCAGCCGCGCCTCGAGGTCGTCGCGCAGGGCGGGGCGGTGCAGACTCTGGTGGCGCCGCAGTGGTTCGCGGATGTCGATCTGGTGCTCGAAGTTCTGGCGCGGGCTGGAGAGCGCGTCGCGACGGCGCAGCGCACGATTCGCCTGCGCGCTCCCGACAATCCGCCGAGTGCGGAAATCGCGGCCGTGAGCGCGTGCGAGTGCGGCGAGATGATCTCGCTCACCGGACAGGCGCAAAACGAGATCATGCAAGCGGTGAGCGCGACTTGGCGTCAGGTCGGCGACGGCCCGCGCATCGCCATCGACAGTTCCGACCGCCTGCAGGCGCTGTTCATCACGCCTGAGCACGAGGGCCCCTATGGGCTCGACCTCGAGCTCACCGTCCGCGACGCGGGCGGCGGCGAGGGCAAGGCGCGCCACCATGTCGATGTCACCTGCGATCCCGCCTCGGTCCCGCTCCCCGCTGGACAAGAGCTCGAGCTCGTCGCGCGCACAGGCACGCCGAACGAGCTGCCGCGCGGCAAGTGGATGATCTCGGGCACGCTCGAGCTGCCCCCGACCGGCGCGGGCCCGAGCGAGGCCCTGCTGCGCTTCGACGCGGGCCGATCGACGGGCGCCGCGCTCAAGCTCGTGTGCATGGGCGACGAACTGCAGATGCTGACTACGACGCTCGTGGCGAGTCCCGAAGGCGTGTGGCACGAGCCTGAGTTCAAGCGCGTCATGCCGCTGGGACCTTGGCCCGCGCAGGTGCCCTTCGGCTTCGAGTTCGAGAGCGACGGGCGCGAAGTGCAACTGCGCTTCGGACCAGCGGGCGCGAGGGATGCGTGGCCTCAACTGCCGTTCGAGGTCTACTTGCTGCTCGACCGTCGTCCGCGTGCGTTTGCGATCGATGTGTTCGGCGCCGAAGCGAAGCTCGGGCGAGTCGCGCTGCTCGGTCGCTAGCTAGGTGGAACGCAGCGACTCAAGCTCTTCCCAGCGCGCGTAGGCCTTGTCGAGCTCGGCCTGCAGCTCGAGGCGCCGCGCGCGCGCCTTGTCGAGCGCGGCGCGCGGACCCGTGTAGAGCGAGGGATCGGCGAGCTCCGCATCGGCCGCTGCGATCGAGGCTTCGAGCTGCGGGATGCGGGCTTCGATGGTCGCGAGCTCCTGCTCCTGCCACGGCGTGATCTTCTTGCGCGAGGGAGCGGATGCCGCGGCGCTCGCAGTCGCGCTCGCAGCGGGCTTCGCGCTCGGCTTCGTCGCGCGCGCCTCCTCGCGCTCTGTCGCGAGCTGTTCGAGCAGTCCGGACATGTCGCCGAAATGCAGCCGCGCATGGCCTTCGCCGTCGAGATACAGCACCTGTGTCGCCACGCGATCGAGGAACCAGCGGTCGTGGCTGACCAAGATCGCGGCGCCCTCGAACGCGAGCAGCGCCTCCTCGAGTGCGCGCAGGGTCGAGAGGTCGAGGTCGTTGGTCGGCTCGTCGAGCACGAGCACATTGCCGCCCTGCAGCATGAGCTTGGCGAGCATCAGGCGATTGCGCTCGCCACCGGAGAGCCGGCGCACGGTCGAGCGCTGCTGCGACACGGAAAATCCGAAGCGGTCGAGGTAGCTCTCGGCGCGCACGACGCGCTCCCCCACCTTCACGATCTCGCTGCGGCCGGCGAGCTCCTCGAGCAGCGTCGCGTCGAGCTTGACATCGGTGCGCATCTGGTCGACGCCCGCGAAGCGCACCGTCTCGCCGACGCTGCGCGTGCCGGTGTCCGGCGCGAGCTCGCCCTGAATCATGCGCACGAGCGTCGTCTTGCCGGCGCCGTTGGGCCCGACGAGTCCCAAGCGCGTGCCCGGCCGGAGTTCGAGATCGAGCTTGGGCACGACCTCTTGTCCGCCGAAGCGCTTCGAGATGCCGTTCAGCTCGAGCACGCGCGTCCCAAGTCGCGGCCCGGTCGGAAACTGCATCTCGAGGTCGGCCGAGAGCGCGATCGGCGCCGCATCGACCGTCTGGTGATAGCGCCGGATGCGTGCTTTCTGCTTGGTCGTGCGCGCCGGAGCGCCGCGGCGCATCCACGCGGTCTCGCGCCGCAGCAAGTTGAGGCGCGAATCCTCGGCCTTGCGCTCGCTCGCGAGGCGTTCGGCGCGCTTCTCGAGATACTCCGCGTAGCCGCCCGCGTAGGAGCACAGCGCACCGCGATCGAGCTCGACGATGCGGTCGCAGACGCGATCGAGGAAGTAGCGGTCGTGCGTGACGAGGAGCAGCGGCGTGCGCGTCTCGAGGAACCAGTCCTCCAGCCAGTCCGTGACGAGCGCGTCGAGGTGGTTGGTGGGTTCGTCGAGCAGCAGCAGCTCCGGACCGGCGAGCAGGAGCCGCGCGAGCGCGACGCGGCGGCGCTCGCCGCCCGACATCGAGCCGCAGCGCGCCTCGGGATCGCGCAGACCGAGCGCTTGGAGCGTGCTCTCAACCTTGTGCTCGACATCGTGCCCGCCGAGTCGGTCGAGCTCCGCATCCAGACGCGCCTGCCGCGCGATCGCCCGCTCGAGCGCGTCACCCTGCGCGCGGCCGAGCTCCTCGTGTACGCGCTCGAGATCCCGCAGCACGCGCTCGCGCTCGACGAGCCCGCCGCGCACGACCTCGCGCGCCGTCGCGGCGCCATCGAGCTGCGGATCTTGCTCGAGGTAGCCGAGCCGCAGGTCGCGGCGCAGCACGCGCGTGCCCTCGTCCGGCTGTTCGAGCCCGCACAAGATCTTCATCAGCGTCGACTTGCCGCAGCCGTTGGGGCCGACGAGCCCCACTCGCTCGCCCTCGCCAATCATCAGCGAGACGCCGGAGAGCAAGGCGCGGTCGCCGTAGCTCTTGGAAATGCCATCGATCGAGAGGAGCGACATCGCTCGGAGATGATGACGCGCGCACCGGCGTCGCGCCAAGTGCGCGTCCGGCTCGTGCACGCGAGCGGTCCCGTTCGTGTCGGCATCTCGCGCTACGACGACGCGCGCAGGGCGCGTTGGAACGCTGCGGAAGTGGAAGTCCTCGTGCCGACGGCAGGCGAGGGAGAAGTGCATGTTCAGCTTCCGTGAGGCGTCGGAGCGCGTCGAACTGGAAAGTCCTTCCGCTCGAGGCGGCGTCTCGCCCGTCGCGAACGCACGCTTGTGCGCCTCCATCGCAGCAGCGCGGTGGATCTGGAATAGTCTTGAGACGGTGAAAAAGCTCCTCGTCGGACTGGCGGTCGCGCTGCTTGCGCTCGTCGCGCCGCTGCTGCGCCCCGCGGGCGAAGCGGCGGCGCCCGATGCCGTGGCCAGGCCGGAGGCGTCCGCCGAGCCCGCGGCGCAGAGCGTCGAAGCGGCGCTCGCGGGTCCCGAGACCGTGCGAACGGATGCGAACGCGCGCGAAGAGTCGTGGTCGGATGTCGAGAAGGTGCACGGGCTGGTGATCGAGGCGGTGCGCGACCGGCCGGTCGCGCAGCTGGCGATCGACGGCGCACTCGAGGGGCGGGGCGTGCGCCGCGCTCGCACCGATGCGCAGGGCCGTTTCACGCTGGAAGTGAAGCCTGGACTGGTGCGCGTCACGGCGACGCCGCCCGATCACGCCGGATGGTGCGAGCACATCGTGCTCGAGCGCGGGCGAACGGCGAGCTTCACGCGAGAGCTCGGCGGAGCACCGCTCCCGCTGCAGGCGTGGACCTCGCGGGGTGACGCGCTCGAGCCGCTCGAAGGCGCCGAAGTGCGCGTCGTCGCCGTCAACGACGATGCTGCCCTCCACATCGGATGCCCGATCTACAAGGGCGCGCCGACGGCCTCGACCGATGCTCGCGGGCAGGCGAGCTTCACGACGCTTGCCGGAGCGATTCATCTCGTGCAGGTGCGGGCGGAAGGCCACCACTCGCGCACATTCGTGCTCGATCTCGAGCGCCGCGCAATCGAATACAGCGTGGAAGTCGTGCTCGAGCCGATCGGCGCTCCGATTCGAGGTCGCATCCTCACTCCCGAAGGCCAGCCGCTCGCGGGCGCGCTGGTGATGATCGACATCCGTCGCAACGCGGCCGCCGGAGCGTCCCACTTCGCCCACCTCGCGACTCGCGACGGCCAGCCGAAGGCCGAGCTCGAAGCCGAGCTGCATCCGCCGTTCGTGGCGACCGGTCCCGATGGCCGCTACGAGATCCACGGCCCGCGACGCAACTCTCCCGGGCTTCTCGACGCCACGCTGCTCGTCTTCCCGCAACGCGACGGCCTCGTGCACCACCACTCGTTGCCGCTGCCCACGGCAACGCTCGATCTCGCGCGCGACCTCGATGTGCGGCTCCCCGTGGCGCACGAGATCACGGTCGAGTTCGTCAACCCCGACAATGTCGCCTTGAAGGACGGCCCCGCGAGCGCTCGCGGCATCGACGGTCGCGCGTTTGCGCCCGAGCCGCGCTTCATCCCGGGGCAACAGCTCACTCAGACCGCGGGGCGCTACTTCGCCACCGAGAACGGCATCTTTCGCTTCCTGCACGCCGGAGGCACCGTGCGTGTCGGGCTTTCCCCCGGTGGCGTCTGGCGTGGTCAGGAAATCGGCATCGTGATTCCGTCCGATGGCAGCAAGCGGTTCTTCCACTTGACGCTGCCGTACTGAGCGAGCGCGCGAGCGAGCGCGCAAGATACCGCGCTCAACCTCGTCGCGGAGCTTCTCAAGGTCGATGCCGCACCGCAGGGTCCGCCTCCCGCACTGCTGCACCTTTTTGGTCTTTCTGGTACCTAAGCTCAGGCCATGAAGATCGCCTCCGCCGCCAGCGCGTTTCCCAAGTACTACTACGACCAGAAGACCGTGCAGCAGTACCTCGAGCGCATCTGGGCCCACAAGCCCGAGATCGTGCGACGCTTGCCGACGCTGCTCGAGAACTGCGGAGTCGAGGCTCGTGCCTTCGCGCTCGAGATCGGTCGTTATGAGGAGCTCGATGGCTTCACGCAGTTCAACGACGAGTGGATCCGCTCGGCGCTCGAGCTCGGGCAGACGGCCGTCCAAAAGGCGCTCGATCGTGCCGGACTCGCCGCGCGCGATGTCGATCTGATCTTGTTCTCGACGGTCACCGGCCTCGCCGCACCGTCGATCGACGCGCGCCTGTGCAACAAGATGGGCTTCCGCTCGGATGTGAAGCGCATGCCGCTCTTCGGCCTCGGATGCGTCGCGGGCGCCGCGGCGCTCGCGCGCGCCACCGACTTCGTACGCGGCCGTCCCAGGGGCGTCGCGCTCGTGCTGACGATCGAGCTGTGTTCGCTCACATGGCAGAAGGACGATACTTCGCTCGCGCATGTCATCTCTTGCGGCCTGTTCGGCGATGGCGCCAGCGCTGCCGTGGTCGTCGGCGCCGAGCATCCCGCGCGCGGCGTGCGCGTCGTCGACACGCGCTCCGTGTTCTACCGTGACACCGAGGACATGATGGGCTGGCGCATCGGCGCGCACGGTTTCAAGATCGTGCTCTCGCCCTCGGTCCCGAGCGTCGCGAAGGAGCGCCTCGGCCCCGACTGCGCCAAGTTCCTGGCCGAGCATCGCCTTGCGCCGCGCGACATCTCTTTCTGGGTCTGCCACCCCGGCGGCCCGAAGGTGCTGGAGGCAGCGCGCGACTCGCTCGGGCTCGACGACGAGGCCGTCGCGATCTCGTGGCAGTCGCTGCGCAACGCCGGCAACCTCTCGAGCGCGTCAGTCATGCTGATCCTCGAGCGCACGCTCGAGCAGCGTCCGCCGCGCTCGGGCGACAAGGGCGTGCTGCTCGCGATGGGCCCGGGCTTCTGCTCCGAGTTGCTGCTGCTCGAGGCCTGAGCGCGCTAGACCGCGCGCCGCGCCTCGCGCTCCGCGTACTCGTAGTACGCAGCGGTCAAGCGCTGCGTGCGCTCGCCGGGCTGTCCGCTGCCGATGCGCTGCTCCCCCACTCGCACGACGGGCACGACGCCGCGCGCGGAGCTGGAGAGGAAGCACTCGTCGACGCTCGCGAGTTCCGCGCGCCGCAGCCGCTCTCGCCGGATGCGCAGGCCGAGTCGGGACGCCAGGTGCAGGAGCACCATCAGCGTGATGCCTTCGAGCACGCCATCGCCCGCGGTGAGGAGCTCGTCGCCACAAAAGAACGCGAGGTTCGAGCTCGAGCACTCGAGCAGGCGGTCGCCGTCATCGACCAGCGCGTGCTCGTAGCACCCCTGCGCACCGAGCGGCAGCGGCTTGCGCTCGCGCACGAAGTCCGTGGTCTTGATCAGGGGCTGCGCGCGTCGCAAGTGCGGCGCAAAGTCGAGCGCGACGCCCTCGCGAATGAGCTTCTCGGGCACCGGCACGAAGGGCGAGAGCGCGAGGAACATGTCCGCGCTCGTGCCCTGCACGGAATGCACGACCGGCAGCACATCGAAGCGCACGCGCGCGTCGGCGAGCGGATAGGCGCGCACCGCGGCGTCGAGGCCTGCGCACAGCCGCGCACGGTCGAGCGGCTTAGGCCACCCCAGCCCCGCCATGGACCGCTCCGTGCGCGCGAGATGCTCCTCGAGCCACAGGAAGCGCTCGTGGCCGAAGGTCCGCAGGGCGGAGTACACGCCGCCGGGCATGCGCTCGAGCAGGTCGTGCACCGTGCCCGTGCCAGTCTCCACCGCGAGTGGACGCAGTCCGTCCGGCGCGAGCGCGAAGAGTTGCAGGTCGCTCGACATCGCGCACAGGGTAGCGGCCGCTTTGCGTCGCGCGAGCTACCATCGCCCCATGCGCCCCGCCCTCCTGCTGTTCTTCTTCGCGGCCGCCTGCGCCGCCCCCGCGCCCACTCAACCCTCCGACGCGGTGAGCGCGCGCGTGCGCGCCCTGCACGCCGAGCTGCCCGTCATCGACGGCCACAACGACCTTCCCGGCGCCATGCGCGAGCGCACGCGCACCGGATTCGAGAGCTGCGACCTCTCGCAGCCGCGTCCGGAGTTCCACACCGACATTCCTCGGCTCTTCGCCGGTGGCGTCGGTGCCCAGTTTTGGTCCGTGTTCGTCTCCGCGTCCACCGAAGCGTCCGGCGACGCGCTCGAGCGCACGCTCGAGCAGGTCGACCTCGTGCACCGCATGGTGCAGCGCTGGCCCGAGCACTTCGAGCTCGCCTCGACGGCCGCCGACATCGAGCGCATCCGTTCCAGCGGCAAGCTCGCCTGCATGCTGGGGATCGAGGGCGGCTATTCGATCGAGAGCTCGCTCGCTGCGCTGCGCATGTTCCATCGCCTCGGCGTGCGCTACATGACGCTCACGCACTCGCTCTCGACCGCGTGGGCCGACTCTTCGACGGACGCGCCGCGCCACGGCGGCCTCGCGCCCTTCGGCGAAGATGTCGTGCGCGAGATGAATCGCATCGGGATGCTCGTCGACATCTCGCATGTTTCCGACGACTGCGTGCGCGATGTGCTGGCGCTCTCGAAGGCTCCCGTGATCGCGTCGCACTCGTCGGCGCGCGCGCTCGCGGATCACCCGCGCAACCTGTCGGACGAGCTGCTGCGTGCGATCGCCGCTCGCGACGGCGTGGTGATGGTGAACTTCGGCTCGAGCTTCATCCATCCCGACACCGCCGCCAAGACGCAGGACAACCTCAAGGTGCAGCGCGAGCTCGCGGCCAAGTTCCCGGACAAGGCCGACTACGACAAGGCGTGGGCCGACTACCGCGCGAGTCGCTCGTTGGAGCGCGGAACCGTCGAACAGGTCGCCGACCACATCGAGCACATTGCACGAATCGCGGGCGTCGAGCACATCGGCATCGGCTCCGACTTCGACGGCGTCTCGCTCTTGCCCGAGCGCCTCGACAGCGTCGACGACTACCCCAACCTGACCCAAGTGCTCGTCGATCGCAACTGGAGCGACGCCGACCTGCGCAAGCTGCTCGGTGAAAACCTGCTGCGCGTCCTGCGCGCGGCCGAGCGCGTCGCCGCGGCCAACTAGCGCTCCCGCGCTCCCGCCTCTGGCGCGCGCCACCTCGCGGGGCCGTTCGGCAAGTCGCTGTCGATGCCCGCGGTGCCGCCGAGTCCGCAGGTCCCGCCGCTGCGCGACGATCGAGGTCTCGTGAACAGCGCGCAGATGGTCGGAGCGTCCACTGTGCGGCCTGAGGAGGCTGAAAGTTGGTGGGCACGGTCGAGGAGCGCGGGTGCCGGGATGGCCTGGCGAGTGGTAAGAAATGTGGGTGGCTGCGCTGTCGGGTGGCTGGGACCTTCGTTGGAGAGATGCGCATGATCGTCAAGCAGTACTACCTCGGTTGCCTCGCTCACGCCTCGTACCTGATTGCGGACGAGCGCTCGAAAGTCGCGGCGGTGGTCGATCCGCAGCGCGATGTCGGCCAGTACCTCGAAGAGGCGCGCAGGCTCGGCGTCGAGATTCGCCATGTGCTGCTGACGCACTTCCACGCCGACTTCGTCGCCGGACATCTCGAGCTGCGCGCGCTCACGGGGGCGCGCATCGGCCTCGGAGCCAAGGCGAGGGCCGAGTACGAGTTTGCGGCGCTGAAGGACGGCGATGCGCTCGAGTTCGGCGACACGCGGCTCTCGATTCTCGAGACGCCGGGGCACACGCCCGAGGGCATCTCGATCGTGGTCCACGATCTCGCCAAGGACGCGCGCAAGCCGCACGCGGTGCTGACGGGCGACACGCTGTTCATCGGCGACATCGGGCGGCCGGATCTGCTCGCGTCGGTCGGAGTGACGGCCGGCGAGCTCGCTTCGATGCTGTACGAATCGCTGCACGGCAAGCTGCTCGAGCTGCCGGACGAGACGCTGGTCTACCCGGCGCACGGCGCGGGCTCGATGTGCGGCAAGAAGCTCTCGAACGAGCGCGTGTCCACGATCGGCGAGCAGCGACGCTTCAACTACGCGTTGCAGCCGATGACGCGCGACGAGTTCGTCGCGCTCGTCATTGCGGACCAGCCGGACGCGCCCGCGTACTTCGCGTACAACGCGACACTCAATCGCAAGGAGCGCGGCACCCTCGACACGCAGCTCGAGCAGGCGCTCAAGCCGCTCGCGCTCGACGCGGCGCTCCTGCTCGCGAACCAAGGCGCGCAGCTCGTCGACACGCGCTCGCCCGCGGACTTCGCGGGCGGCCATCTGAAGGGCAGCATCAACATCGGCCTCGAAGGCAGCTTCGCCACATGGTCGGGCTCGATCCTCGATCCGAAGCGTCCGGTGATCGTGATCGCGGAGGTCGGTCGCGAGCAGGAGGCCGCGGTGCGCCTCGGCCGCGTCGGGTTCGAGCGGGTAGCGGGCCACCTGAAGGGCGGCATGGGCGCGCTCGCGGACCGGTCCGAGCTCGTCGCGCGCTCGACGCGCATCACGGTGCAGGCGCTCGCGGAACGCCTCGCCGAGAAGCACGCGCCGCTCGTCCTCGATGTACGCACGCCTGCGGAGTGGAACAACGGCCACATCGAAGGTGCGCTGCACATCCCACTCAACCGCCTCCAGCAGCGCATGGCGGAAGTGCCGCGCGACACGAAGCTCGCGGTGATTTGTCGCTCCGGCTATCGCTCGTCGATCGCGACGAGCTTGCTGCATGCCGCCGGCGTGCACGATGTGATCGACATCGGTGGCGGCATGGATGCGTGGGGGCGTCTGCAGTCGGGCGGCGCGGCGGCGAAGGCCTGAACACCGGGCTACCACGAGGAACAGGAGATATCGACATACCGTATTGGCCCTTGTAGATCGCGGGCATGACGCTCGGAGCGTTCGTGCCGCTCTCCGCGCGGACTTCCGGCGAGTTGATCGGCATCTCGAGCGGCTACGCCGAAGCCTACGCGCTCCCCAAGCCTGCGGGCAGCGAGCGCTGGATGCTGTGGTTCGCGCTCGGACTGCCGCTCGGCGGACTCCTCGCGGCCTTCGTGTGCGGCGGACCGCACAGCGCGAGTACATCCGCAGCTCTCGAGCAGAACTTCCACATCAGCAACGCTGGGTAGTGCGCGCTGTTTGCGCTCGGCGATCTGCTCGTCGGCTACGGCTCGCGCATGGCGGGCGGCTGCACGAGCGGTCACTCGATCGTCGGCATCGCGCTCGGTGCGAAGTCGAGCTCCGTGGGCACGATCAGCTTCATGCTCGGGCGGCTCGCGGCAACATGGCTCCCGATCGCACTCGCGGGAGGCATCGCATGAAGCCGCTCGCATTCCTCGCGTCCGGGGCCGTGCTCGGCTTCCTGTACTCCATGGCGCGCGCCACGGACGCGGCGACGATCGTCGGCATGTTCCGCCTCACGGACCTGCACCTGTTCGGCGTGATCGGCGCGGCGATCGCGACTGCCGCGCTTGGCATCGCACTCTTGAAGCGCTCCGGCGCGCGCGGCGCGAGCGAAGAGTAGATCGCGTTCCAACCCAAGCCGTGATCACCGCGCCGTGCTCGCCGGCGGGGTGATCTTCGGCCTCGACTGGAGGCTCTCCGCCACTTGCCCGGGCACCGCGCTCGCGCAGCTCGGGGAAGGCAAGCTGTACGCGCTGCCGACGATCGCCGGCATCCTCGCCGGCGCGTGGATCCAGCAACGCCTGGCCCAGCGCACCGCGGTCGCGCCCGTGCGCACCTGCTGAGCGGAAAGCCGCGTTGGCGTGGGATCGGCGCCTCAGGCGCCCCCACCCGTGACGCGGGCGAGTTCGAAGCGCGCGCGGGCCACCGCGGAGCGAGCTTCGGTTCGACATCGATGATGGCGTCGTCGACGAGCGCGCCGATCGCGATCGCCATGCCGCCGAGCGTCATCGTGTTGATGTTGGCGTCGAGAGCTTCGAGCGCGAGCACGGTGATGAGCAGCGAGAGCGGCAAAGCGAGCAGCGTGATCACGCTCGCGCGAGTGCTGGCGAGAAACGCCGCCACGACGAGCACGACGAACAACGCGCCTTCGACGAGCGCCGTGACGGTGTTGTCGATCGCGTTCTGGATGAAGGTCGCCTGCCGAAACAGGTTGCGGTGGACCAACATCCCCTCGGGCAGCGCCGACTGAATTTCGTCGAGCGCGGTGTCGAGCCGCTTCGTGAGCTCGAGCGTGTTCGCGCCGGGCTGCTTCTGGATGGCGAGCACGACGCCGGGCTCGATCACGGGCTTCCAGTTCTCGTCGCGGCGCGAAGATGCTGCCGTGCCGCGCTTCTGGGCGGCGCCGATCGAGACGGTCGCGACATCGCGCACGGTCACGGGCACGCCCTCGCGGCGCGCGATCGCGACCGCACCGATGTCCTCGAGGGTCACGATGCGACCGATGCCTTCGACGAGCACCTCCTGCTCGCCCATGCGCAGCACGCCGGCCGCGACATTCTCGTTCGAGGCGCGCAACGCCTCGAGCACCTCATCGGCGGTGATGCCGTAGGCGCGCATGCGGTCGGGATCGAGCTGCACTTGGTACTGCTTGGTGTCGCCGCCGATCGGAGTGACCTGCGAGACGCCGGGCACCGAGAGCAGGCGGCGGCGAACGAGCGTGGTCGCCGTCGTGCGCAGTTCGAGCGGGCCGTGCTTCGGCGAGGTGAGTGAGATGAACAGGATCTCGCCCATCACGCTGGAGACCGGCGCGAGCTTCGGCGGCTCGACGCCCTCGGGTATCGCGCCCGCGACGGTGCCGAGCCGCTCCGCAACCGTCTGCCGCGCACGCTGAATGTCCACGCCCCACTCGAACTCGACCCACACGACCGTGATGCCGAGCGCCGTGCCCGAGCGCACGCGCCTCACGCCCGATGCGCCGTTCATCGCGCTCTCGATCGGGAATGTGACCTGCGTCTCCATCTCCTGCGGAGAAAGGCCGTGGCCTTCGACGAGCACGGTGACGGTGGGCGCCGTCAAATCCGGAAAGACATCGACGGGCATGCGCAGCGTGACGGCCACGCCGAGTGCCATCGTCACGAGCGCGAGGACCACGACGGTGAGGCGCTTCTCGAGCGAGAGTCGGATGAGCAGGTTGATCACGCTTGGCTCCCGCTCAGTGTTGGTGACCGTGGTCCATGGACGCGCCGCCGAGCGACACGAGCCGCACGACATAGCCGCCGCGCGTGACGACCCGCTCGCCGTCCGCGAGCCCGCCGAGCACCTGCACGCGCTCGTGATCGCGCAGACCCAGCGAGAGCGCGCGCCGCGCGAAGCTCTCGCCTCCGACTGGCACCCACGCCGTCGGAACCCCGTTGTCGGCCACCACGGCCGAAATCGGAATCGAGAGCGCGTTCGCCACGCTGTCGGTCGCGAGCCCGAGCTCGGCCAGCATCCCTTCGCGCAAGCGGCCATCGGCGTTGTCGAGCTCGAAGCGCAGCGCCAAGGTGCGCGATTCCTCGTTGATCCGTGGCGCGATCCATGGCGAGCCGACGAGCTCGCGTCGCTCACCGGCGAGCCCGAGGAAGCTCACGAATGCACGCCCTTGCAGCTGCAGCTTGTGCAGGTCGAACTCTGAGGCACGAGCTTCGATCCACACGCGCGACGCATCGACGATGCGCGCGATCGAAGTGCTCGTTTCGACGCTCGCGCCCACCGCGTGCGGTGCAGCCGCGACGACGCCGTCAATCGTGGCGAGCACGGGCAGGCGCATCACGGGTGAGCCGCTCGCTGCGTCGAAGGGGGCGCGCTCCCCGAGCAGGCGCTCGACCGCTTGGCGCTGCGCGTTGGCGACCTCTTCCTCGTGCACCGTGAGTTCGACCTCGCGTCGTGCAGCCTCGATCTCGGGCAAGGTGCTGAGGCCATCCGGCTGGAGCGTGAGCAGTCGATCGAGCTCGCGCTGCGCGAAGCCGCGCCGCAGCTTCGAGTGCTCGATTTCGTGATTGGCATCGAGCAGGCGCATCTCGAGCTCGAGTCGCAGCGTGTGCAGTGCGGCCAGCGTGGCGGAGTCGCTCGGCGGTTCGATGTAGGCGAGAACTTCGCCCGCCTTCACGCGCTCGCCGACGCGCGGCAGGGCGCGCTCCTTCGCGGCTACGAGCCGACCCGCCGCTGGAGGCAGCACATCCGCGCTCGCGCCGTCGCGCAGTCGCACGCTGGCGGGCACCACCAGACTGCGTTCCAGATCGACGCGTCGCGCGGGCTCGTGCAGGAGACCGATCTGCCACTGCTGCTCGAGCAAGAACGACACATCGCCATCGACATGCTCGACGGCGCGCGCCGCGGCGTCCGCCGTCGCTCGATCGGCGTGCACACTCGCGCTGCCGAGCGCGAGCACCTCGCTGGCCTGCGCGCTCGCGACTTGAACCGCGAGTGCGAACTCTCGCCCGTGGCGGCGGGAACGAACTCGACGATGAAGATGCCCTCGCGCGCGGGCGCCTCGACCGTGCGGCTCGTCTGGCCGAGTCGCAGGGTGATCGTGCCCGCGCGCACGGGCTCGCCGCTCGCGAGCACCGTGAGGTGCACGAGGACACGCGATGGCTCGCCGCGGACGAACTCGGGGTGTTCGACATGGGTCGACAGCCGCTCACCGTGCGCGGTCCACGCACGCGGCGGCGCCCCGTCCGGTTCTTCCGAGGCCGCCAACACGGGAGCACTCGTCGGCCAGCTCCGATCGCAGGAGACGAGCGGGAGGACGATCGAGACGACAGCGAGAGGGACATTCTTCAAGCGCGGACCTTCCACGATGCAACGAGACTTGAGCGAAGGCGGCGGCTCGCACGAGCACGCCGGAGCATCGCGAGCACGCGACGCGGGCACGGGCGATCGAAGCTAGATGCGCAGCGGAAGGAGCGGCGGAGGTCCGGCGCGGGACCGGCACCAACCTCGGGCCGAGGCGCGCGCGGAGACGACCGCGCGAGCGCCGACACTCTCTGAAGCGAAGGAGACACAGGGCGCGAGCTCGCGCGCCGCAGTCTCGACATCGCGCTCGCCGTCGCGATCTCCGCGGCCGAGCTGAGGCGCCATGGGAAACTCGAGCAGCAGCTCGAGCGCGCCGTCGGAGAGCTCTTTCTCCGTATCGCGCTCACTGTCTTCCACCGCGTGCGCGCGGCGATGCCACTCGGCGTGGTCCATGTCGCGCACCTGCGAGGCGACGAAGTGCAGGTGCTCGCCCGCACCGCCGTGGGCGTGCACGAGCGCGGCCGTTCCGCCGAGCGCCTGCACGAGCACGACCCACAGCGCCCAAGCAAGGGCGAGGATCGAGATCCTCATCGGACGGCGGGAGCGGTTCGAGGCGGCGCGCATCGGCCTCGCAGCATGCGCGAGTGCGCCGCGGGCGTCAGGCACGAGCTTGGAGCTCCCGGCCAGATCGAAGCCGCGTCGGCGGCCGATCGGCGCGCTCTCGCGGCGACGGCGCGGGTCAGCGCTTGAACTCGAGCTTGGAGATGAAGTCGACCCAAGCGGCTTCGAGGGCGGCGATGTCGATGCCGTCGAGGGCCTTCTCGAGGGCGTAGCGGCGGGAGGCGACGCCGACCTCGGCCTTGGCGCGGCGGTCGTCCTTGCGGCCTTGGGTCTCGAGCAGGGCGAGGTTGCGGGCGTAGTCGAGCTTGAGCTCGTTGAAGTAGGTGTCGAGCAGCTTCGACCACTGCGGGTGCTTCGCCACGAGCGGCGACTGGCGCAGGAAATAGACCATCGACCAACCCTGCGCGTAGCACAGGCCGACGCGGTCGCCGCGGTAATACTCGGGCTGCTCGAAGCGCAGGATGTCCTTCCACGGGACGAACTTGGCCTCGTCGACGGCGCGCTGGATGATCCCGAAGCGCCACGAGTTCACGCCGATCTTGCGCACCTTCGAGCCGACCACATCCGCGCCCGAGAAGTAGTCGCCGTGGCCCTCGTTGAACCACGAGTGCGGCGGCACCTCGCCGGCCGAGTAGTGGATGTATTGGTGGAAGGCCTCGTGGTAGAGCACGATGAAGGTGTTGGCGTCGCTCGAGCGCTTGCCCTTTTCCTTCACCTGCGCGTCGTAGAAGACGAGCTCCTCGGCGGCGTAATTCCAGTACCCCGCCGAACCCGGCGGGCCGCCGTAGGCCATGTACTCGTTGCGATCGCGGCACACGCGCACGGTCGAGACGGCCTTGATCTCCCCGGCGGGCGGGAAGAGCTTGATGTACTCCTTGCGGATCGACTCGATGTCCGCGAGCAGCGTGCGAATCAGCGGCTGGTCGTTGGTGTGGTAGAGGACGATGAAATTCTCGGTGTCCTCGGCCTTCCAGCCGCGCACCATCTTGCGCCGCACCTCGATGCGGTAGTCGACGCCGCGCAGGCCGGAGCGCGCGTACTTCTGCTGCAGCTTCGTGAGGTCTTGGCCCTCGGGCTCGGAGAGGTCGGCCTTCTCCGCCATGTGGCGCCAGATTTTTTCCTGCTCCTCGAGGTCCGAGGGCGCGCAGGTCGCGACGAAGGCGACGGTGCGCACGCCTTCCTGCCGGTACGCGTAGCACCAGCCGACGAGCTTCGCGCCGCCGGGGCGCCGCAGCGTGAGCGTGTAGATCGTCGAGGTCCAGCCGCTGCGCGGCTTGCCGGGCTGGGCACGGCCGAGGTCCCAGCCAGTGTGGCGCTCGAACCAGCGCTCGAGCGTGCTGACGGGCGGCGGTGGCGGCGCTTCCTTCTCGCGCTCGACGGGCTTGGCCTTGCTGCGGCCCTCTTCGTCCTCCTCGGGCGCCGGGGGCGGGACCGGCTCAGGATCGGGCGGCGGCGGGTCGGGCACGAACACAATGTCGACCACCGAGAGCTCGGGGCGCGCGGAGCGGCGCTTGGCCGGGTCGGGATCGAGCTTCTCCGCGAAGTAGAGCGCGACGAACTGCTCGTCGGGCTGGGTCGGGATCGCTTCGTAGTCGCGCGGGCGATCGAGGTCGATGCCTAGCTCGGGGAATCGCTCGCGCGTGTAGCCGCCCTGCGCGGGGGAGGCCGGCGCGAGCGAGGCGACGAGGCATGCGAGCACGAGGAGCGCGCGGAGGACTGCCATGGAGATAGTCCGAACATGGTACGCCGGGCGCGCGCCGTTGGACCTGCTCCCTTGCAACGGGGACGGGCGGCGGGGTACTTCGTGCGCGATGGACGGCCTCCCGCGATCGATCCCCGGAGTGTGCGACGTCGAGCTGGTGCGTGGAGCGGCGGCGCGCGCGGACGCTCCGCCGGGTGCCCTGCTCGAGGTGGCCCACGGCGCGACGCGCGCGGCGGACTTCGACGAGCTCGCCAGTGCGCTGCGCGGCCCGTTCCCTCCCGGACTGCGCGAGTTCTTCTTCGTGAACACCGATGTCGGCGCGCCGGAGCTCTCGAGCGCGGTGGCGCGCGAGGTCGCGCTCGCGCGGCCGGAGTGCGTGCTGGCCGTCGTGCGCTGCCGAGTTCCGCGCACATTCCTCGACTGCAATCGACGCATCGCACGCGACACGCTCGCGCGGTCGAGCGCAGCCGGCGAGATGACGCCCGGCTTGCAGCCGTGGGTGCAGGACGAGCGCGATCGCGAGCTCCTGCTCGAGCGCTACTTCGCCTACCGCGAGACCGTGTCGCGCGCCTTCGAGAGCGTGCGCGCGCGCGGCGGCTCGACGCTCTTCGTGCACACCTATGCGCCGCGCTCGATCGACATGGCGATCGACGAACACATCGCGCAGTCGCTGCGCGCGGCCTACGCGCCCGAGCGCATCGGCAGCTGGCCGCTGCGGCCCGAGGTCGACCTGATCACGGCGGATCCCGAAGGCGTCGAACTGGCGCTGCCCGAGCTGGTCGTGCGCGCCGAGCGCGAGTTCACGGGCGCTGGCTTCGAGGTGTCTCGCAACAGCGCCTATCCGCTGCATCCGGTGACGCTGGCGCACGAATTCGCGGCGCAGCGGCCGGCGTCCGCGCTGTGCCTCGAGGTGCGCCGCGACCTGCTCGTGCGCGAGTTCGTGCCGTTCGTCGAGCTCGCCACGGACGCCGAGCGCGTGTCGCGGGCCGCCGCGCCGCTCGCGCGCGCCTTCGCGCCGTTCGTCGCGACGCGGGCCTAGCCCTCCGCGGCTATTCTTGGCGCTCGCCATGCGTGAGACCGCCGCCGTCCTGACCCTCGATCGCTTCGCCACTTCGGACGCCAAGACGGCCCACGGCCTCGTGCGCGGGCCCTGCCGCTTCGAGGTGATCGCGCTCGTCGACGCGCTCGCCGCCGGGCGCGACGCGGGCGAGCTGCTCGACGGGCGCGCGCGCGGGATCCCCTCGTTCGCGTCGCTCGACGCGCTGCTCGCCACCGGCCGCAAGCCCGATGTCGTCGTGGTCGGCGTCGCGACGCAAGGCGGAGTGCTGCCTCCCGCGCTGCGCGGAACGCTGCTCGCAGCGCTCGAGCGCGGCATCGGCGTCGTCAACGGCCTGCACCACTTGGTCGGCGACGAACCGGAGCTGCGCGCGGCCGCGGAGCGCAGCGGTGCGAAGATCGTCGATGTGCGCCGAACGAAACCGCGCGCGGAGCTCCACTTCTGGAGCGGCAAGATCGCGCAGGTTCGCGCGCCGCGTCTCGCGCTGCTCGGCACCGACTGCGCGCTCGGCAAGCGCACCACGAGCCAGCTGCTCGCCCAAGCGGCGCGCGAGCGCGGCATCGAGACCGAGGTCATCTACACCGGCCAGACCGGCTGGATGCAGGGCTGCGGCTGGGGCTTCGTGCTCGACTCGACGCCCAACGACTTCGTGTCGGGCGAGCTCGAGCACGCGATCGTCGAGGCCGACCGCGAAGCGCGGCCCGACCTGATCGTGCTCGAAGGCCAGTCGGCGCTGCGCAATCCGTCGGGCCCGTGCGGCGCCGAGTTGATCCTCTCCGGAGGCTCGCGCGGCGTGATCCTGCAGCACGCGCCGGCGCGGCACTGCTTCGAGGATCAGGAACATCTCGGCAACATGATTCCCTCGCTCGCCTCTGAAATCGCGCTGATCGGCATGTACGGCGCGCAGGTGCTCGGCATCGCGCTCAACCACGAGCACCTCAGAGAATCCGAGCGCGCCGCGGCGCGGGAGCGCATCGAGCGCGAGACGGGCCTGCCGGTTGCGTATCCGCTGCTCGAGCCACTCGATGCGCTGCTCGATGCCGTGCAGGCCTATGTGAAGCGCGAGACGCGCGGGTGAGAATCGCCGCGGTCCGCTCGCGCCTCGAGCGCATTCCGCTGTCGCGTCCCTACGCGATCGCGGGCGGGAGCTGGGACGCGGTCGAGATGGTGCTGGTCGAGCTCGAGGGCGACGACGGCACGCTCGCGTACGGCCAAGCGTCGCCGGCGGAGGAAGTGACGGGCGAGACCGCGGAGCAGGCGGCGCGTGCGCTCGCTCCCACGCGACTCGAGTGGCTCATCGGTCGCGAGCTCCGCGAGCTCGAGGCGCTGAAGATCGAGCTGCGGCAGCGCATCGACGGCCCCGCGACGCGCGCGGGGCTCGACATGGCGCTGCACGATCTGGCGGCGAAAGCGGCCGGGAAACCGCTGGTGGAGTGGCTGGGTCGCGCGCACGGCGCGCTGCGCACTTCGATCACGATCGGACTGAAAGGCGTGCCGGAGACGATCGCGGAAGCGGACGAGTACGCCGCGCGCGGCTTCGCGCTGCTCAAGGTCAAGACGGGCGCGGACATCGAGCTCGACCTCGAGCGGCTCGCGAAGCTCCGCGAACGCTTCGGGGCGCGCGTGGAGCTGCGGATCGACGCGAACCAAGGCTACGACCTCGCCGCGTTTCGCAAGCTCGCGGCGCGCGCCGACGCGCTCGACCTCGAACTGATCGAGCAGCCGATGCGGCCCGAGCTCGACGGCGAGCTGGCCGCGTTCGCGTCACTGCGCGCGCGACTGGTTGCGGACGAGAGCGTGCATTCCACGCGCGACCTCGCGCGCCTTGCGAGCTGCGGCAGCCCCTATGGCGGCCTCAACATCAAGCTGATGAAGAGCGGCGGCCCCGGCGGCGCACTCGAGCTCGCGCGCGCGGCGCAGGCCGCAGGCTATCGGCTGCTGTGGGGCTGCATGGACGAGAGCGTGCTCGGCATCGCGGCGGCGCTGCACTGTGCGCTCGCGCTGCGCGCGACAGCTTGGCTCGATCTCGACGGCAGCTTCGACCTCGCCCGCGACCCATTCCGCGGCGGCTTCGCGCTCGAACAGGACACGCTCTCCACTCTTCCCGGCGCCGGTCTCGGCGCGGAGCCAGCCCCATGAACACGCTCGATCGACGCACCTTCCTCGCAGGATCCGCGGCCTTCTCGCTGCTCGGTGCGTGCCGCGCGCCCGCGGGCGAGACGGACTGCGACCTGCTCCTGTGCGGCGGCACGATCCTCGACGGCTCGGGCGGCGCACCGTTCGTCGCCGACCTCGGGCTGCGCGCGGGGCGGATCGCGTTCATCGGGCAGGGCAATCCGCGGCGCGCGCGGCGCACCCTCGATGCGCAGGGCCTGTGCGTCGCGCCCGGCTTCGTCGACATCCACACGCACTCCGATCGCACGATCTTCGAGTGGCCGCTCGCCGAGAGCCGCATCCGGCAGGGTTGCACGACCGAAATCACCGGAAATTGCGGCAGTTCTGCGGCTCCGCGCGTCGCTGGAGAGGACGAGAGCGCGACGACTCGCGCGCGCTGGGGCGATGTCAGCTCGTACGCGCGCGCGTGGAACACGCAGGGCGCCGCGCTCAACCATGCCCTGCTCGCGGGGCACGGCACGCTGCGGCGCGGCGTCGTCGGCGAAGTCGACCGGCCCGCGCGGGCCGAGGAGCGCGCCGAGATCGCGCGGCGCTTCGAGCTCGCGCTCGAGCAGGGTGCGTGGGGCCTCTCGAGCGGGCTCGAGTACGTGCCGGGTCTCTACACGCCGCAAGCGGAGCTCGAGGACCTCGTGCGCATCGCTGGAGCTCGCGGCGTGCTGTACGCGACGCACATGCGAAGCGAGGAAGCGGAGCTGCTGGAAGCGATCGACGAGGCGCTGGCCACTGCGCACGCGGGCTCGGCGCGGCTGCAGGTCTCGCACTTGAAGGCGGCGGGCCGCAACAACTGGCACTTGCAGGACGAGGCGCTCGCACGCATCGAACGCGCGCGGGCAGCGGGCCTCGATGTGAAGGTCGACGCGTATCCGTACACGGCGTACTCGACGACGCTCTCGATCCTGCTCGAGCCGTGGAGTCGCGAGGGCGGCTCGGAGGCGATCCTCGCACGCCTCGCGGATGCAGCGCAGCGCGAGCGCATTCTGCGCGAAGTGGGTCCGCGTGTCGCGACGGAGCTCGGCGGCTTCGAGCTCGTCGTGATCAGCTCGGTCGGCGCGCCCGCGGCGCAGGAGTGCGTCGGCCGCAGCCTCGCGGAGCTCGCGCAGGCATGGAGCGTCGCGCCCGAGGAGGCCTTCGTGCGCGTGCTCGAGCGCGGACGCGCCGACATCGGCTACATCGGCCACGGCATGAGCGAGGAAAATGTGGCGCGCGTGCTCGCGCACCCGCTGGTGATGATCGGCTCCGATGGCCGCAGCATGGCGCCGACGGGGAGCGCCGCCGACGACCGCCCTCATCCGCGCTCCTACGGCACATTTCCGCGCGTGCTCGGCCGCTACTGCCGCGAGCTCGGCGCGCTCGACCTGCCGACGGCGATCGCGAAGATGACCTCGATGCCGGCGGAGCGCGTCGGCCTGCGCGACCGCGGTCGCATCGCGCTGGGAATGGCCGCCGATCTCGTGCTGTTCGACGCGGCGCGCGTCGCCGACCGCGCGACCTTCGAGGAGCCGCAGCGCTACCCCGAAGGCATCGAGCATGTCTATGTGAACGGCGTGCCCGTGGTGCAGCACGGCAAGGTCACCGGCTCGCGCCCCGGCCGCATGCTGCGGCGCGAGACGCCGGGCTAGCTGCGCAACGAGTGGTGATCGAGCTCGCGCACGGTGGCGCGCGCGCGCTCGAGCACCTCCTTGGGAGCCTTGCGGCCGTAGTTGGCTGCCGCGAGCTCGAGCGCGAGCGCCGCCGCGCGCGAGGCGAGCTCCGCGGGCGCGCCTTCGCGCTCGAGACGCTGCGCGAGATCGGGCGTCACGACCGTGGCCGGATCGTCACCGAGGCGCGCGGCGAGGTACGCCGGGTAGAGGCGCGTCACATCGCCGCCCGGACGGATCAGGCGCGTCTCGAAGTCGGCCGCCATCGCGTGCTCGTCGGCGCTCGGAAGGCCGCGGCGGCGGCGCGCTCGCAGCACGAGCAGGAGCACGACCAGCGCTATGACCCCGCCGACGACGAGCGCGGGCGGCGAAAGCAGCGAGGACTCGGGCGGAAGGACATCGGCAAGGGCGGGCTGCATGGGGCGGCGGATGCGCAGCGGGAGCGGCTGCGAACGGAGGACTTCATAGCGTCCCGGCGCGGCGGAAGTGAAGTAGGCAAACTCGATGGGCGGGACCTCGCGCACGCGTTCCTCGGTCACGCGCAGCTCGCACTCGATGCGCAAGGTGCCGTCGACGAGTTCGGAACGCTCCGAGAGCACGCGCAGGCCGTCGAAGGGGCCGATGCGCGGCGCCGCGAAGTGGCCGAAGTTGCCTTGGCCCGCGATCTGCGTGGTGAGCAGCAGCACGCCGCCGACCTCCACCTCGCGCGGCTCGGCCTCGGTCAGGATCGTGAAGTTCCCCACTGCGCCGCCGAACTGCGGTGGGCGGCCCTGCTCGGGCAAGGCGAGGGCTCGCAGGCGCGCGATCGGACCGCGCACGCGCGCATCGACGCGATCGCGCGGCAATCGCCCGCGAAACGGGTCGTCGTCGAAGGCACTCGCGTAGGCGAAGCGCAGCTCGGTGCCGTCGAGGACGAGCTCTCCGGGCGACTCGGGCAGCCACTCGAAGGCGAGCGCGTGCAGCGCGAAGGTGCGGCCGTCGCGCTCCGCGTCAGCCTGCGGAGTGGCGAAGGCAAGCTCCCCATCGAGCGCGAGGCTGCGCGCGCCGACCGGCTCAGCGAGCGCGAGCCAGCGACCGCCGCGCGGCGCTCGCATCCACGGCGCGCGCAGCTCGACGGGCAGGTCGAGCGAGCGAGCGAAGAGCGGGACGAGCTCGCGCTCGAGGAAACCCCGCTCGATGCCGAGCAGCAACTCCACGCGCTGGGGAACGCCGGCATGCGCCTCGGAGGTGGGCGTGGCGAACTCGAGAAACACCCGACCGTCGCCCGTGAGGTCGCGCGGCTGCGACTCCGGGAGTTGGGCAGCGGGAGCCGCGCTCGCGAGCAACAGGGCGAAGGGCGCGAGCGGCGCGGCGCGGGTGAACGGGGCCATCTGGCGGCAGCCCGGCGCGGGGCGCGCGGGTTGGAAGCAAGGTAGCGCCGTCAGCTTGCGGAACCTACACCGGCGAGCCTTCAGGGCTCCGTGGCGCGTTTTGCTAGCATCCTCGTCTCGTTACTCTCGGCCGCCCGATCCTCGGCAGTTTCTCGGCCGATCGCAGCAAGCAAGCAGACCCTCATGGGCCTCCAACAGATCAGCGACGGCGCCGACCATCAGGAGATGCGGCGCTTCGTCAAGTCGCTCCTCGACGACGTGCACGCCCTCGAGCAGATGCTCGCGCAGGGCATGATCGAGTCCGGCACGCGCCGAATCGGCGCCGAGCAGGAGATGTTCCTCGTCGACCGCGCGCTGCAGCCGGCCAAGCTCGCGCAAGTGCTGCTCGCCAAGCTCGGCGCCGAGAGCTACACGACCGAGCTCGGCCTGTTCAACCTCGAGGCCAACCTGCTCCCGCAGGTGCTCGGCGGCGACTGCTTCGCGCGCATGCACGGCGAGTTGACGATGCTGCTCGAGCGCGCGCGCGCGGCGGCCGCGGAGGAGCAGGCGCAGGTCGTCCTGTGCGGCATCCTGCCGACGCTCGAGAAGGCGCACCTCTCGCTCGACTACATGACTCCGAGCCCGCGCTACCTCGCGATGAACCGGCTGCTGACGCAGATGCGCGGCGGCAAGTTCGACTTCCGCATCAAGGGCGCGGACGAGCTTTCGACCTCGCACGACAATGTGATGCTCGAGGCCTGCACCACGAGTTTCCAGATCCACTATCAGGTCTCGGCCGAGGAGTTCGCGGGCTGCTACAACCTCGCGCAGGTGATCACCGCGCCGTGCCTCGCGGCGGCGGTCAACTCCCCGACGCTGCTGCAGCACCGCCTGTGGCACGAGACGCGCATCGCGCTGTTCCAGCAGTCGCTCGACACGCGCAGCGAGCACATGGCCGAGCGCGGCCAGCGCCAGCGCGTCAACTTCGGCGAGCGCTGGGTCGACGACTCGATCCTCGAGATCTACCGCGAGGATGTGGCGCGCTTCCGCTCGCTGATCGCGATCGCGTCCGACGAGAACCCGCTCAAGTTGCTCGCGCAAGGCGGCGTGCCGCAGCTGCGCGCGCTGCGCCTGCACAACGGCACCGTCTACCGCTGGAATCGCCCGTGCTACGGCATTTCCAACGGCAAGCCGCACCTGCGCATCGAGAACCGCGTCATTCCCGCCGGTCCGTCGGTGATCGACGAGGTCGCCAACGCGGCCTTCTTCGTCGGCCTGATGTGCGCCGCCGCGGAGTTCGGCGATGTGACCGCCGCGATGAGATTCGACGACGCGCGCGCGAACATGGTCGCGGCGGCGCGCTACGGGCTGCACGCGCGCTTCCGCTGGCTGCGCGGCCGGGCGTGGAGCGCGGACGAGCTCGTGCTGTCGCAGCTGCTGCCGATCGCGCGGCGCGGGCTGGCGAACTCGAAGGTCGCGGCCAACGACATCGATCGCTACCTCGGCGTGATCGAGGAGCGCGTGCGCGCCGACCGCACCGGCGCGCAGTGGTCGCTCGACTCGCTCTCGTCCATGGGCGAGCGCGGACGCCCGCTCGAGCGCTACCGCGCCCTCACGGCGGCACTGATCGAACGGCAGAAGACCGGTGCGCCGGTTCACGAGTGGTCACTCGCCAGCCTCGAGGAGCGCGACAACGCGCGCGAGAACTACCGCACCGTCCGGCAAGTGATGAACAAGGACTTGTTCACCGTCCGCCCCGACGACGTGGCGGACCTCGCCGCCAGCCTGATGGAGTGGCAGAAGATCCGCTATGTGCTTGTGGAGGACGAGCACGGGCACTTCGTTGGCCTCGTCTCGCACCGCGCGGTGTTGAGCATGCTCGCGCGCGCCAAGGCGGGCGATGGCTCGACGCGCAGCGTGCGCGAGATCATGCGCGCGGATGTCGTCACCGTGTCGCCCGAAACGAGCTCGCTGCAGGCGCTCGAGCTGATGCGCCGCAACAAGATCGGTTGCCTGCCGGTCGTCGAGGATGGACGGCTCGTGGGCGTGCTCACCGAGCACGACTTCATGGAGCTCGCGTCCGTGCTGCTCGATCGCTGGCTCAAGGACGCCTGAGCGAGCGGCCATGGGCTGCGCGCTGGAAGTGCCCGCGGTGGCCATGCCGAGGGTCCTCGGCCGCGCGGGCCGCTCCGGCGGCCCCACGCTCGTCGTCACCGCAGGCATTCACGGCAATGAGCCCGCGGGCGTGCGCTCGGCCGAGCGCGTGCTTGCCGCCCTGCACAGTCGCGGCACTCCGCTCGCGGGCGAGCTCGTCGTGCTCGTCGGCAATCGCGCGGCACTGGCGCGAGACGCGCGCTTTCTCGACGAGGATCTGAACCGCCTGTGGACCGCCGAGCGCCTCGCGGCGCTGCGCACGCGCCCGAGCGCGCACGACCACGCCGAGGAACGCGAGCAGCGCGAGCTCGCGGCCGAGCTCGAGCCGCTGCTCGCGCGCGAGGGGGTGACGCTGCTCGACCTGCACTCGACCTCCGGCGACGGCCCGCCGTTCGCGCTCGCCGGAGACACCCTGCAAAACCGGCGAGTGGCCTGCGCCCTGCAGGTGCCCTTCTTGCTCGGGCTCGAGGAGACCGTGCGCGGCACGCTCGTCGAGCATGTCGGCGCGCTCGGCCATGTCGCGATCGTGGTCGAAGGCGGGCAGAGCCGCGACCCGCGCACCGCCGAGCTGCTCGAATCCGCGCTGTGGGTCACGCTCGTCTCGAGCGGCGTCGCCAGCAAGGGCGACCTCCCCGAGTTCGAGCTCCATCGCGAGCGCCTGCGCTCCGCCGCGCGCGGTCTGCCGGCGGTGATCGAGGTTTCGCATCGCCACGAGATCGCGCCCGAGGACGAGCGGCGCTTCGAGATGCTGCCCGGCTTGGTGGGCTTTGCGCGCGTCGAGCGCGGCACGCTGCTCGCTCACTACGGCGGCGGCCGCGAGCGCCCCGTGCACGCGCCGTTCAGCGGGTTGCTGCTGCTGCCGCGCTACCAGAGTCAGGGCCGCGACGGCTTCTTCCTAGGAACCAGCGTCTCGAGCGTGTGGCTCGTGCTCTCCGCCGCTCTCCGCCGCCTGCACCTCGAGCGCCTGCTCGGCCGGTTGCCCGGCGTACGCGTCGAGGAGCGCGCGGGCCACTCGCTCACCATCGATCGGCGCATCGCGCGCTTCTTCGCCGCGGAGCTGTTTCACCTGCTCGGCTATCGCCGCCGCGAGGAACACGGCCACGCGCTCGTCGTCTCGCGCCGCAACGACCGCCTGTAGACGAAGCGAGGACGCCGCGCACCGAGCGTGAAGCGACGCCCTCTGTGAGCTGCGCGCCATGCCGCGGGAGCGAGCGCGACGCGCAGCGGAGCCGGAATCCCTCAGCGGGCCCGGTTGCGCGTGTCCATGCTGGTGATCGAGGTGCCGATCGGCGCGCTCGACAGCGGAGTGCCGAGCACGCCCGGCGCGGTGATCGGGCTGCACACGAGCTCCTGCGTCCCTGAGTTGACCCACAGAAGCTTGGTGCTGGTCGCGTCGAAGCGCAGGAGCGCCATGTTCGCTTGCGTGCCGCTGCCGACGAGCGACAGCGTGCCGTCGGGCGTCGCGTTGCTCGGGTCTTGGTCGACCGCGTAGCAATTCCACGCCGCGTTCGCAGTGTCAGCGATCATCAAGCGACGACCGTCCGGCGAGAGCGACATCACGAGCGGGTGGACCATCGTCAGGAACGGCGACCCGGCGAGGGGCGTGAGCGTGCCGGCGGCGAGGTCGACCGAGTGCACGGCCATGCGCGGCGAACCGATGTGGCCCGTGAACACGAAGCGACCCGACGCGTCGAACAGGCAGCGGAACGGGTCGGTGGCGTTCGTGCGCACACTGCCGCGGTAGGTGAGCGCGCCGGACTGCGGGTCGATCGAGAAGATCTCGAGCTCGTCGCCAGTCGAGTCGGGAACCGCGAGCATGCGACCCGTCGGGTGCACGGCGGGCGGCCACAGATAGCCAGAAACCGCCGTGGAACCGAGTGAATCGAGCGCGCCCGTGTTCGCGTTGAAGTCGTAGCGCACGATGCTCGGACCGCTGTTGCCGTTGGACGCGAGGTACGCGCGGCGACCCGAGGGATCGAACGCGAGGCCCGCGTTGTTGCGCGCGGTGCCCGTGCCTGTGCCCGGCTCCATCATCCCATGCGGGTCGAGCGCGTGGAGGCTGAGTGCCGGCGAGCCCGTGGAATTGCCGTGCGCGACGATCAGGTGCTCGGAGTACGGATGCACCGAGACCGTGCGCGGATCGACGCCGCCGGTGCCGAAGGGCGTCGAGGGAAGGTCGACGAGCTCGCCCGTGTTGGTGTCGAACGAGTACTCGTACACCGCGTCGTTCGCGATGCTGGTCGCATAGACATTCTCGGTCACGAGGCGATACGGCACGTGGCCGCGCACGAAGTCGAAGTCCGAGAGCGCGTTGCCGCGCAAGTGCACGCCGACTTCCGCGAAGGTGAGCTGACCATCGGGCTCGATGTCGTACACGAGCAGGCGGCCGTCGGTGAGCGCGGCGTAGGCCTGCGAACCGCGCGGCTCGACCTCGATGTGCGCAACCGGCGCGACTCCGGGCACGGTCGCGGGCGACAGCGCGGCGGGCGCGCCGCTGAGCGAGTCGAGCGCGAACATGCGGATCGCGTTGCCCGAGGCGGACGCGACATACAGACGCGAGGCGTCGGGCGTGATCGAGAGCGCGATGTCGCCCGTCGCGGTGATGTTCGCGGGACTCCAAGCGAGCGCCACGAGCGCGCCCGTCTGGGGCGTGATGCTAAAACCCCAGAGCGTGCCCGTGGGGCCGCCGCCGACATAGAGACGCTCGCCATCGGGCGCGATGGCCAATTCGCCAGCGCCGACGCTCGTCGGCGAGAAGCTGACGCCGCCATAGGCGCCCGTGATCGGATCGATGCTCACGCTCGCGACCACGCCGTCATCGCCGAGCGTGGCGTAGAGCGCGCTGCCAGCGGGCGAACAGACGAGATCGCCCAGCGCATTGCCCACGACCAGCGTTCCGGCGGTGAGCGCCGTGAGCGCGCCCGTGTCGACCTCGATCGAGTACGCGTGCAGCGTGCCAGCGCTCGTCGCGGCGAAGAGGAAGCGACCGTCGGGTGAGCAGGCCATCGCCGTCACATTGGCGTCGAGCGTCTCGCTGCCGCTCGCGGCCTCCAGCTCGTCGCTGAAGAGCTTGAGGCGGTGTACATCGAGGCGCGGACCGTTCGAGACAAAGGTGTACAGACCCCAGGGATGGACCGTGACATGGGAGATCCCCGCGCCGCTCCACTGCCAGCCGTTGGGAATCAGGTCACCGCCCGTGGGACGACGCCAGAAGTTGGCCAGCGTGCCGGCGCCGCCGTCCGCGAGGATCAAGCCGCGCGCGAAAGGCGGCACGACATCGAGCGTGTAGGTTTTCGACGAGGATTGGCCGGTGCAATCGGTGGTGGTGATCTCGAAGGCCGCCACCTCGAGCACGATCGGCACGCCCAAGAGTTCGCCCGTGGCCGCGTCGAGTGCAACACCTTCGGGCAGCTTGCCCGAGGTCAGCGTGAAGCTCGACCCTTGACCGGACTCGAACACGGGCACGAACTTGGCGCGCACGCCTTGGCCGAGTTCGCTGGGTAGATGCGGGTAGCTGAAGCTCGGAGTAGCGAGCAGGACCTCGACCTGAAGCTGCACGGAGGTCGAGCCCGCGGCGTTGGAGGCGGTGACCGTGTAGGTCGCGTCCGCGGTCACCACATCCGGCGTGCCCGAGATCTCGCCCGTCGCTTCGTTGAAGGACAGGCCGCTCGGCAACGCCGGCTCGATGCTCCACATCGTCGGGTCTCCGCCCGAGGTCTGGGGCATCACGGGCGCGACCTCGCCGCAGGGCTGGAACGAGAAGTCGAAGCTGCCGTAGTTGATCGCCTGGGGCGGCTGAAGGCCGCCTCCTCCTCCGCCACCACCGCCTCCACCACCACCCGAGCAAGCGGTGAGCATCAGGGCCGAGGCGAACAGGGGGAGCTTGTGGAACATGGGCTGCATGGAGGGATGGACCTTCGGATAGTGAACCGAGCAATCGCCTCCGCCCTTCGGCCTTGCGCCGTTCAGCGGTGAAGCTCTCGTCAGCGCGCACGCCCAACTCTGGCAGCAGATGCAAATTCCTTCCAGTTGCCCGCGGCCCCTTGCGAGCGCGCGAGCGCGCCGCGCCCGCGCACCGCGCCCGACGGCCACTTGGCCGCCCGCTCCCGCCCCGTACACTCTCCGCCCCATGGATGACTGGAAGCCGAACATCGACACCTGGCAAGCGCGGCTCGCGCAGTGGCAAGCGCGCTTCGACGCCGAGTACTCCGCCCTCGCCCGCAAGCGCAAGGGCTGGTTCAAGAAGCTCTCGGCCGGCGAGCTCGAGGACATCGCCGCGCAGGCCCGCAGCGCGGCCGGTGACGACCTCGCCAAGGAGCTGTTCGGCTTCCTCGCGGAGCTGTGCGACGCCTACCGCGCCGAAGCGCTGCCCCAGCCGCGCGCCAAGGTGCGCGCGTGGATCGGCATGCAGCCCGAACTCCTCCACGCCGCGTGGAGCTTCAGCGTGCAAGCGCTCGAGCTCGCCCGCGGCGCGGACGCCCAGCGCGCGCTCGAGCGCGGCCTCGCCGCCGCCTCGATCGTCGACGTGCGCGTCGACTTCAACGCCGTGCTCGAGCTGCTCGGCCGCTACTCGGTCGCCGCTCGCAAGGCCGACATCGACCCCAAGGCGCTGTTCGCCTCGACCGCCGCGCTCTCCAACCGCGGCATGGGCGGCGGCGGAGCCCACTTCAGCCAGATGCTCGCGGAATTCGAGGCGTCCTCGTACTTCCGCGACAGCGTGCGCCCCAAGCTCGCGCGCGCCTGAGCGTGCCGCGTCACGCCCCTACTCGCTCTCCACTCACTCTTCGGCGAGCAACTTCATGATCGTCGCGTCGTAGAGGTCCGCGGGACTGTCGTTCCAGCGCACCTTGCCGTGCCGATCGATCAGCACGACATAGGGAATCGAGGTCGCCTTGTAGGCGAGCGAGCACGCGCCGCTGTCTTGGAAGACGGGGAAGTTGTAGCCCTTGCTCTTCACATGCAGGAGGATCGACTCCGGCGTCTGGCCCTGCTGGTGGTCCGTGACGCCGACGAGCGCAAGGCCCTTGGAACCGAAGCGGCGCGCGAGGTCGATCATGAAGCTCTCTTCCTTCGCGCAGTTGGGGCACCAAGTGGCCCAGAAGTACAGCGCCGCGACTTGCCCGCTCAACATCTCGAGCGGCGCCGGCTCGCCGAGGATCCAGCGCTCGGCCTTCCACGGCGTGGCTTTCGTGCCGAGCAGTTGCGCGAAGCCGAGATCCGACTTCATGTTCTCGGTGCGATTCGACCGCGGAAAGTCCTTCAGGAAGCGCTCCATGTCGGCGATCGCCTCGCTGCCCTTCAGCAGGTGCCGCCGCGTCATGGCGCGGTACTCGAGCGCCTTCTCGACATAATTGCGGTCCATCGAAAACTGCTCGAGCACCGAGCTGTAGGCGTCCTCCGCCTGCGCGAGCTCGCCGCTGAACAGGAATGTCGAGCCGCGCATGTGGCGCGCACGCGACGCGATCAGCTCCTTCGGCGCCTCCGTGCAGACGCGATCGAAGAGCGTGCGGGCCTTCGCCATGTGCGCGCTCGCGAGCTCGGTGTTGCGGTGCAGCACCTGCGCGCCGCGCCCAGCCGAGAAGAAGCACACGCCGGCCTCTACCAGCGCCTGCCGCGCGCGCGGCGCCGTCGGGAAGTCGCGCGCATAGGCCTCCCAACGCCCCGCCGCCTCCACATAGGCCGCCTTGTTCTTGAGCTGCAGTGCCGCCTCCCAAGCCTGCGACTCCGGCGTCGGAGCCTGCGGCGTTTGGACGGGAAGCACGAGCACGGCGAGCAGGGCGATCAGGTTCACGAACGACTCCTCGAGCGGAGCGCGCGCCCCCGCTGGCATTGTGTACCTTCGGCCAAGGCCAACCCGTTGGCCAGAGAAAAAATGTCGGCCAGACGCGGAGTTCCAGCGCGGCCGCCGCGCGCTTCCCGCGCGCAAGCGGCGATTTCTTCGCGCTCTGCATGCTCCGCCCAAGGTGGCGCGACCATCCGAGGGAACGCGAAGGAGCCGCGAGCACCCGCGACCCGATGGGAAGGCTCGCAAGAACGCCCGCAGCGTCCTAGAGGCCCTCCCCCATGACCGCCGAAGCCCCCTCCGAAGCCTCCGCGGACGACCCGCTCGCGCCGGTGGCCGTGGCGCGCACGCACAAGGCGGGCGTGGCGCGCGAGTACGGGCTGGTGCTCGCGGCGGTCGGCATCGAGTGCGAGATCGTGCACTCGCCCGAGGAGCTCGCGCTGGTCGTCGCGCGCGAGCACGCGCCGCGCGCAAACTCGGAGCTGCGCCTCTACGCCGAAGAAAACCGCGGCTGGCGCCGCGCCGAGGAGCTGCCGCTCGCGATCAGCGAGAGCTGGCCGGCGGTGCTCGCGTGGTGCAGCGCGCTCATGCTCCACCATGTCTTCAGCGCCCAGCGCGTGTTCGGCCTCGACTGGTGGAACCGCGGCGGCGGCCGCGCCGCGCTCGTGCGCGACGGCGAGTGGTGGCGCACGGTCACCGCGCTGGGCCTGCACGCCGACGGCCTGCACCTGCTCGGCAACCTCGTGTTCGGCTCGCTGTTCATCGCCCTCGTGGCCGAGATCCTCGGCGCGGGGCTGGGCCTGCTCGCCGTGCTGTGTGCCGGAGCGCTCGCCAACCTCGCCAACAGCCTGTTGCAGGAGCCCTCCTTCCGCTCCATCGGCGCCTCGACCGCCGTGTTCGCCGCGCTCGGCCTGCTCGGCGGCCACCGCTGGCAGCAGCGCGCCCTCGTGCGCCGCCTGCGCCGCTCGAGCTGGATCCCGCTCGTCGCCGCCGCCTTCCTGCTCGCCTATCTGGGCTCCGGCGGCACGCGCGAGCTCGGCGTCGAGTCGAGTGTCGCGTCGCGCGTCGATGTCCTCGGCCACGCGCTCGGCTTCGCCTCCGGCGCTCTGGTCGGCGCCCTGCACGCGCGCCTCGGCTCCAAGTCGCTGACCGCCCCGCGCCTGCAGCCGTGGTTCGCCCTCGCCACCGCGCTCCTGTGGTGCGCGGCGTGGTACGCGGCCGTCGGTCGATAGGCGCGGGAGATGGGCGCGGGCGCTAGGCGGGCGCGCAGCGGCGCGGTAGAGATGGGAGTGCGATGGGGATCGATGCGGCGGGGGTGCGGGAGCTGATTGCCGCGGGCGAGGGGCGGCAGGTGGAGTTCAAGCGCGGGCTGCCGCGGGACGAGAAGACGGCGCGCACGCTGGTGGCATTCGCGAACACGCGCGGGGGGATGCTGCTCGTCGGGGTCGGCGATCGGGGCGAGGTGCTCGGGGCGCCCAAGCCGCGGGCGACGCTCGCGCGGCTGCGCGCGATCGCGGGACATGCAGTCGAGCCGCCGGTCGAGGTCGAGCTCGCGCTGGTGACGCTGGAGGAGAAGCCGATCGTGGCTTGCTGGGTGCCGCTCTCGGCGCAGCGGCCGCACGCGGTGCGCCACGGCGACGGCGAGCTCGAGACGGTGGTGCGCGCGGGCTCGTCCAATCGCATGGCGAGCGGCGCGACCGAGCGCGCGATCGCCAACGCGACGCGGCGGCCGCTCGATCCGCTCGAGCGCCGCGTGCTCGACTGGGTCGGCCTCGTCTCGCGCGGCGGCGCCGCCGCCGATAGCCGGGCGAATGTCGACGGATTCTGCGAGGCTCAGAACATCGGCCGCCAGCGGGCGCGGCGCGCCTTCATCGAGCTCGAGCGCTCCGGCCACCTCGTCGGCCACGGCCTCGGCGCGCGCCGCACCTACTCGCCGGCCTGACGCGAAGCTCTCGCAGTCGCGCGCGCGAGTTGGCAATCTCTCGCGCACCATGTCGCGCACCGCCGTCGTCGCCCTCGCTCTCGCCGCCCTCTCGCTCTCGCAACATCCCGCCGCGTTGGACTTCGGCCAGCGCTTCCGCACCGCCGCGCAGGAGCCGGGCCTGATCGTGCCGCTCGTGCTCGATGTCAGCGCGACGATCCCCAAGGTCGACGCGACCACGGGACAGCAGCTCGCCGACAGCCTCGAGCCCTACCTGCGGCAGGTGTTCTTCGCGCCGGGCTCGATCCCGGGCGTCGAGCGGCTCGGCGTGGTGAAGCACGAGGTCAAGTCGGGCGAGCTGCCCGGCACGATCGCGAAGCGCGCGCGCATCGGAGCGGGCATGCTCAAGTACCTGAACGCCCAGTACGACGAGCGCCGCGTCAACGCGGGCGCCAAGCTCAATGTTCTCGAGCTCTCCAACGGCTCGCTGCAGCTGATCGTCGACATCCAGCGCTACCGCCTCGCCGCGTGGCACCAGACGCCGGAGGGGCAGTTCGTACTCAACATGTACGTGCCGGTCGGCGTCGGGGCGCCCGAGTCCCCCACTCCGTCGGGCACCACCAAGATCGTCGACCGCGTGCGCAATCCGGCCTGGACCGAGCCCAAGACCAAGCAGGTCTTCCCTCATGGCGACCCCGGCAATGTACTCGGCGGCTATTGGATCAAGCTCGACCCCGAGGGCCTCGGCGGGGTCACGGGCATCGGCCTGCACGGCTACACCGGCGCCCCGAGCATCGACTGGCTGAGCAAGGGCTCCTCGAGCGGCTGCGTGCGCATGCTGCAGTCGGACATCGACCGAGTGTTCGAGCTCGCGCTCGAGGGCACCAAGGTCGCGCTGGTGCGCTGAGAGCGCCGGTTGGGGCAACGCGCTGGCACCACGGTCGGCGGAACTGGGCTAGCAGCGGCGGGTTGTGTGCAATCGGGGTACCCGCTGCATGCGTTTCGCATACTCTCAGAGCCCCCTCGGAGACCCACCTGCCATGCGCGTCCTCACCACGCTCGCCCTCGTCCTCGCCAACGCCCTGCCCGCCCTCGCGGGCGAGCCGATCTCGTGGAGCAAGGACTTCGAGGAGGCCAAGGCGCGCGCGGCCGCTGAGAAGAAGGTGCTCTTCGTGGCCGTGAATATGGACGGCGAGGCGGCCAACGACCGGTTGGCGGAGAAGGTCTACGCCGACAAGCGCATCACCGCGGCGGCGGGGCTCACGGTCAATGTGATCGCCTCGCGCTTCGACCACGCGGCGGAGAAGCGAGCGTGCACGCGCTTCCAGGGACTCGAGTGCATCGACCACAAGCGCTGCGACAACGCGGTGCGCTCGAGCGTGCTCAAGGCGGATGCGAACGGCTATGTGGTCGCGCCCCAGCATGTGTTCCTCGGGCCCGATGGCGCGGTGATCCTGTCGGTGCCGTACGAAGTGAGCGCGGAGGAGCTGCAGTGGTGCTTCGCCAACGCGATCAAGGCCGTCGATCCGGCGGCAGCGAAGGCCGTGCCCGCGAGCGGTCGCCCGCCGCGGCGCCTCGTCACCGGCGGCGTGTTCGATCCCTCCGGCGTGCCGGGCGCGAACCTCGCACCGCCGACGCGCGAGCAGGTGCTCGAGCTGATCAAGGAGCTCAAGGGCTCGCTGTGGGGCGAAGGCCGCATCGAGAAGATCCAGCGCGTGCTGCTGTCGCCGGAGCCCGAGGCGATCGAGTACATCGGCTCGGAACTGAAGAACGAGCTCCTGGGCCGGCGCGGCTGGTTCCGCGGCATGCCGGGCGGGCCCGCGGGCGCGGGCGGTGGCGAGGATGCGCCGGATCCGCGCGACATCCTGATGCACGCGATCGGCGTGCTCTCGCCCTCGGTGTACTGGAAGCTCGTCAGCGAGTACCTCGACAACGACGACGAGCAGCTGCGCAACGAGGCGATCGTGGCGCTCGAGCAGCTCGCCGTTCCCGACTCGACGCGCGCGATCTCGGCGGCGATCGGCAAGGAGAAGAACCTCGCCTGCAGGAAGGACCTGATGCGCGCGCTCGGCAGCGCGGGCGCGAACGACGACAAGGCGCGCAAGGCGCTGCTCAAGTTCGTGGCGAGCGAGAAGGATCCGCTCGTGCGGCTCAACGCGATCGTGGCCTTGGGTTGGCTCGCGCCGGGCGCGGACATGAACAAGGTGCTCGGCGAGCTGCTCGCCAGCGCGCAGGCGGACGACCGGCGCGCGGCTGTCGTGGCCATGGGCCTGTCGCGCAACGAGGGCTGGATCGAGGTGGTGGAGAAGGCGCTCGCCAAGGATGAAGACGCGGCCTTCAAGACCGCCGCGGAAGCCGCGATCAAGGTCATCAAGGGCGAGAACCTGTCGGTGCTGCGCGCTCCGCTGCGCGCCATCTGCGACGACGGGCTCGAGCGCGAGAAGTTCTTCGGCAACGGACAACTACAGATCCCGGGCTTCGGTGGCGGCGCGCCCGGCGGTGGCGGCGGCGGCCCAGGCGGCGGCGGCGGCCCAGGTGGCACCGGCGGTGGT
>VGYZ01000028.1 GCA_016872795.1 Planctomycetota bacterium
CCCGACATCGGCGAAGGTGTGGCCGAGGGCGAGATCGTCAAGTGGCTCGCCAAGGCTGGCGACTCGGTCAAGGAGCACCAGGCCGTGGTCGAGGTCATGACCGACAAGGCCACCGTCGAGATCCCTGCTCCCGCCGCGGGCAAGCTGCTCGAGCTGCGCGCCAACGCCGGCGATGTCGTGCCCGTGGGCAGCGTGATCTTCGTGCTCGAGACCGCGGGCGGCGCCGTGGCCGTACCCGCTCCCGCGCACGCGACCCACGCCGCTCCGGCGCTGGCCGCGGTCGGCGCCGCTGCCGCTCCGGCTCCCGCCAAGCGCGCGAGCGACGAGAAGATCCTCGCCGTGCCGAGCGCGCGCCGCATCGCGCGCGAGCTCGGCATCGAGCTCGGCGAGGTGTCCGGCTCGGGTCGTCACGGCGTCGTGCGCCGCGCCGATGTCGAAGCGTTCGCCAAGTCGCGCAGCACCGCGCCCGCCCCGGCTCCCAAGCCCGCGGCCGCCGCTCCCGCCGCTTTGGCGAAGCCCGCCGCCGCACCGGTCAGCTTCGCCCCGCAGGAGCGCGAGACGCGCATCCCGTTCCGCGGCGTGCGCCGCAAGATCAGCGAGGCGATGGTGCGCTCGAAGTACACCGCGCCGCACTTCACCGTCGTCGAGGAAGTCGATGTCACCGAGCTCGTGCGCCTGCGCGAGACGGCCAAGGTGATGGGTCAGGAGAGCGGCATCAAGGTCACCTTCATGCCGTTCATCATGAAGGCCTGCGCGCTCGGGCTCGCGAAGTACCCGATGCTCAACGGGCACCTCGACGAGGCCAGCCAAGAGATCGTGCGCTGCGGCTATGTGAACCTCGGCATCGCCATGGACACCGACAACGGCCTGATCGTGCCGGTGGTCAAGGAAGTGCAGTCGAAGGGCATCCTGCAGCTCGCCCAAGAGCTGAACGAGCTCGCCGAGCGCACGCGCTCGGGCAAGGTCAAGCCGGACGAGCTCAAGGGCTCGACCTTCTCGATCACCAACGCCGGCAACATCGGCGGCATCCTCGCCACGCCGATCATCAACTTCCCCGACATCGCCATCATGGGCGTGCACCGCATCACCAAGCGTCCGGGCGTCGTCGAGACGCCGCAGGGCGACAAGATCGAAGTGCGCCAATACATGAACTTCTCGGCCTCCGTCGACCACCGCCTCGCCGACGGCGCCGATGGCGCGCGCTTCCTCGTCCACATCAAGCGCCTGCTCGAGAACCCCGGCCTGCTCGCCCTTTAGCAGCACACGGAACATCTCCGCGATCGCGCGCTCGAACCCCTCGTGCGATTTGGGGACCACGAGTTGCACGGTGCGCCGCCCGCGCTTCACCAAACTGCACAGGAGGTCGTTCCCAAGGGCGTGGCTCTCGGCGTCACCAGCGTCGATGCACGACATCGTCCGGTGGCCCGCGACCGCTCACGCCGGTCGCGATCACGACGGTCTTGGAGCGCACGCGCTCGCCTTCGCGAGCCTGCTCGTAGATGCGTCCAGCCCCAGACTCGGCTCCTCCTCGTCGAGCTCGGCGCACATGCTGCTGACGCGACTTCTGTCGATCCCCTGACCGCTCAACGCCTGAATCAGGTCGTCGACCTTGCGAGTGGACATGCCGTGCAGAAAGACCTCCTGCGCCACGGCGACGAGGGCCTTCTCCGCGCGCCGTCGCGGACCGAGGAGGCTCAGGACCTACATCCCAGCGCGCAGCTTGGGGATCGCCAGCGACAGCGCCCCGACGCGGGCCTCGAGGTCCCGCTCGCGGCAGCCATTGCGATACCCCAGACTCCCCGCGGCGCGCGCGTGGAGCGCCGCGCCGCTCTGGGCTGCAACCTTGCCCTCCGGGGCCTCGCGGATCCGTTCAGCGCTCGCTCCATGCGGCACGACCCCGCTCGGCCTCGATCGATCTCCTGTGGGCCTTGCAACGCGCACAGAACAACGAACCGGGCTCCGCGGGGCGTTCCCCCGGCGCGGGGCCGGCCCTCAGGACGGCTCCGCACGCACACAACATTGAACGCCGGCGCATCGCTCGGGCCACGAGTCACTCAGGCTACGAATCACTCAGGCCACGAAGATGCGCTGATTGTGCCAGCGCAGAGCGTCGCGGCTGGGTTGCTTGTCGGGTTCTTTCGGCAACGAAATCAGCGGCTGCTCGTCGAACGAGTAGAAGCGACGCCCGTTGCTCCAGCGTTCCTTGATCTGTGAGGAGACGCGTATGCGGTAGTCCGGCGTGACGGTCAGCAGGCCGTGGTCGAACAGGGCGTGGAACTCCTTGCTCAGAAGGAGTCCGTTCTGCACGTGGTTGCTGCGCGGCCCGAGGTACGGCTGCACATGAGCTGCGTCGAGCACGGGCTCGGTCTTCTCGCCGCTGATCGCACACCTGCGACCGTACGCATCGAGAATGCGTGTGCGGAAGGCGCCTTGGCCTTCCCGGTAGTGGACACTCGCGGCGGCGAGCTCCCGCTCGTCGATGTCCAGCGGCTCGAACTGCGAAGCAAAGTCCTCGGGCTCGCCCAGCGCGTCGAGCTGAATCTCGCCGAGCAGGCGCGAGGCCCTGTTCGCATCCGTCTCCGTTCGTCCCTGGACGATGTTCGGTTTCCAGTCTTCCGACGCGCCCCACGGAATCCAACGCTGCTGGGGCCAGAAGACGGCGTCTCGCAGAATGGTGCAGCCCAGCGGCTTGCGGTTGTCGCTGTGCGCGCTCAGGTCGGAATTCCGATACCCCCCGATGCGCTGGAGAAAACGCTGGCGGTTCGGATCGCCATTCTTGATCCCGAACGTGCTCCACGCGGTATCGAGTTCGAGGATCGTGAAGTGAGCGAAGAAGCCGTAGCCTGCCACCGCGTTGATGGGGCTCTTGAGCCGGAAGAACACGGGCGCTCCCGGCCGCATCTGCTTCATGGGTCGCTGCGCGCGCGGTGACCAGAAGTTGACTTCGTCCACCCGTCCCTCCGACGCGATCGACATCAGATAGTCGAACCACGCCTTGTCCGTCAGCGCTAGGAACGGATAGAGCATGGACCTTCCAACAACGAAGGCTAGCGGCCGCCCTTGCGCTGGCGGTCGAGGATTTCTTGGACGGACTCGAGGTCGGCGTCCCAGGCGCGCTTGCGGTCGGCTTCGGTGGGCAGGGCGAGGGGGCGGGCGAGGCGGAAGCCGACGAACTTGGCGTCGGTCAGGTACCAGATCGACTTCGGCAGCTGGGGGTCCTGCACCTTCCAGTTGGCGGTCGAGCCGCGGCGGGCGGCGGAGCGCAGGCGGTCGGGGTCGTCGTCCCAAGAGCCGCCGCGCACGACGCGCGGGTAGAGCTGCGTGGGCCAGTTGCAGGGGTTCGACGCGAGCTCGTCCTTGGCGCGCGCGTAGAAGTCCTTGTCGTGCTGGTCGAGCACCCACTCGGCCACATTGCCGTGCATGTCGTAGAGGCCCCACGGGTTGGGCTTCTTCTGCTTGATCTGCTGGTACTTGCCGTCGGCGTTGTCGAAGAACCACGCGTGCTCGCTTAGGTTCTTCGCCTCGTCGCCGAAGGAATAGGCGGTGGTCGTGCCCGCGCGGCAGGCGTACTCCCACTCGGCCTCGGTCGGCAGGCGGTAGAAGCGGCCGGTCTTCATCGAGAGCCACTTGGTGTAGTGGCGCGCGGCGAACTCGGTCATGCACACGGCGGGAAAGCCCTCGATGCCCATGCCGAAGTCCATCGGCACATAGGGCGGCGTGGGGCGGCTCACGGCGTCGGCCCACGCGTCGTTGGCGCCGGCGGCGAAGCGGCCCGACTTGCGCAGCTCGATGTCGAGCTTGAACTGGAACAGGCGGAACTCGTCCCACGTGAGCTCGTGCTCCTCGAGCCAAAAAGGGGCGATCGCGACTTGGTGCACGGGGCCCTCGTCCGGCTTGCGCTGCGCCTCGCCGTCGGGGCTGCCCATGGCGAAGGTGCCGCCGGGGATCGGGAGCATCGTGAAGCTCACTTCGGAGCCCGGGATGCGCTCGACATAGCGCTTCATGTCCTTCTCGCTCGCGGCCTCGGCCTCGGGGTTGGGGAGCGGCGCGGGCGAGCCCTCGGGCATCGCCGGGTAGACGAACACCTCGCCTTGGGGCGCGGGGGCGAGCGCGAGAGCGACACACAGCGCGGTGAGCGGAGCCATCGCAGGAGAGGTTAGGCTGCGCGCGCCGCGGCGTCACCGTGGGCGATGTATGGAAAACGCGCGCACAATCGCGGGCTGGCTCGGGGCGCTGGCGCTGGGGCTCCTCGCGGGCGCGTGCGCCGCTCCGCGGCGCTTCGAGTTCGAGGACGCGGCCATGGGCACGACATTCCGGATCGTCCTGTACGCGGACGACGCGGAAGCGGCGGAGCGCGCGGCGGCGGCTGCGTTCGCGCGCGTGCGCGAGCTCGACGCTCGCTTGAGCGACTACCGCGACGACAGCGAGGCCTCGCGGCTCTCGGCGACGAGTGGATCCGGCGCGCTCGTGGCGCTTTCGAGCGATGCATGGCGCGTGCTGGCGCTCGCGCAGTCGTTCTCGCAGCTCTCCGACGGCGCGTTCGATGCGACGGTCGGGCCCGCGGTCGCGCTGTGGCGACGCGCGCGGCGGCAGGGCGAGTTGCCGAGCGAGGCACGCATCGCAGACGCGCTCGAGCGCACGGGCTGGAGGTACATCGAGCTCGACGCGAGCACGCGTTCGGCCCGCCTCGGTCGCGCGGGGATGAAGCTCGATTTCGGAGGGATTGCGAAGGGTTACGCGCTCGATGCGGCGCTCGATGTGCTCGCGCAGCGGGGCATCGAGAGCGCGCTTGTCGACGGCGGGGGAGATGTCGCGGTGCGGCGCGCGCCTCCGGGCAGCGCAGGGTGGACGCTCGCGGTCCGGCCTTTCGGGGATGAAAGCGCGGCGGGGTCGATCGTACTCGAGAACGGGGCGCTCGCGACCTCGGGCGACGCGTACCAGTCGCTGGAGCTCGACGGCGTGCGCCACTCGCACATCGTCGATCCGCGCACGGCGCGCGCGCTGGTGTCGCGCACCTCGGCGACCGTGCTCGCCGCGGATGGAGCCTCGGCCGACGCGCTGGCGACGGCGCTGTGCGTGCTCGGTCCGCAGGCCGGGCTCGAGCTCGCGGCGCGCGAGGGCTGCGAGGCGCGCATCGCGCGCGAGGCTCCGAGCGGCATCGAAAGCGTCGCCACGAAGGGCTTCGAGGCGCGTATTCTGTCTGCGTCGATCGCCCCCGCGAACCGCGTCCCGAAGGAACCCCAAAGATGACGAGCGAGCCTGCGAAGCACATGTCCAGCCCGAGCCGCCGCGAAGTCCTGCGCACCGGCGGAGTCGTGATCGCGAGCGGCGCGATCGCCAGCGCGCTGCCCGCCGGAACGCTCGGCTTCCATCAAAGCGGCACGGATGTGCTGCGCGTCGGCCTCGTCGGCTGTGGCGGCCGCGGCACGGGCGCCGCCGCACAGGCGTTGAGCGCCGATCCGCAGGTCGAGCTCGTCGCGATGGGCGACGCCTTCGCCGACCATGTCGAGACCGCGCTGAAGTCGCTCAAGGCGAATCCCGAGTTCTCCGCGCGCGTCAAGGTCGACGACGATCACAAGTTCACGGGCTTCGACAACTACAAGAGCGTCATCGACGCCGTCGATGTCGTGCTCTTCGCCACATCGCCGCACTTCCGGCCGATGCAGGTCGAGTACGCGGCACAGTCGGGCAAGCACATGTTCGTCGAGAAGCCGATCGCGACGGACTCGCCCGGCGTGCGGCGCGTGATGGCGGCCTGCGAGGTCGCGCGGCAGAAGAAGCTCAATGTCGTGTCGGGCCTGTGCTACCGCTACGAGAAGAAGAAGCGCGAGACGATCCGGCGCGTGCACGATGGCGCGATCGGCAAGATCCTCGCGGCGCAGACCACCTACAACACCGGCGGCCTGTGGCACCGCGGGCGTCAGAGCGAGTGGAGCGACATGGAGTGGCAGATGCGCAACTGGCTCTACTTCACATGGCTCTCGGGCGACCACATCGTCGAGCAGCACATCCACTCGCTCGACAAGGTCGCGTGGGCGCTCGGCGACAAGTATCCCGTGCGCGTGACGGCGAGCGGCGGGCGTGTGCAGCGCACCGAGGAGAAGTGGGGCAACATCTACGACCACTTCAACACGGTCTACGAGTACGAAGACGGCGTGAAGGTGTTCAGCTCGTGCCGCCAGTGGAACGGCGCATCCAGCGATGTCAGCGACCATGTGTTCGGCACGAAGGGCATCGCGCACTTGCAGTCGCACTCGATCGAGGGCGAGAGCGCCTGGCGCTACCGCGAGGTCGAGGGCGAGCAGGACGACATGTACCAGAACGAGCACGATGAGCTGTTCGCCGCGATCCGCGAGGGCGCGGTGATCGACAACTCGGACTACATGTGCAAGTCGACGATGATGGCGATCATGGCCCGCATGGCCGCCTACACGGGCCAGACACTGACATGGGAGCAAGCCTGGAACAGCCAGGAAGACCTCTCGCCGGCCTCCTATGACTGGACTTCGATCGCGACTCCGCCGGTGGCGATCCCCGGCGTCACGAAGTTCATCTGAAGCATCGCGCTCAGAGATAGCCGAGCTTGCGGAGCTGCTCGACGACATCGTCGCGCAGCTCCGCGTCGCTTCCGGCGCTGCCGGTGCGCTCGCGCCATGTCGAGAGATCGCGCTGCAGCTCGTCGAAGGGCTGGAACGGGATCGCGCCGTTCGCGCGCAGGTCGGTGAGCTCGCCCGGGTCGGTGTCGAGCGTGTAGAACTCCTCGCGCTCGGGGATGCGCTCCGCATCGAGCCAGTGCGACGAGGTCCACACGAGCTTGCTGCGCGCGGTGCGCAGCGACTGGCGCTGGCCACGCAGCTGGAAGCCGGAGAGCGAGCCCGCGATGTCGGCGAGCGCGAACGACGGGCGACGACGGTCGTCGGGCAGGCCCTGTGCCAGCGGCAGGAGGCTGGCCCCGGAGAGCGGCGTCGCGGGCTGCAAGCCGAGCACATCGAGCACCGTCGGCGCGACATCGAGCAGGCGCACCTGCTCCTTCACGCGCCGCCCGGCCTGCGCGGCCTTGGGCAGGCGCAGCACGAGCGGCACATGCAGCTCTTCGTCGAACAGGAAGGTGCCGTGATCGAACCAATAGCCGTGTGAGCCCAAGCCTTCGCCGTGGTCGCTCGCGAGGATCACGAGCGTGCGCTCGAGGCGACCGGCGGCGCGCAGTCCTTCGAGCAGGCGCGCGAGTTGCGCGTCGGCGTAGCTGACTTCGCCCGCGTAGAGCGAGCGCATGCGCTCGACTTGCGCGGGATCCTGCACGAGGCGTTCGCGCGCGGCCGCGTCGAGCTCGTACCAGTTGTGCGGACCGCCGTAGCTCGGATCGTGCAGCCGCGCGAACTCGGGCGGCGGCGCGTAGGGCGCGTGCGGATCGTAGAGGTGCACGAATGTGAACAGCGGCTCGTCGCCGCGCGAGCCCAGCCACTCGAGCGCCGCGTCGACGGTCTCTTCCGCGGGTCGATCGGCGCGGCGAATGTCGAAGCCGCGGCGCTCGACGAAGCGGATCAACGCTCCGACGAGGTGCAGGCGCTCGACGCTGCGCGGCAGCCAGCGCCATGCGAGCAGCTGGTCGTCGTACCAGTCGAAGCGCGGCGCGAGGCCGCACGACTCGTCGACGAGCGTGAAGCCGGAGACGAACGCGCCCGTGTGGTGCGTGCGCGCGAGCAGGTCTCCGAGCGTTCGCGCGCGGGTGGAGATGCCGCGACCGTTCGACACGGCGCCGTGCTCGATGGGGTAGAGGCCCGAGAGCATCGTCACATGCGAGGGAACCGTGGTGTTGGCCTGCGCGGTGGCGTCTTCGAACAACACGCCTTCCGCGGCGAGCGCGTCGATGGTCGGCGTGCGCGCGCGAGCGTTGCCGTAGCAACCGAGGGCGTCGGCGCGCAGCGTGTCGATGCTCACGAGCAATACATCGGTCTGTCCGGCGCTCGAAACTTCGGGCACGCGACGCTCGGGTGCGGCGAATGCGACGAGCGCGATCAGCGCCAGTCCGCCGAGCATGGCGGCGTGGGGCGCGCGGCGAGCGCGGAGGCTGCTCCAGCTCAGCACCAAGTTCCCAACGGCGAGCGCCCACGCGAGCCACTGCAGCGGACCTTGCGCGACGCGCAGGGCGACGAGAGCGATGCATGTGGACGACGCCACGCCGAGCAGCGCCCAGAGGTTCGAAGTGCGCGTGAGGAAGGGCCACCACGCGAGCAACTCCTTGAGCGAGAGCATCACGGCCGTGGCCGCGAGAGCGCAGGGCAGCGCGAGCTCGGCGGGGATCCAGCCGGCGAGCGCGAACAACGCGATCGCGAGAGCTGCGCCCATGGCGGCGCAGGTCGAGGCGGGCGCGGCGCGGAACTGCGGACGACCGAACAGCGCGAGCGCGAAGAGGGCGCAGGGCAGCGCGAGCAGGGCGGCGGCGAGCGCGTAGCCGACGGCACCGACCGTCGCGAGGCGCGCCGCCCACTGGATGTAGCGCGCATCCGCGTTCGCGAGCACCTTGGCGCTCTCGAGCAGGCCGAGCGCGGCGCCACACAGCGCCGCCAGACCCACGGCGCGACCGAGGGCCGCGGCGACGGGCTCGCGCTGGGGCGGTGCGGCGTCCGTGGAGCTCATGGGGGCCGTGGCCGGGACGATAGACCTTATCGACGGCGCTCCCAAGCTCCCGTGGCGCGGCGGCGTCCGGCTCGGCGCCGTCCCGGGCTCGGGAGCGGCCGGGGTCCGCGAGCGCTCCTGCGCACTTCCGGCGGGCCCCCCGACCCGACATGATGGGCGCCGCGGGCTGTGCTTCCCGCGCCCACGATGCACGAGACGAGCTCGCGTTCGACCCTGCTCGAGAAGGCGCTCCTCGTCGTCGGGGCCGCGTTCGTGGCGTGGCTGCTCGCGTGCATCGTCGCCGAGCACAGGGACGAGCCGGCGGACGACGCGTACATCACCTACGTGTACGCGCGCAACGTCGCCGAAGGTCACGGGCTGCGCTACAACGCCAGCGACGCGGAGCCGACGAGCGGTGCGTCGAGCCTGCTGCATGTCGCAGTATGCGCAGCGGCCATCGACCTTGGACTCGACCCGCTCGCGTTCACACGCGCGCTGGGCATCGCGCTGGTGCTCTCGATCGGACTCGCCTTCGGGCTCGTCGGTGCTTCGATCGCGCGGGCACCGCCGCTTTCCGGGTGCCTCGCGGGGCTTGCGGTTGCTCTGCTTCTAGGACTCTTGTCCGAGACCGCGACGCACCTCGCCTCGGGCATGGACACGCTGCTCTTCACGGCGACGCACGCGTGGGTCGCGGCGTGGGCCGCGCTTGCGGTGGCGAGTGATGCGCGCAAATTGACGGTGGGGCACACCCTGGCGGGGCTCGGTGCGCTGGCACTGCTCGCGCTCGCGCGCCCCGAGGGTGGACTGCTCGGACTTTTGTATCTCGGAGCACTCGCGCTCGTCGGGAAGGAGAGCTTCGGGGCCGCAGCGAGCCTGCGGCGCGTGGCGCCGCTCGGGATCGCGCTCCTCGCACTGCTCGCGGCGCTCGCGCTCTGGCGCTGGAGCTACTTCGGACACGTGCTCTCGAACCCGTACTATGTGAAGGTCTCGAACGCGATCTTCGGATCGGATGGCGAGCTCCTGCCCGGCGCGGAAGCGACCGCGCGCTTCGCGCTGCAGCGCCTCGTGCCGCTCGGGCTCGTGGTCCTGGCGCTCGCGGCCGCGGTGCGCGCACCGACCGAGGCCGTGCGCCGCGGCTTCTGGCTGCTCGTTCCCGCCACGCTGATCGCATTCGCCTACGCGCGCGCGATCCACGAAATGGCGGCCGGATTCCGCTACGAATACCCGCTGATCGCGCCGTTCGCGGGGGCTGTCGTCGTGGCGCTGTGCTGGCTGCGCTCGCGCTCCGCCGCGAGCTTCGCCACGGTGTTCGCCTGCGGCGCAGTGGCGCTGCCGTTGCTCGCGAGCTCGGCCGGTACTCCGCTGGTGCGCTGGCTATCGCATCCGCGCAGCAGCGCGACTTCGTGGTGGCCCGAGCATCGCCCGAACAATGCGCTCGCGCGACTCGGCCTCGATCTGGGCGAGACTGCGCTCGGACAGGACGCGACGATCCTGCTCTCCGGTGCCGGACAGGTGCCGTGGTTCTCGCGTCTGCGCGCGATCGACTGGATCGGACTGAACTACGAACGCGCCAGCGGGCGCGAGGCGCTGAGCGTCGCGCAGCTGTGGGAGCATCTCGATTCGCTGCAGCCGGATCTCGCGTTCTCGATCCTCCCGCCGGCTGCTCCGGGGAGCACGAGCGCCGCCGAAGATCCGAACTTCAACTGCGAGCATGTACGACGCACGCGCGGCGGCCGCGGCAGCGCGCTGTTCGAGTACTGGGATCCCGCGCGCGTCGATGAGTCGTTTTGGCGCGAGATGTTGTGGCTGCGCGAGCGCTGTGAGTTCGTCGCGAGCTATCGGCTCGGCGACGCGTGGGGCGAGCCGTGGTGGGTGCTCGTGTTCGTGTACACGGACTCTCCGCACCGCGCGCTTCTCAAGGAGTGCTTCGCGCGCTCGCAGAGGGCTGATGGACCGGGCGAGAACCTGTCCGCGGCCTTTCCCGTACCCCCGCAGCCAAAAGAGGTTCCCGTTCAGGGGGGCTGAAGTCCATCTGGGCCACGCTACCTTGCGGAGCCGAAGGGGGCTTGGGGGCGCAGGGACGGAGTGGTTGGACGGCTTGGATCATCCTCGCGAGAGGCCTTGCCACGAGAGGGATTGGATCCAGAGCGTTTCATCGCTCGCAAGGTCAACTTGCTGACCGCCCATGCGATCTTCGGCATCGTCGCCACGCAGTCGACCGCAACTCGCAGCGTGAAGCAGCGCGACACGCTGCACGACGGCCTACTGACGCGCGCGTAGCTGGTGCTGCGGATCACCGAGGACATCGACAAGGCGGCGGTCGCGGCCTTCGTTCAGGAGGCCACGAAACGCTCAGGCACTTTCCGCAGCTGACTCGGCACGCTCGACGAGTTCGAGGCCGTTCCGCAGACGCGCGATGTGACGATCGAAGCGGAGCGCGTCGGCGAAGCGGACTGCGTCTGGACAGTCGTCGCCGACCAGATCGCGCCTATGGCCAACGATCTGCTCGAGAGCGCGCGCCACTTCCAAATGTGTACCTCGAGGGCGCGTGGCCGGATCGGGGAACTTGGGTCTCCGACCTGACCGCGACGGTCACCAGCCGAAGCGCTCGCGCGCGAGCCAGCGCGCGGGCGCACGGCTGGCCCCGGCGAGCACGGAGGCGAGTCGATCCGGCTTGCCCACCGCGGCACGGACATCCGTCGAGAGCTCCTTCGCAAACTCGCTCTTGATCGCGGCGAGCTTGTCTGCGAGCTCGGTGGCGAGGCTGGGGTCCTTCGCGAGTCGCGGTGCGTAGGTCTCGAGCGTCTTGGCGACGCGATCCCACTGCGCCGTCTGCGAGCCCTCCACATACGGCTTGAGTTTCGCTGCGAGCGTCTTGTCGGGCTCGATCCCGCCGAGCTTCGCCCACGCGACGAGCTGACGCAGCGCGGCCGCGCGCCCCTCCTTCTCGAGGCGCGCTCCTTCCCTCGGCAGGTCTGCGAACACGGCTTCGAGCGCCGCGAGCTTGCGCTGTACATCGACTGCGGCAGGAACGAGCTGGCCGTCGAGCTCCTTGGCGGCCTGCATGCGCGGCCAAGCCTTCTCGAGCTCCCCGGCCGCCAGCTCCGCCGCACCGGCCGAAGTCCAGCCATCGAGCCACTCGCGCAGAATGTCGAGCTTGCGTGTCTTGACGAGCTCGGCGAGGGGAGCGTCGAGGTAGCTCTCCACGCCGGCGGCCCAGCGGTCGCCGATCTTGAAGCCCGGATCGCCTTCCCAGACGACCTTGCCGTCGATGTCCAAGAGGAGCAAGCGCGGCAGGTTGAAGCGCTCGATGAAGAAACGCTTCTGCGTGAGGCCGAGGCCCGTGCCTTCGCGCCGATCCACCCCGACGGAGCCGGGGAACGGATGCTCGCGCAGGTACGACTCCAACTTGCCGTCGTCGTTGGGGGACGAGATCGAGACGATGCGTAGACCGACCTTGCCGTAGCGCGCGTCGAGATCGCGCAGCCACTCGTGCAGCGGGATGAGCTCGTTCTGCTCGATCGACCACAGGACGAGGAGTTGCGGGACCAACCCGGCCTCAGACCAATTCGAGCGCGGTTCGCGAGCCCAGCGCGCGACCTCCGGGAAGGGCGGCACGAGGCCTGAGTAGCTCCCTGCCACGGCCTCGTCGCCCGATGCGCGCAGCTTCTCCATGCGGAGCTCGCGCTCGAGCCGACCCGCGGGATCGCGCGGATCGCGCGCGAGGAAGCGCACATCCTTGAAGCGCGCGCGCCCGCGTCCCTGCAGCAGGCCCATCTCGCCGGCGAGCACCTCGCGCGACGCGAACTCGTGCGTCGCCACCAGCTGCCCGTCGACCCAGCAGTCGATGCGGGAGCCGGCGACATCGATGCGCAGCTTGCGCCAGCGCGCCGTCGCGCTCTGTCCGTCCGCCGCCGTGTCCGCGGCCACGGGCACGTGGCGCCAAGTCTTCGTCGTGCCGCCGCCATAGAACGAAGCGAGGTCGATCCACGCGCTGTCAGCCGCCCTGCTGTCCGTCTGACGCGGCACCCCAGGAAAGAGCACCAAAGCGTGGAAGTTGCTCGCGTCCTTGCGACCGAAGACGAGGCCCGTGAAGTTGCAGTCGCCGCGCTGCGCAAGCACATCCGCTTCGAGCGAGTAGTCTCCGGATGTCACACGCTGCAGCGCGAGCATCTGGTAGTCGAACTCGGCGGGCGCATAGTCTCGGAACGCTGCGTCGAGAAACGAGCCAGCGGCCTTGAACGATGTGTTTCCACCGCTGTCCCAGCCCCCGAGATCGCTCTCGTTGTAGGCGAGCTCCCAGAGCGCGAGCGAGCGACCGCTGGCGCGCAGTGCGCGCTCGTACGACTCGAACAGCGCAGGTTGCTCCAGATCGCGCCCGAGCCGCCACGCCAGATCCATCACCATCATCGGCCGGCTGGCCTGTTCGTAGCGCCCGATCACGGCCTGCGCGGCAGCGAGGAGGTCGCGTTGCGCGCGCTCGACGCTGGCCCGCTTGGGATCGAGCTTGCCGAGCAGGCGATCGACGCGCTCGATGGCCTTCTCGTCGACGGGCTTGCGCGACTCGAGCTCGCGCAGGGCGCCGAGCGCCAGTCGCGCGGCGCGGTCGGTGTTCTTGCGATCAGCGAGGAAATCCGCGAATTCCAGCGCCAGCTCGATGTCCTGCGGACTGGCGACGAGGCCCTTCTCGAAGTGCTCCGCGGCGGCGATGTCATCCTTCGCAAGCAGCGCCGCGCGAGCCCAACGCAGGTAGGGTCGCACGCGCTCGATGCGTCCGATCTGCTCGTCGCGCAGCTCGAGCGTCCACGCTTTCCACAGCGGATCGAGCTCGTCGATGGTCTTCGGCAGCGCAATGTCGGGCGCGCCCTCGCGATCGAAGCCCTTGATCGGGGGCAGCGGCTGGCCGAGCACGACTTCCTCGAACTTCGCGACTGCGGTCGTTCCGTCGAGGCCACCCGAGGCATCCACATACTCCCGAAACGCGCGGCGATACACGAAGCGACCGTCGAGCGGATCCTGGAAGTTGTAGAGGAAGAACACGACGCCCCAAGTGGGCGCGTACCACGGCGGCCCCCACGCGTACTGGTTCTCGACGACGATGCGGAATGTCGGCGCCTTCTCGGGCGCGCTCTTCGAGGGATTCGCGGGATCGATGCCGTCGTTCGGTCCGCTCATCCAGCCGCGCTCCATGTTCTCCGCGAGCGGGAACAGTCGATGCGTGGCCGGCATGTTCATCAGCACCGTGCCGTTCGGCAGGATGCGACAGCCCTCGAAGAAGCTCGCGAGCCCCTCGTTCAGCCAGCCGGCCGCGCGCGTCGCGAGCGAGACGAACTGGTGCGCGGCTTCGTGAAACAGCGTGCCGGTCATGCCGTCGAAGCCTTGTCCCTCGACATAGGTTTCGACCGCGCCGCCGGTGAAGTGACCGCCCGACCATTCGACCGGAGGCCCGAGTCCGAGCTTCAGGTACTCGTCGCGCAGCTTGAAGATGTTGAGATCGATGCGCGGGACGGACTTTCCATCCTCTTCCGTGCCGTATTGGAAGAACACGCGATAGAAGCGGTTCATCTGCTCCATCGCCTCGGCGGAGCGCACGAGCACTTCGTAGCCGGCGTTCGTGTAGGTCGTGTAGTTCTCGCGCTCGAGGCTGGCGCGTGTTTCCCAGCTCGAGTGCTCGCTGTCGAACTTCGCGATCCATTCGGCGCTCACATCAGCGAGCAGATCCTTGGGCTTCGCGTCGCCAGCCAGGCTCGGATCGGGCAGCGAAGCGATGCGCTCGATCGCCTGCTGCGACGGCGCGTACTCCGGGTCGATCGCGAGGATCAGCTTGTGGACCCGAATGGCGGAGTGCGGGCGCAGGTCCTTTTCGTAGGCCGCTGCGAGCGGTTCGAGCGTGCCGATGAAGCGCGCGTTCATGCCGAACAGATCTGCGGCCACCGGATCTAGAGCCACGATGCGCGCTCGCAGCGGCTCGAGCGCCGCCTTGGGGAGCTTCTGGGCGATCGAGAGCCGCAGCTGTGTGTGGAGTGAGTAGAGCTCCTCGTCGCGGTCGCCCGCGGCCGCGGCGAGCTCGGCGCGCACGGCCCACGCCGCCGTTGAGCGCGAGTCGCGCTCGAGTGCGCGCAGAAGCTGCGCTCGCGCGCGCTCGAAGTCCTTGGCGGCCAGCGCGGAGCGGGCTCCCTCGAGCGCGACCGTGAACGGGGTCACCTGCGCGGTCTTGGGGGCCGGAGTGGGGGCCTGCGCGAGCAGGGACGACACGAGGAGCAGTGGTAGGAGCATCGCGGGCGATTAGAGGGGCACAGATGCTAGTCGCAGGCGGCTTTGCGGGCCACCGGGGCGCGCGAGAGAGAGTGGAACCGAGCGGCGCGCTCGGGGTGACGGCGCAGTTGGCTCCGCGCGGCTCGAACCCGCCGCGCGGTTCGCCTATCCTCGGGCGCAGCCATGGGCGAGGCGCGCAAGATCTTCATGACGGGAGCGACGGGCATCGTCGGACGCGCCCTGCTGCAGCGTCTCGCCGGCGACAAGCGCTCGGCGGGCCGCAATATGCCCGCGGTGACCGTACTCTCGCGCAGCGTGAGCGCGTTTCCCGAGTCCGCCATCCGCGCCGTGCACGGCCGGATCGCCGAGCCCGAAGCGTGGCTGCCGGAGCTCGAGGGCTGCACGGAGTTCGTGCACATGGCGGCGCTCACCGGCAAGGCGCGCGCGCGCGACTTCGAGCGCGTGAATGTGGAAGGCACACGCAGCGTGCTCGAGGCCTGCAAGCGCGTTGGAGTGCGACGCTTCCTGTTCGTGTCGAGCATCGCCGCGAACTATCCCGAGCACGACGCGTATCCCTACGGGCGCTCGAAGCTCGAGGCCGAGGCGCTCGTGCGCGCGAGCGGGCTCGAGTGGGCCATCGTGCGGCCGACGATCGTGATGAGCCGTCGCGCGAAGGTCTGGCACTCCCTCGAGAGCCTCGCGTCGCTGCCCTTGGTTCCGCTGTTCGGTGGGGGCGGCGCGCGCATCCAGCCGATCCACGCGGACGACCTCGCGCTCGGGCTCGAGGCGTGGCTTCAGGATCCGACGCTCGATCGCGGCGAGTACGACCTCGGTGGCCCCGAGGTGCTCACATTCCGCGAGTTTCTCGGGCGCATTCAGCGTCGCAAGCGCGGCAGCGCGCGTTTCCTACCGCTGCCGGGCAAGGGCGCGATCGCGATACTCGAGCGCGTGGAGAAAGTGGCGCTGCCGTTGCTGCCCATGAGCGCCGGTCAGCTGTACTCCTTCGTGTACGACAGCACCGCGGGACCGAACGCGCTCCAAGAGCGTTTCGCGAGCTCGATGCGCAATGTCGACGCGATCCTCGACGATCTGCTGAAGTATGGCTGAGCGAGTCGAGCTCGAGCGTGAGTGCGACATGCTTGCGCGCTATCTCGGCGCCAGCGCTGGCGACGAGTATGTGCGAGCGCAGTACCGTGCGGCGCACGACGCTGGTGTGGTCGAGCTGCCCGGAACGACGAACTTCGAGCGCACGGTCGTGGCCGTCGGGCGCTGCATGCCGGTCCTGCTGCGTCCGCTCGATGCCCATGCGCGCGTGTTCACGCCGAGCAGCCTGCTGCGCCGCAAGCTCGTGCTGCTGCTCGCCATTCTCGAGGTGCGCGCACCGCACGACGAGGAACTCGATACTCCGACGGGGAGCTCCGTGCTGGCGATGTTCGCGCGCATGGCGTGGCTGGGGCTCGTATTCCTCGCTGCGCTGCTCTTGGGCTCGCTCCTGAGCCTGCCGCTCTGGCTCGCGTCGCTCGCAGGGGGCGCGCGATGAGGCGCGTCGTCGTCGTCGGATCGGGCGCCAGCGGTGTCCACTTCGCTCAGACCGCGCTCGAGCGCGGCGCGCATGTCACGCTGGTCGATGTCGGCCGCACGGCGCCCGCACCGGTCCTCCCGGAGACGAGCTTCGCGCGCTTCAAGCGCGAGCACGCGGATCCTGCGGGCTACTTCCTCGGCGCGCGCTTCGAGGGCGTCCTCTTCCCAGGAGCGAAGGGCGAGTACTACGGTTTTCCGCCCCACAAGAGCTACATCTTCGCGCCGCTCGACCGATTTCGCGCGCAAGCGCGAGGCTTCGACCCGCTCACGAGCTTTGCGCGCGGAGGCCTCGCCGAGTCGTGGACAGGTGGTGCCTTCCCGTTTCATGAGCGCGAGCTGCGCGATTTCCCGATCGAGCCTCGCGAGCTGCAGGCGAGCTACGGCACCGTCGCGGGTCGCATCGGCGTCAGCGGCACGGACGACGATCTTTCGCGCTTCACGCCGGTGCACGACCATCTGGCTCCGTCGCTGCCGCTCGACGCGCACTCGCGCGTCTTGCTCGAGCGCTATGCACGCGAGCGCTCACGCCTCAACACGGACTTGAGCGTGTGGATGGGGCGTACGCGAGCCGCTGTGCGCGCGGATGAGCGCGACGCGCGACACGGCTGCACGAACCTCGGGCGTTGCCTGTGGAGCTGCCCGCGCGAGGCGCTCTACACGCCGTCGCTCACGCTGCGTGTGCTGCTGCACCACGAGCGCTTCATGTACCTCTCCGGACGCTTCGCTACCCGCATCGAGATCGACGCAGCCAATCGAGCGCGCAAGCTGCATGTGGTCGAGCTCGCGACCGGTCGTTCGGAAGCCATCGAGGCGAGCGACATCGTGCTGGCTGCAGGCACGCTTGCGTCGAGCAAGCTGTTCCTCGATTCGCTGCGCGCCCACGGGGGCAGCGCGCCCGTGCTCGAGGGACTGATGGACAATCGCCAAGTGCTTGTGCCGTTCATCAACCTCGCGATGCTGCGGCGGCGCTACGAGCCGGATTCGTACCAGTACCACCAGCTCGCGCTGGGGCTCGAGCGCGACGATCCGCGCCACTATGTGCACGGCCTCGTGACGACGCTCAAAACTGCGCTGGTGCATCCGATCGTGCAGAGCGTGCCGCTGGACCTGAAGAGCGCGCTGTGGATCTTCCGCAATGCGCACGCCGCGCTCGGAATCCTGAATGTGAACTTCCACGACGATCGGCGGCCTGAGTGCCAGCTCGCGCTCGAGGCGGACAGCGAGGGCACGCGCCTGCTCGCGCGCTACGAGCCCTCGCGCGAGGAGCCCGAGCGCATGCGCACGGCGCTGCGCAGCGTGCGCAAGGCGCTCTCGCGGTTGGGCTGCATCGTGCCCCCCGGCATGGCCCACATGCGCCCGATGGGAGCGAGCGTCCACTACGCCGGCACACTGCCGATGAGCGCCGAGCCGCGCCGGCTCACGACCTCGCCGGACGGAGAGAGCCACGATGTGCGGGGCCTGTACTTTGCCGACGGCACCACATTCCCGTTCCTTCCCGCGAAAAACCTCACTTTCACGCTGATGGCCAACGCCGATCGCATCGCGCGCCGATGGTGCGACGCGCAAGCGTGAAGAAATGTGCTCTGCGTGCTATTCCCTAGCGCGTGACGAAGGCTCGTTCGCAGTGGCTGCTCCGCGGGATCGCGCTTGCGTGTGCGCTCGTCGTGCTGCTGCTCATCCTTTGGCGCGCGGAGGCGGAGCGCGGCGATGTCGCGAACTCGCCGGGACCGACGGCGAGCAATCCAGAGTCGAGCGGAGTCCTCGACACGCCGCCGCCGCCGGTCGATGCTCGCATCGCGGATGCACCGACAGACGAGGAGCGGCGCGACCCGGTCGCTCGCCCGCGCTGGGCACGCGTCTTTGTCGCGGGCCGTGTCGACGGAGCGCGGGGGGAGGAGAGTCGGCCCGTCGTCATCGTGCGCCCGAGGCTCGGCGAACTCGGTCACCACGGAGCCGCGACATCCATGGCCGCGTGGACCTATGTCGAGCCCGATGGTTCGTTCCGCGCCGAAGTGAGTCACTGCTTTCGCCCCGAGGAGGAGTCGGTGCTCGCCGAGCTCCATATGCAGCTCTCGTCCGGCTCGCGCCTGCCGATCGAGCGCGTGATCGGCGTGCCCTTCACTCGCGCGGACCTCGAGCGCGGCGGCGAGCTCGTCGTACCTGTGGAGTTCGAACTTGCCGCGCTCTGCAAGCCGGAGATCACGGTCGTGCTGCCGCCGGGCGACCCGCGGGAGGTGATAGTGGTCGCGCTCACCCTGCGCGGTGAGCGTCCCGGCGACGAACTAGCGGTGTGGAGCGCTCGCGTGGAGGGTCGGGCGCGCGTCGAGCTCGCGCTGCCCTGCGCGGAGCCGGTCCTGCTAGTGGCGTGCGCCACGGGCTTGCGACCGCGCACCCTGCGCCTGCCCGCGCGCGCGAGCCTCGCGCTGCTCGAGCTCGAGCGCGGCGCGACGATCGCGGGTCGCCTGTTCTCCGGGAACCAGCCGCACATCGCCTCGTTCACGGCTTCGCCGCTCGGCCGCCGCAGCCGCGCGCGCGACCTCGAGGTCGGTCCCTTCACGCTGGCGTGGAGGAACGAGCAGTTCGAGTGGCCGATGCCGAGCGAGCGTTCGGGGGACGATGGTGCGTTCCGTTTCGACGGCCTCGTCCCGGGTCTGCCCTACGAGCTGCGCTGGCGCGATGACCTCGAAGGGCTCGGAGCGGATCGCGTCGTGACCGCGATCGCAGGCGAAGGCGAGCTCTCGCTCGACATGGAGTCTCGCAGCGTGGGCGTCTACCTGCGCACGCGTGTCGAGGACGCGCGGCAGGTGGAGATCGAGATGCTCTTGCCCAACGGGGTTCAGCGCACCTCACCCGTGTCGATTCCGCTCGACTCACCGTGGTGGGTGCGGGTGCCGCGCGGGACGCGTGTGCGGGTGTTGGACAGCGCCGGCGTGGCGCTGGGCGAAGCGCTGGCCGGGGAGGACGAGCGCGTGGTGATCGAGCTCTGAGGCGCGCTCAGGCGCTCGCCTTGCGGCGCAGATCGAGCGCCAGCGCGATCGGACCGACCAGTGCGAGTGCGAAGATCGCCGGCGCGGTGTTGAACGGCGCGGCCCACGCCATGTGGAAGTCATTGGCGAGGCGCAGCGCGCACTCCATCAGCGCGATCAGGATCACGACGCGGATGCGGCCCGAGCGCGAGCTCACCGTCGTGCGCGGGTCGGTGAGCATGAAGAACATCAGCATCTGGTACATCGGGCCGGTGACCGGGGCGAGCTCGGTCAGCGGATGCGAGCCTGTGATCGCGCAGCGCAGGAGCGCGAGCAGGCAGAAGCTCACGAGGTACGTGAAGGTGATGTGCAGCAGCTTCGCGCGCTTCACGACGACGAGGCCGATGCTCCAGATCAGGCCGACCGTCCACAGCTCGTTGCCCCACTCGTGGCCGAGGATGGTGATCGAGGTCGGGGCCGCGAGCAGCATGAAGCTGATCGCGAAGTTGGTCGGGTTCCACAGGTGGCGGCCGCGGTACATGAGCACATACTTCGACGTAATCGCGATCGCCGAGGCGAGGAAGTACGGCCACAGCCCGCCTTGCGGCTTGAGCAGGATCACCACGGAATTGCCCGCGATGTAGGCCGACAGCACGCTCGGCCACTCGCCGCGCAGCCAGCGCGAGAGCAGCGCCTCGAAGCCCATGGCCGTCGAGAGCGAGACGATCAGCACGGCGTAGTCGTCGATGAACTCGATGCCGGTGAGCGGATAGCTTTTGATGATCTGGAAGCGCCACTGGCCGAGCACGAGGAACAGCGTCACGAGCGCGCTGACCATGTGCTGGGGCTTCACACCGGCCCAGAACCCGCGCGGATGGGCGGGGCCGATGGGCACCGTCGAGGTTGCGGATGTCACGGCGCAGGCTCCTCGATCATGTGCAGGCGGCCGGGCTCGAGCGCAGCGATCTGCTGCACCTGCCCTGAACTCCAGCGTACGCGGACCGACTCGATCACGGTGGCCTCGCCCAGACCGAAATGCAGGCGCCGGTCGTTTTGGGCGCAGAAGCCGCTGCCAGCCTGCACGCACTGCGCTTGCACCACTCCGGCGAAGCGCAGCTCGACCACGGCGCCGATGGCAGAGGTGTTGGCGCCGCGTCCGCGCAGGCGCAGCTGGATCCAGTTGCGTCCCCTGGCGGGTTCGTTCATGTAGACCTGCAGCGGTCCCTTTTGGTTGGCGACGATCGCATCGAGCGCGCCGCGGTTCGACAAGTCGCCAAAAGCGACCGCGCGGCCGTCCTCGAGGTCCGTCACGCCGACGGCCGTCGCCACATCGCGGAACTGGCCGCCGCCGAGGTTCTTCAGCACGCGGCTCTGCTCGAAGCCCGACAGGCTCGCGTCGCCCATGGGCTCCCAGAAGGTCGCATCCTCGAAGATCTCGCTCGCGCCGCCGGCGACCTTGCTCATGCCATACCAGTAGTCGCGCTCCTTCGAGGCCGACAGGAAGCCGTTGGTGACGAACAGATCGAGCCGGCCGTCGTTGTCGAGGTCGCCAAACTGCGCGCCCCACGCCCAGCCGCAGTCGACGATCGCGCGCGACGAGCTACTCGATGCGTCGGCGATGTTGTAGAGCTTGCCGTTCCGCGCGAGCCGGTTGCGGCGCAGGTTGTTGCCCTGAAACAGGTGGCCGGGGTTCGAGATGTTGGTGACGTACACGCCAAACGTGCCGTCGTTCTCGAAGTCGCCGAGCGTGACGCTCATGCCGCTCTTCGACGACTCCTCGAGGCCCGCGCCGGTCACGCGCTCGAAGCGCTCGCCGCCCAAGTTGCGGAAGAGCTCCTCGGGCCCGTAGTCGTTGGCGAGGTACAGGTCCGCGAAACCATCGGCGTCCATGTCCGCCGAGGCGACTGCGAGCGTCCAGCGCGTGCTGTCACAGCCGGTGCGCGCGGTGACGTCTTCGAACGTGCCGTCGCCGCGGTTGCGCCACAGCACGTTGTGTCCGCCGTTCTGCGCGAACTCGAAGCTCTCCTGCATGATGCGCGTCGAGGAGAGGTGCCACATGTCGACGTCGTCGCGGAAATAGCCTGCCACGTACAGGTCGACGAAGCCGTCGCGGTCGTAGTCGAGCCAGCAAGCGCTGTTCGAGTTCATCCAGCGACTCACGCCGGCTCGCGCGCTCGCATCCTCGAAGGTGCCGTCGCCACGGTTGCGGAAGAGCTGCTGGCGGCCCCACTTGTAGAGGAACATGTCCTCGAAGCCGTCGCCGTCGTAGTCGGCCCAGATCGAGCCCATCGACACGCCTTCGCCCTCGCGGTTGACGTTGGCGAGACCCACCTCCGCGGCGATGTCGCGGAAGCTGCCGCGCTCGTTGCGATACAGCGCGTTGGGCGCACCGAAGCGGCTCGAAGTGGCGTACAGATCGGTCCAGCCATCGTTGTCGAAGTCGACGAGCGAAACGGCGGCGCCCATGCCAGAGACATGCGGCGCGACGTTGTCGAGCTTGGGGTCGAGCGTCGTCTCGCGGTGGCGGAAGCGGATGCCGAGCTCGGCCGCGCGCTCGCGCAGGCGAAAGCCTTGCTCGGCGGTCACCGGCCCATCGCCGCGCCCGAGCTGCCAGACGGACACGAGCATCGCCGCGAAGACGACGCTGACCGCGGCGCGGGCGTAGGGGGACGGAGCCATCCAAAACGATGCTAGCACCACCCGCCGGGGTCCCGGAGCCACGTAGGGACGCTCGGGTTACAATCGTCGGCCTTCGTGAGCGATCACCCCACCTGCCCCCAAGTGCCCGAGCTCAACCAGCGGGAACTCCGCGACCTGTTCGACGGGATCAGCGACCTCGTCCAGAGCGTCCTACCGGACGGCTCGATCCGCTTCGTCAATAGGGCCTGGCTCGAGCGCCTCGGCTACACATTCGAGGAGGTCGCCGGGCGAAGCATCTTCGAGATCATGCACCCCGAGAGCCGCGAGCACTGCATGCACAACCTGCAGCGGCTGATCAGCGGCGAGGACACCGGCCTGATGGAGGTGATCCTCGAGACCAAGGACGGCGAGCCGGTGCACCTCGAGGGCAAGGTCACGGTACAGTTCGAAGACAGCATTCCGCTCGTCACGCGCGGTGTATTCCGCGAGCTGAGTCCAGAGCAGCGCAGCGCGCCGTCGCTCGTGCGCCTGCGCGAGCAACGCAAGCTGTTCCACTCGGTGCTCTCGATTCTGCGCGGCAACACCGCGTCCGAGCGCGGCGAGTTCCTCGCGCTCGTCACACAGCAGGTCGCGACGGCGCTCGGTGTCGGGCGCGCCAGCGTGTGGCTCTTCGACGATGGCCATACGCGCATCACCTGCGAGCATCTGTGGTCGGATGGGCGCTCGCTCGGTCGAACGGCTATGGAACTCTTCCGCACCGATCACCGCGCCTACTTCGAGGCACTCGAGGGGCTGGTGCCCGTGCGCGCCGACGATGCGATCGTGCACCCCGCCACGCGCAGCTTCGCCGACGGCTACCTGCGCCCGCTCGGCATCGCGTCGATGATCGACATGCCGCTGCACATCGGTGCGACGGTGGCCGGCGTCTTGTGCTGCGAGCACATCGGGAAGGCGCGCCGCTGGACCAAAGACGAGGAGGAATTCGGCCTCGCCGTGGCCGCGATCCTGCTGATTTTCCTCGAGAATGATCGGCGCGTGCGCGCGGAAGCCGAGCTCCAGCGCCTCAACGCCGAGCTCGAGTTGCGCGTCGAGGAACGCGCCCGCAAGCTCGCCTCGGCCGAGGAGCGCCTGCGATACCTGATGACCTCGGTGCCCGCCGTGATCTTCTCGTGCGAGGCTGGCGGAGATTTCCGCAGCACATTCGTCAGCCCGAACATCGAGAGCCAACTCGGCTATCCCGCTGAGGATTACCTCAGCCAGCCGCACTTCTGGCGCGACCACCTGCATCCCGACGACGCCGCTCGCGCCTACGGCTTCATGGAGCGAGCCGTCGCGCACGGCACTGCGTCGTTCGAGTATCGCTTCCGCTTCCCGAGCGGCGAGTATCGTTGGCTGCACGACGACTACATGCTGATGCGCGACGCGAAGGACAATCCGGTCGAGATTGTCGGAGCCTGCGTCGACATCCACGATTGCCGCACGGCGGAAGCTGCCGCCGAAGCGCTCGCGCGCGACCTGCGTCACCTGATCGAGACAGCCAACGCGCCAATTCTTGGTGAGGACATGCAAGGCGGCATCAACGAGTGGAACGCCGCGGCCGAGCGCCTGACCGGCTTCTCGCGCGCGGAGGTGCTCGGTCGCTCGTTCGCCGACCTCGTGCCTCCCGGTCAGCGTCGCTCCGTGCGCGATGTGCTCGATGCCGCGCGCCACGGCATCGAGAGCACCAATGTCGAGGTGCCCGTGGCCTCGAAGGACGGCCGCGCGCTGCTGTTCCTGCTCAACACCAGCACGCGCCGCGACCGCGAGGGCAAGGTCACGGGCGTCGTCGGTCTCGGGCAGGACATCACCGAGCACCGCGAGGCCCAGCGCCGCAGCCTGCGCGCGCAGAGGCTCGAGAGCATCGGTACGCTCGCCGGCGGCGTCGCGCACGACATCAACAACGCGCTCGCGCCAATTCTGCTGGCCTGCGGCCTGATGCGCGACCGCCACCCCGACTCGCGCGACCTCATCGATGTGATGGAGTCGAGCGCGCGGCGTGGCGCGTCGATGATCCAGCAGCTGCTCACCTTCGCCAAGGGCGTCGATGGCAAGCGCGTCTCGCTGCGTCCGCCGGCCGTGGTCGCCGAGATCGAGCGCATCGTCCGCAACACCTTCCCCAAGAACATCCGCGCGAGCTTCGAAATCGATCCGGGCGTGCCTTCGATCCTCGGGGACTCGACGCAGCTGCACCAAGTGCTGCTCAATCTGTGCGTCAACGCGCGCGATGCCATGCCTCAGGGCGGCGAGCTGCGCGTCGTGGTGACACGCAGGGTGCTGACTCCGGGAGATGTCCGGCAGGACGGCGAGGGCGTGCCGGGCGAGTATGTGCAGGTTTGCGTGGACGACACCGGCCAGGGCATCGCGCCCGAGCTCGTCGAGCGCATCTTCGAGCCGTTCTTCAGCACCAAGAGCGCGGAACTGGGCACTGGACTGGGTCTCTCGACCGCCATGGGCATCGTGCGCAGCCACGGCGGATTCCTGCGCGTGCAGTCGGAGCTCGGCAAGGGCTCGGCGTTCACCATGCTGCTGCCGGCCCACGCCGAGCCTGAGCGCACTTCTGAGGCGCCCGCCCCGCGAGCCGCCGAAGGATTCCACGGCGCCGGAGAGCTGCTGCTCGTCGTCGACGATGAGCCTGCGGTGCGCGACATCTTCCGCCAGATCCTGACCGCGATCGGCTTGCGCGTGCGTACTGCCCAGGACGGCCGCGGCGCGCTCGAGATACTCGAGGACACCTCGATTCCCCTGGCTGGCGTGATCACCGACCTGCACATGCCGGGGATGGACGGCATCGAGCTCGCGCGCGAGATTCGCCGTCGTCGCCCGGACCTGCCGGTGGTGCTCGCCAGCGGCTACGCGGAAAAAGCCGACCCGCAGGTGTTTGCGCAGCTGCGCTTCACGGCCCAGCTCTACAAGCCGTTCAGTCTCGAGACGCTCTCGCACGCGCTGCGCCGCATGCTGCGACCGGCCTGAAAGCGCAGCGGGGACGCGCCCGTTCGAGCGCATCCCCGCGGGCCCGACCTCCGACGCGCCGGTTCAGCGGGCGGCCGCGGCCCACTTGCGCGCGACATCGGCGAGATCCGGGCGCTCGCCCGAATCCGACGAGTCGAAGTAGGCCTGCTCCAGCCGTGCGATCTCCGCCGACAGCTCGCGCTGGCGTGCCTCTTCGAGTCCGCCCTCGTCGTGCACTTCGCGCAGGAATCCGAGCGCGCTGAACGGCGTCAGCGGCTCGGGGATCGAACGGCCGCTCGAGACCGCGGCGGTCGCGGCGGGGCGCGAGCGCCGCGCGAGCCATGCCAGTGCGCCGATCAGGAGGGCTCCGCCGAGCCACCACGGCCAGCGTGGGCTCCGCTCGCCGTAGTCGTATTCGAGCTCGACGATGGGGTCGACGGACGCGAGGTCGGCGTCGACATAGCGGAAGTGCTCGCTCGAGGCGACCTCGACCTTCGGAACGGCGAACGCGAATGTCTCCGGGAGCTGTGCGAGTCCCTCGCGCCCCCGGAACACGACCGTCCAGAGGCGCTCCGAGAGCACGCTGCGACCGTCCTCGTCGAACTTCGACACGGACACGGGCCGCTCGTCCTTCGAGGCGACCTCGAAGCCCTCGGGCGCCAGCGTGACGAGCTCGTCGAGCGTCGGCACGAGGCCCGCGGCCGTGGCCTTGATCTCGAGCACGAGCTTGCCGGTCTTCGCCTGCCGCTCGTCCAGCGTCTGCACCAGCGCGAGGCGCTCGAAGGGGCGGCTCGCGCCGCGCTCGCCGCGCGCGTCGATCAGGAGCTCGCTGGACTCGATCGGCAGCACGCAGTAGCCGCTGGTGTCGAGGAAGTCGAGGTCGAGCGACAGCGGCGGGATGCGGTCCACCTCGGGTCCGCGCGGCTGCAGCAGCGCATAGGCATAGGGCGTCACGCGCCAGCCGTCCTGCGCGCCGGGCTGCGAGCGAGCTTCGGGCTGGTTGAAAGTGAGCGAGAGCACTTCGAAGCGCTCCTTCAGCCGCTCGCGCAGGCCTTCCTCGAACTTGTCGCGGTAGTCCTCGAGCGGACGACCGTAGTTCCACGCGAAGGTGCCGCTGTTCTGGTTCTGCAGGTACTTGCCGAAGCCGCCGGACTCGCGCTCGATTTCGACCGTGTGGCGCAGGTCGATGCGCAGGCCGAAGGGCGCGCGGTGGCCGACTTCGCTCGGGCCGTCGACCTCGGTAATGAGCCGGATCTCGGTCACGAGATCGCCGTAGTAGCTCGCGAGCTGCTGCAGGTCGCGCGTGATCTTGGTCTCGCCGGTGATGGCGAGACCTTGGCGCACATAGCGCGACTTCACGGCCGGATTGCAGCTGCCGATGCGCGTCGTGAGCGAGTTGCCGAACATCTCGATGTGGCGCTCGACGCGCTCGGGCGGCAGCGCGTCGAGCGCGGCCTTGATGCGCGCGATCTGTGCCGTCGCGAGCTGCGTCTTGGCGTCGATGCGGTTCAGGTCGCTCGCGCCGAGCGCCGCATAGAACCAAGTCTCGTGCAGGCGTGTCGTGTCCTTCGCGGGCTCCGTCGTCGCCCGCGAGCGCGCATACAGGTCGGCCGCGCGCGCGAAGGTCTCGAACGCCTTGCCACGGCGCGACGAGTACTCCGCGTCCTTCTTGAGCTCGTAGCGGAACTGGTTCTCGTCGTGCTCGAGCGCGCCGAGCACGCTCCACAGCTGCCATTCGTCGGCGTGTTTTGCGAGCGCCCGATCGAGCGTCGCTCGCGCGAGGCCGTAGCCGCGCAGCACTTCCTGCTCGATGTCCTTCTGCTTGCGCTGCGTGTTCTTGTCCTTCTGCAGCGCCGGGTCGCGCCACACGCCGACGAGGTTGGTGCGCATCGCGCCGACGAGCTCCGCGAGCGTCTCCGGATCGAGGGCATCGACCGAGCCGAAGATGCGCTCGAGTGTCTCGAGGCGGTAGATCTCGGCTTGGCTGTGCGCGGCGCGGAAGGCAGCGGCCACGAGCTTCTGGTCGACCTCGACATCGAGCGCGCGCAAGCGACCGACCCACTCGGCCAGATCGGAGAGCGCGCGCTCCTGCTTCGAGCGTGTCAGCGGGATCGCGTTGGCGCGCTGGTCGAAGCCGTACATGTAGATGTAGGGATTCGAGCGGCCCTGCGACTGGTTGGGGTCGTGCTTGCGCGCCCACACGCGCAGGAACTCGTCGACGAGCGACTTGGCCGGGATCGGATCGGTCTGCGCGAGCGCCTCGATGTACGGGAACGCGTCGGTCTCTTCGCCGACCTTCAGGAACAGCTGCGCGTAAGCCATCCGCAGGCGCGGGCGCAAGGTCGGCTCGACCAGCTCGACCCAAGCGTCGCTCGGGCGCGCCTCGAGCACCTTGCCCGTCTTGATCGCGGCAGCGCCCCCTCGGCCGTTCCAGCCGCCCTGCTCTTCCTCCATGTCGAAGTAGAAGAAGTTGCCGTACATGTCGCGGCGCATCTGGGGCCCGAGCGAGGTCGAGGTGTCGTTCGAGTAGCTGTGGAGCGCTTCGCGCAGCCAGTTGGAGGCGAACAGCGAGAGCTGCGGCTGCCAGCTGGTCGCGAGCTCGGGCGCCGCGCGCAGCAGCGCCTTGGCGGCTGTCGACTGCAGCTCGAGCAAGCGCTCGCGGCGCGTCGCATCGGTGGGGGCCATCGAGAGCGCCTTCGACGCGCTCGAACCGATCGCGGCGAGGATCTCCATGCCACGCTCGGGGCGCGCCGTGAAGCTCTCGTCGAGCCACGCGGCGCCGAGCTCCGCGCGCAGCTTCGGCGCGAGCTCGACCGCTCGCGTGATGGCCTCGTTCTTCGCGCTCTCGCTGACTTCGCCGACCGCCAGCACGGCCTGCGTCGCGTTCCACGCGCGCTCGAGCCAAGTCGTGCTCGCCTCCTTCGCGTGCCGTGCGAGGCACAAGCGCGAAATCAGGTTCAGGCCCTCGCGATCGCCGCGCTCGAGCGCTTCCTCCAGCGTCGGGACGAACGGCTCGAGCTCCTCGGGGCGCCCGGCGCCGACGAGAATGCGCGCCATCTGGCGTCGATTCACCGCGAAGCCCGGCTCGTCGATGCGCGCGCTCACGAGCGCCACGAAGCTCGACATCTGGTGGCCCTGCTCGAGCGCCTGCGTGAGCAGTGCCCCGAGCGCCGCCAGTTCCTTGTCGCCCAGCGTGCGCGGGCACGCGGCCGCGAGCCCGAGTACATCGGCGGGGGAGAACTGGTTCTTCTCGATGTATTGCTGCCCCTGCGGAGGCACCTGCGCGCGCTCGCGCGGTCCCTCCTGCAGGGACTTGAGCAGCTGCTCATAGCCGGCTTTCTGCTCGTCCTCCTGCCAGCGCGCGAGCGCGTCCTTCACGGAGGTCCACTGGCCCAGCGTGACGTCGCGCTGGAATTGCTTGAGCTCCGCTTCGATCGCCTTCTGCTCGGCGGCGCGACGCGCGCTCTCCTCTTTCGCCTTGGCCGCTTTCGCGGCTTCGTCCGCGCCGGCGGGGGCCGCCTCGGCCGCGGCCTCCTCCGCGGGCGCTTCGCCGGCGGGCACTGCGGCGACCGCCATGTTCGTCGCCGGGACGGAAGTGGCGCCGATCGAGATCGCAGGCGTGGTCGAACTCGCCGCGATGCTGCCGCTCCCCGACGGTGGCACCAGCGTCAGCGGAACCGCGGTGCCGACGCCGCTCACCAAGATGGCACCTGTCGTACCCGATGAGACGATGGTGGTGCCGGGGCCCGACGAAACCATGATCGCGCCACCAAAGGTGCCAGCCGCCGGCTCTCCCTCGAGCGCGGAGGTCTTGACCTCACCGCTGCCGCCAGAGGCCTCGACCTCCGTTTCGCGCGCCTTGGCCCAGGCCGCGAGGATCGCGGAGGGGCGGCGGTCGTAGTTGAGTTGCCGCAGCTTCTGCGTGCGCGGGCCCGGTTTCTCAGTCTGCTTCGCCTCGCTCTGGTCGACCGGCTCCGGGGCCTCATCGCCCTCGGAGAACTCCGCGAAGCCGCTGGCTTGGACCTCTGCGTAGCCGAGCTCACCGAGGTCGATCACCTGCTGGGCACGGGCCGCGGAAGCACACAGGAGCGCCGCCGCCAAGGCGCGCGCCACGAGTCGAAGCTGCATCCTCTTCTCCATCCAAGGCCGCGCGGGTGGCGGCACTGCGCACGCACTGCGCGTGCGCGAATACGAAGCTGTGAACGGACCCTTGCTGCGCGACCCGCCCGTGCGGGCCGCGCAGGATCAACGCCTAGGAGCCCGCGCCGTCGGGCGGCGGGCCGGAGCCTGCGCCGCGCGCGTCGGAAGGCTTCTGTCCCTTGCTCTGGCTCTTGGAACCGCGACCGCGGCCCGATCCACAGCCCTTTCACTGCGAGGGCAGCGGGAGCCCCTGCAGGTCCTTGATGTCCATGCGCGCGAGGCGAATGGAGGACTCGAGGCTCTCCTGCGCGCGCGCCGCGCCCTCGGCGTCGTCGCCCGCGGCCAGCATCTCGGCCACGAGCTTGTAGTTCTGGCGCGACGCATCGATCTCGCGCTCCCACTCCTCGGGCGCCGCGCCTTCGAGGCGCAGCAGCCACGTCGTGTAGTACTGCGCGTTGGCGAGCGCGTCGCGGGTGTCGAGCACCAGCGCGGAGTCCGCGCTGGCGTCGGCCTCCAGCTCGCCGAGCAAGCTCTCGAGCTCGCGGCGTGCGTCGGGCAGCTTCGAGATGAACATCTGCGCCTTGGCGCGCTCGAGCCGCAGGCGGCGCAGCTCCGAGACATGCTCCGCGGGCAACGCCGCGATCGCCTCGGAGAGCGTGCGCTCGGCCTCGGACCACAGTCCGCGCGCGGCCGCATCACCTTCCGTGGCCGCGACCTCGAGCGCTTCGCGCACATGCGCTCGAGCGAGCGCGACCTGCTCGGCCGCAGCGTCCTCGCGCAGGCACTCTTGCCCGGGCCCGTAGTGGTAGGCCGCCGCCCCGACCGGCAGGAGCAGCCAAGCGAAGATCAGAAGCTTTCTCATAGGGTCTCGAACCTCCCGCGAGCCAAGTCGGCGCGCGCTTTCATGCTAGCCCAGCCGGAGCGGCCGCGGCGTGTGACTTTTTCTCGGCCTCGCCCCGCACCGCCGTGCCGCGGGCGTCCGCACCCGGCCGCCAGCGGGTTCCCGCCAGCTGCAGTGCCAGCGGCAGTAGGGCCAGGAGCCCCGCGCCGAGCCCGAGCGCGAGCAGCGCGTACTCGCGCCGCGAGAGTCGCTCGAAAGGCCCCTCATCGTCGCTGGCGAAGGACTCTTGGATCGCCAGCGACGAGATCTGGAGCTCGTTGGCGTTGTGGAACACGCCGCCCAGGCGCGCGGCGATCTGCTTGAGCATCGCCACATCCTGCCGCGAGTGCCGACCGTCGATGAAGCGCCCCGTCTGCGGATCGCCGACGCCGACCACCAGCGTGCGGTAGATCGAGGCCGGCATGCGCGGCATGCCCGTCGCGGGCACCGTGTCGCCGTCGCTCACGACCACGAGCGTCGTCGAGCGCGGGTTCCAGTCCTTGGCGACCTTGGCCGCTTCTTCGAGGCCCGCGAAGAGCTCGGTCTTGCCCGCCTTGAAGGCGTGGTGCATCGGCAGGTCGCCGAGGATGTTGCGCACGACCTCGAAGTCGCTCGTGTCGATCACGACCGGCTTGGCGCCGGAGTACACGGCGATCACGCTCACGCGCGTCTGCGCGAACGGCACGCGGTCGAAGAACGACTCCATCACATCGCGAGCGCGCTGCATGCGGCTCTGCTTTCCGTCCTTGCCGGCGTCGACGAGGCGCATGCTCGGGCTGACGTCGAGGACCATCAGCACATGGCGCGGATCGTCGATGCGGCGGGCGAGCGCGGCGTCGCCCGAGTGCGCGCGCGGCGGGATCGTGCACAGAGTCGCCATGCCCCACGCCACGGCCGCTGCCGCAAGTGCCCGCAGCCACGGTGCCGCGAGTGCCCAAGCGGTCGGCCGCTCCAGCGGTCCGAAGGCGAGTCGCGCCACGCGCGCGACACGCCGCGCATGCAGCCACTCGGCGAGCGCCGCGAGTGCCAGCGCGATCGCCGCGCACCACTGCGGGAGCGACTCGCTCAGGTGCTCGAGCGTCACCACGGCGTATACCTCAGCCCGAAGCTGGCGAGCAGCAGCGCGAGCAACGCGCCGAGGCCCGCGAGACACCATGCCACATAGTCATCGGAGGCCTCGGCCTGACTCTTCTCGAGCTTCGCCTTCGCCATCGTGTCGATGCGCGCAAAGATCGAATCGAGTCCGCCCTCGTCCTCGGGCTTGAATGCCTCGCCGCCCGTCAGCGTGGCGATGCGCACGACTTCCTCGGGAATCGCGCCCTCGGCGATGTGCACGCTGAATACGGCGATGCCATCGGCGCGCATCTCGCGCGCGATCTCCTCGTCAGCTCCGTCCGAGAGGTCCGAGCTGTAGCCGTCGCTCACGAGCACGATCATCCGATCGCCGTCGGGGCGCTCGGCCAGAACCTTGCGGCACGCGCGCAGGGCCTTGCCGATCTCCGTTCCGCCGAACCAGCTCGGCAAGTTGCGCGGGTGCATGAACGGCGGCGCGCAGCGGAAGGCCGAGATGTCGTTGGTGAGCGGCACCCAGTGCAGCACATTGTTGCCGAAGAAGGTCAGTCCGAACGCGTCGCCGTCGCGGCGCTCGAGGAACGAGTTGATCGCGACCATGGCCGCGTCGTAGCGATCTCCTGAGCCGAACTGCGCTGTCATGCTGCCCGAGACATCGACGCAGAACTGGATGTTCGTCAGCGCGCGCTTCGAGCGCGGCTCGGCCCACGACTGCGGTCCGGCGAGCACGAACAGCGCGCCCGCGAGCACCAGCGCCGGCAGGCACTCGGCGGCGCGCAGCAGAAAGCGCATGCGCGAGTCCCGCGCCTGCGGCACATGGTCGAACGGCAGCGCGAGCGCGCGTCCGCGACGCTGCCACGCCCACAGGCACAGCGCCGCCGGAATCACCAGCAGCACCAGCACCCACGGATGGCGAAACGCTGCGAGCGCTTCCATCAGCGCGCGCCTTTGGGGCCGTCGAGCTCGTCCTCGCGCAGCGCACGATACGGCGCGAGCAGGGCCGGAATCTCCGCCGCACCGCGCGCATCCGGGCGGTGGAGCCACTCCTCGAGCTTCTGGAGCAGCGGGCCCGCTTCGGGGTGCGCGCGCAGCTGCACGAGCACCTCCGCGGGCCGCGTCTCCTCGAGTCCGAGCCGGCGGCGCCAGAGCGCGACGAGCGACAACTCGAGCTGCGCGCGCTCTTCACGCGCGAGCTCGCCGCGCATCGCGCGTTCGACGAGCGGCTGCAAGCGTTCCGCGAGCGAGCGCACGCGCGGCTGCGTCGCGAGCTCGGCCGCGCGGCGGCGTCGTCTTACAACGAGCAACGCGATGAGGCCCGCGACCCACACGACGGCGCCCGCGACGAGCAGCGTGGTGTAGCCACCGAGGCTCGGCAACTCCGCGGGACGCGGCGCATTCGGCAGTGGCGCGCCCTCGGTCGTGAGCACGCTGCGGATCTCGACGCGCAGCTCGGGCAGGTCGGCGATCGACGAGCCATCGCGGCGCTGCAGCAGCGAGCGCAGGTCGTGCGCGCCCGGCTCGAGGCCCCAGTACTCGAAGTCGTAGCGGAACGCGTCGCCGTGCGCTCGCGCGGCCACGATGCGCAGCGCGAGCGGGGCCTTGCGATCCGCGGATACGGCGACGAGCTCCGTGCCGCTCAGCACGATGTCATTCCAGCGTGCCGGCATCCCGACCGAGGGCGGGGTTCCCGAGGGTGAGCGCGGCGCTTGCGCCTCGCCTTGCGGCCCACGCCACTGCGCCGAATCGCCGTGGGTGCCCGTCGCCGATGCGGCAGCGCCCAGCATTCCGAGCACAAGGGCGCACGCTGCGACTTGGAGCCTCATCGTGTGCCTCGCGCGGCACCGCCGCGGCTCTTGAACATCTCGCGCAGCTTCGCCGCGCACGGTTCGCCCGCGCGCAGAGTGAGGCAGTCGACGCCCGAGCGCACGAGCGCGCTCGCGATCTCGCGCGGATCACTCCACGCGGCGCGGCCAGTAGTGACGAATTCGCGGCCCGTTTCAGCCTCGCGCGCCCGCAGGAACCCGGCGCCGCGCAGGCCCGACTCCGCCGCGTCGACGAGCTGGAGCGCGACGCAGTCGTGCGTGTGACCCGCGAGCTGCAGCGCCTTGAACGCGCCCTCGTCGTGCAGGTCCGACAGCACGATCAGTAGCGAGCGCTGTCCGAGGGTCGGCAGCACCTCGCGCATGCGCTGCGCGAGCGTGGTGCGCTCGTCGAAGCGATGCCTGCGCAGTTCGTGCAGCCACTGCATGACGCGTGCCCGCGAAAGGCTCGGCTCGACGCGCATCGTGCGCTCGCCCGCGCCGATCACGCCGACCGGGCTGACGCGATCGAGGCACGCGAGCGCCAGCCCGCCCGCGATGTACAGCGCGAGCTCGTACTTGCTCGCGCGCCCCGAAGCGATCGTCATCGAGGCGGATGTGTCGAGGAACAGGTAGCAGGGCGTGCTCTTCGGTGCCTCGTACTCCTTGACATACGGCTTGCGCGTGCGCGCCGTGACGCGCCAGTCGATCGAGCGGATCGAATCGCCCCATTGGTAGGGCCGCGACTGCACATACTCGGTGCCGCTGCCCAAGTACGGCGACTTGTCGATGCCGTAGGACAGGCTGTCGGCGAGCTTGCGAATCGCGATGGCGAACTGCCGCGCATCGAGCGTCGCGAGCTCCTCGACATAGCCTTCCTGCGCGCGCAGCGCCGGATCGACCCCCGCCCCCGCGCTCATCAGGCGCGCGCCTCGCCGCCCATCGAGCGCAGGACCTCGTCGAGGACCTGACGACCGGTCTTGCCCTCGGCGATCGAGCCGTACTTGAGGCGCATGCGGTGCAGCAGCGCGTCCTCGGCGAGCGCGTACAGGTCCTCCGGGATCACATAAGAGCGGCCGTGCATCAGCGCTCTCGCGCGGGAGGCCTTGATGAGCGAGATACCCGCGCGCGGGCTGCAGCCGAGCTCGACATCGGGATGCGCGCGCGTGCGGTGCACGACCTCGACGACATGATCGATGAAGGTGTCGCTGACATGGATCGAGTTCACCGCCTCCATCGCCGCGACGATCTCGCTCACCGAGCCGACCGGGCGCGAGTCGAGCACATCGAACTCCGTCTGCACGATCGCGCCCTTGTCCTGGCGCTGGATGCCGAGCGCCGCGTTGCGACGCAGCACCTCGCGCTCCTCGTCCGCCGACGGGTAGTCGAGGCGGTGCACCAGCATGAAGCGGTCGAGTTGCGCCTCGGGGAGCTCGAATGTGCCGGCCTGCTCGACGGGGTTCTGCGTCGCGATCACGAGGAACGGAGCGGGCAGGCGGAATGTCTCCGTTCCGATCGTGACCTTGCGCTCCTGCATCGCTTCGAGCAGCGCGCCCTGCACCTTCGGCGCGGCGCGGTTGATTTCGTCGGCGAGCAGCAGGTTGGTGAAGGTCGGACCCTTGCGCACGCGGAACTCGTTCGTGCGCTGGTCGAGCACCTCGCTGCCGAGGATGTCCGAGGGCAGCAGGTCGATCGTGAACTGCACGCGCGCGAAGCCCAGATCGATCGACTTCGAGAGCGTCGAGACGAGCAGCGTCTTGGCGAGTCCCGGGACGCCCTGAAGGAGCAGGTGACCGCCGGAGAACAGCGCGATCAACAGGCGCTCGACGACCACATCTTGGCCGACGACGACGGTGCCGACGCGCTCGCGCACGCGGCGGATGTACTCCTCGGTGCGGGCGAGGTCGGAGGAGGCAACGGGGGCGGATGTCGTGGTCATGGGCGAGGCACCGCGGCAGTGGTGACGATTCCTACGGAAGGCGAGCGCGAAGTTTCCAAAAAGGGAGGAACGCTGGCACCGGATGAATTTAACTCTTACGCTCGAGCGAAACTTCGAACGGCGCGTCGTCGCTCGCGCGGTTTGCTAGGCGCGCGGGCCGGGGCCGCTGCGCCACAACATCTTGCGCAGGCGCCAGACGCCCTTGATGTCTTGCCAGGCGGTGCTGACGATCTTGACGCGGCTGTCGTCGTCGTCGACCCAGCGCACGGGGATGTCGGCGATGCGGAAGCCCTGTTTCTCGCCGAGCGCGAGCAGCTCGGTGTCGAAGAACCAGCCTTGGTCCTCGACCTGCGGCGCGAGCGCGTCGACCGCGCGCCGCGAGGCGGCCTTGAAGCCGCACTGCGCGTCCGAGAAGTGCGTGAAGAGCATGAGCTTCACGAACAGGTTATAGCAGCGGCTGATCACCTCGCGCTTGAGGCCGCGCTCGATGCGCGACTCTGGGAGCAGCCGCGAGCCCGTGCCGAGGTCGAAGCCCTGCTCGTGGATCGCGCGACAAAGCACGGTGAGCGCCTCGAGCTCGGTCGAGAGATCGACATCGGTGTAGGCGACGATGTCGGCATCGCACTCGAGCCACGCCTTGCGCAGCGCGCGCCCGCGCCCACGCTCTGGAATCGTGAAGTAGCCGACTTCACCGGGATATTTGGCTGCTAGCCGCGCCGCGAGCTCCGCCGTGCCGTCCTTCGAGCCGTTGTCCGCGACGAACACTTCCCAGCGGTAGGGAAAGCTCTCCTTCAGGAACTTGCGGCAACTCTCGACCGACCACTCGAGCTGCTGAACCTCGTTCAGACAGGGGATGACGAGGCGGACCTTGGGCTGCGGCGACGACATGAGAGGTGCGGGGACTCTGGAAGTCTAGCCCCGTCGGACGCTAGCGCCGCTCGAGCGCAGCCCCGGATCGCCAGAGCCCCGCGCAGAGTACCGCGATCGCCACCACGATGCCCAGCGCGAGGAAAGGACTTCCGAGCCACGGCGCCTGCGGGCTCGTCTGGCGCAGCACCGTCAGCCACGGTAATTGCGGCCCTTCGTTCACGATGCGCACGAACGAGGCCGGGACCGGCGCCTGCGTGAACAGCACTTCCCAGTAGCCGTCGAGCGCGATCGATGGCCTGTCGAGCGCCACGGCGAGGCGTCGCAGGTCGTTCTCGGTGTCGCTCACTTCGCGCGTCATCGAGAGCACGGTGGCGTGCAGCACCACCGCGATGCTCAAGGCCGCGAGCCAGCGGCGCTCGAGCCGCGCGAGCTGGTCGGCGGCGAGCAGGAACAGGAAGGGCACGACGGGCAGCAGGTAGCGGAAGCCCGTGTTGAATTGCAGCAGCGAGTAGATGTTCATCGCGCAGAAGAGGAAGAACGCGAGCGTGAAAGCCCAGACCCACGCGCGCTCGCGGCGCGGCAGTACGCGTTCTTCCTCGCGCAGGCCGCGCCCGGGCAGGAACGCGAATGCGAGCAGCGGAGCGAACGGCAGGAGTCCCCAGCTCGGGCTCACGAGGTTTTTCAGGAACACTTCGCCGCTCGGAAGCATGATTCCGCGCGCGCCCGTGTCGACATACTCGTTCTGTCGCGGCATCACCATCTGGCCCGGCGTGAACGGATCGCCGTACATGGACCACTGCGTGCCGAGCAGGAACAGGATCGGCGGCAGGGCGGCCAGCACGGACGGCACGCACTCGCGCAGCGCGGTGGCGAGGCCTGCGCCGCGCGCGCGCGTAGCGACGAAGTAGAGCGCGAGCATTCCGGCCGGCACGACGCCCGCGTAGTCGAGCGCGATCGCCATGCCGCACAGGAAGCCGGCCCACGCGCGGCGCGCCGTCGAGAGTCGCTCGCTCTCGCCGGGGCGCGGCCACAAGAGCAGGAACGCGCCGAACAGCGCCAGCATCAGGAACACATTGTGATTGAGGTGCGCCGAGCGATAGAAGACGGGCGTCGCGAAGGCGAACAGGAACGCGAGCCAAGTCGCGCGTTCGCGCGCGATGCCACGGGCGAGCAGCGTCGAGAAGACGAGCACGACAAGTCCCGCGCACAGCGGTGCCATCAAGAATGCGGATGTGACTGCGGTCGCTGCGCCGAAGCGCAAGTCGAGTCCGGCCTGCTTGACGCGGCGAAAGAGCGCCTGACGCAGCGGATATTTCGTCTCGTAGGTGGCGTCGACATCCCCGCCCGACGCCGCGAGCTCTTTCTGCGAGCGCTCCTCGAGCGCGTCGAGCAGCGGATCGAAGGCCAGGAGCGGCGGCACGGCGATCAGCGAGCCCATGACATTGTTGCCGGTGTAGACATGGCCGTCGACATGCCGGAACAGGTCCGCGTGGAAGCCCTCGTAGCGATCGCAGATCCAATCGCCGCGCTCGATGAGCGCGAAGGCCGGGTAGTGCTCGCGCACGACATTCGTCGCGAAGAACGCGCTGTAGACGATCCAGCACACGAGAAACAGCCGGACCTTGACGGAGGCTAGCCAACGCATGGCGGTCGGCGGATCCTATCGACCGGCGCAGGCGCGTGCGCGCAGGCTCTGGCATGCGCTGCGGATCGCTGCGCTGGCGAGACTGCTCGGGATTGGAAAGAGCGCACCGGCTCGGTCGACCGGGGACTTGGCTCGGCATGCGGCGGACGCGTCCTGCCGGGCGTGGTTCGTGCAGCTGGCGATGGCGGTCCGGTCGCCGCCGCGCTGCTCCGGCCATGGGTGCGAGGGCGCCCGCTCGTCGAAGCGCGGACCACGGATCGGTAGGGTGGAGCGCAGGGCATGGGCGGGGGACAGGCATGGCTGGGGTTCAGCGCGGCGGCGGTGTTCGTCGTCGTCGGCCTGTCGCGCGCATGGCGCGTCGCGGCCCTTTGGATTGCGCTCGCGATCGCGGGACAGGCGGCGGCGCTCTCGCTGTATGTCGCCGGACCGACCGTCACATACCAGCACCTGCGCTTCGATGGCGAGCGCGCGAGCGTGACCGCGGCCGTGGTCGTGCTGCTCGCGCAGACCGTGTGCGTCGTCGTCGCGCTGGGGCGGCGCGCGCGCGAGGTCCGCGCCTTCGTGGGACGCCTGCTCGTCGGCTGGCGCGCGCTGGCGTTCGTGGCGTTGCTCGCGCTTGCCGCAGCGAAGATCTCGCGGCCCGCGGAGCGCTCGCTACTCGAGTTCGCCGCCGCTGCGTCGTTGCACCTCGCCGCACTCGGCAACTTGGCGCTCGTGGCGATGTCGCTTCCGCAAGCTGCACTCGCGCGTCTCGAAGACTGGCTCGCTCGCGTCCTCGGTCGGCGCGGCGCAACCGCGCCCGATCCGGGCGGCCTCGATGGGTTTGCGTGGACATGCGCGGGTGCGGCGTTCGCGTTGGCGGTGGCGTGCAATGTGTTCGCGTACGAGCGCTCTCCGCATGTGCCCGACGAGATCGTGTACCTCCTTCATGCGCGCTACCTCGCGGCCGGAGAGCTGTGGCTCGCGCCGCCGAGTGTGCCGGCGGCCTTCGACCTCGACTTGATGCTGCTCGACCAGGGCAAGTGGTACTGCCCCGTTCCGCCGGGCTGGCCGCTGGTGCTCGCGCTCGGCGTGCGGCTGGGCGTTCCTTGGCTCGTCAACCCACTGCTCGGCGCGGCGAGCGTGCTGGTGGGCTACTTGCTCCTGCGCGAGCTGGTTGATCGACGCTCGGCGCGCGTTGGAACCGTGTTGCTCGCGACGAGCCCGTGGTTCACATTCCTGAACATGAGCTTCATGACACACGCACTCACGCTGCTGTGCGCTTTGGTCGCGGCGCTCGGCGTGGCGCGCGCGCGGCGTACGCAGGGCGTGGGCGCGTGCATCGCGGGCGGCGCGGCGCTCGGCGTGATCGCGCTGATCCGGCCGCTCGACGCTCTGATCGTCGCGGGAGCGCTCGGGCTGTGGGCCATCGGGTTCGGAGGCACGCGACTGAAGCTCGCCCCGCTGCTCGCCCTCGTGGCGAGCGCCGCCGCGGTGGGCGCGCTCACGCTGCCCTACAACGCCGCGCTCACGGGGCGCGCGAGCAGCTTCCCGATCCAGCACTATGTCGACGTGGTCTACGGCCCGGGCAAGAACAACTTGGGCTTCGGGCCCGACAGGGGGCTCGGCTGGAGTGGCCTCGATCCGTGGGAGGGGCACTCGCCGCAGGAGGCGCTGGTCACTTCGCAGTTCAACCTGTTCGCGCTCGATGCGGAGCTGTTCGGTTGGGCGTGCGGTTCGCTCGCACTCGTGTGGCTCGCGCTGCTCGGCGCGCGCCGCTCGCGCACGGACCGTGCCATGGCGCTGTTCGCGTTCGCCGTGATCGGATCGAGCTGGCTGTACTGGTTCAACGGCGGGCCGGACTTCGGCGCGCGTTACTGGTACCTCGCGTTCGTGCCGCTCGTGTGGTTCACGCTGTCCGGCCTGCGCCGCGCGAGCGAGGCCTGCGCGGCGCCCGCGCGCGCCGAGGCGTTCGTCGGCGTCGCCGTGCTCGCGTCGCTCGTCACATGGACGCCGTGGCGGGCCTGCGACAAGTACCGCGACTACCGCGGCGTGCGTCCGTCGCAAGTCGCGGCGCCAAAGTTGCGAGAGCTCCGCGACGCGCTCGTGCTGGTGGACGGGCGGCGGCACCCCGAGTTCGCGCAGGCGGCGCTGCTCAATCGCTTCGAAGACCCGCGCTCGACCGCGACCTTCGCATGGCTGCGGGATGTCGCCACGGTGGACGCGCTGCTTGCGACCATGCCGAACCGCACCCTGTATTGCCTGCAAACAGGCCAGCTCTTGGGACCGTTGACGCCCGAGGCCGTCCGAGAGATCGCGTCGCAGGCGCAAGGCAGCACGCGATGAACGCACTGGGGGGCTACCGCGGCGTCGACGCGCTCGTGCTCGGAGGCGGTGGTTTCATCGGCACTTGGGTGGCGGCGACGCTCGCGCAGGCGGGGGCCAAGGTCACGGTGTCCGCGCGCGACCTCGAAACCGCGCATGCGGCGCTCGCGCGACATGGCGCACATTGCGAAGTGCGCGCATTCGATCTCGCGCAGGCGGGCGCGGCAGCGAGACTGCTCGCGCAACTGCGCCCCGCGATCGTGTTCAACCTCGCGGGATACGGCGTGGATCCGAGCGAGCGCGACGAGTCGTTGGCGATGCGGCTCAACACGGAGCTGGTGGGAGAGCTGGCGGAGAGCGTGCGGCCGCGCGACGACTGGCGCGGACAGGCGCTCGTGCACGCGGGCTCGGCGCTCGAGTTCGGCGAGCACGACGGTGACTTCGCGGACGCATGGACATGCCGGCCGACGACGCTCTATGGGCGCACCAAGCTCGCGGGCAGCGAGGCGTTGCGCGATGCGAGTCGGCGGCGCGGCATCCGCGCGCTCACGGCGCGGCTCTTCACCGTGTACGGTCCGGGCGAGCACCCCGGACGGCTCCTGCCGACGCTGCTGCGAGCGCGCGCGAGCGGCGATCCCATCCCGCTGACGGCGGGGTCGCAGCGGCGAGACTTCACCTACGCCGCCGATGTGGCGCACGGGCTGCTGCGGCTCGGGGCGCTGCACGACACCGTCGCGGAACGAGCGCTCAACCTCGCCACGGGACAGCTGACGAGCGTGCGCGAGTTCATCGAGACCGCCGCGGACGAGCTCGGCCTCGCGCGCGCGCGGCTGCGGTTCGGAGCGCTGCCGACGCGGGTGGAAGAAATGTCCCACGCTCCGATCAGCGTCTTCGCTCTCCAATCCGCGGTAGGCTGGAAACCGGAGTTCACCATCCGCCAAGGCTTGCGGGCCGCGCTGGCCTTCGAGCGGGACCGTGCGGCAACCTGAGCCGTACCACCATGCCCTCGAACCCAGCGATGCACACCAAACGCGCCAGCTGCCGTGCCTGCGGCGGGCGCGACCTCGAGCTGTTCCTGCCGCTCGGCGACGTGGCGCTGGCGAACTCGTTCCTGCGCTCCGACGCCGAGTTCGCGAGTGAGCCGCGCTTTCCGCTCGATGTGTACTTCTGTCGCACGTGCTCGATGGTGCAGCTGCTCGATGTCATCGATCCCGAGGCGCTGTTCCGCAACTACCTGTACATCACCGGAACTTCGGACACGATCGCGCGGCACAATGTCGGCTACGCGAAGACCGTCGTCGAGCTCGTCGGCATCGGCGCACAAGGGCTCGTGGTCGAGGCCGCCTCGAACGATGGCTCGCTGCTCAAGTGCTTTCAGGCGCACGGCGTGCGCGTGCTCGGCGTCGAGCCCGCGACGAACATCGCGGAGCAGGCGAGTGCTGCGGGCGTGCCAACGGTGAACGAGTTTTTCGGCGCGGCGAAGGGCGCGGAGCTGCGCGCGCAGCACGGGCCGGCCAAGGCCGTGATCGGCAACAATGTCCTCGCGCATGTCGACGATCCGGTCGACTTTCTGCGCGGTTTCAAGGCGCTCCTCGACCACGACGGCCTCGCGATCTGCGAGGTGCCGGAGCTCGCGGAGTTCGTCGAGCGGCTCGAGTACGACACCGTGTACCACGAGCACCTCTCGTACTTCTCGGTGACCTCGCTGATGCGTGTCTGCGAGGAGGCCGGGCTGCGCATCGTGCGCGTCGATCATGTGCCCGTGCACGGCGGTTCCGTGCGCATGTACGCCGCGCCCGTCGAGCGCGTGCGCGAGCATGCTGCGGATGTCGTCGCGATGAGCGCGCGCGAGAAGTCGACGGGCATCGCCGCGCCCGAGCGCCTGCGTAGCTTCGCGCGCGATGTGGAGGCGCAGCGCGCGGGCTTGCTCGAGCTGCTCGAGAAGCTGCACGCCGAAGGCAAGTCCGTCGGTGGCTACGGTGCGCCCGCGAAGGGCAACACCCTGCTCAACTACTGCGGGATCACCACGCGGCTCCTGCCGTGGACGGTCGACAAGAGCCCGCTGAAGGTCGGCCTGTTCGCCCCGGGCTCGCACATCCCCGTGCTGCCCTCGAGCGAGCTGCTCGCGCGCCAGCCCGACTATTGCCTGATCCTCGCGTGGAACTTCGCCGACGAGATCCGCGCGCAGCAGGCCGAGTACGCACGCCGCGGCGGGCGCTTCATCCTGCCGATCCCACGCGCGCGCATCGTCTGACAGGGCGGCTCCGCTAGAGTTCCGGCCATGTCCGCAAAGAGCCTCGTGGCGTGCGCGCTGCTCGTCGCGGGCACGCTGTGGGCCTTCGCGCCGGCGCTCGAGGCGGGCCTCGTCAACTGGGACGATGCCACATTGCTCCTTGGAAACCCGCACTTTCGCGCGCTCGGGGCGGACAACATGGCGTGGTGCTTCGCCACGAACCACGCGGGCCCGTACCAGCCTCTGACATGGCTGTCCTACGCGCTCGACCATGCGCTCTGGCCACTGGGCGAGTCGCTCGATGCGGCGCAGGCGTACGGTTTTCATCGCACCAATGTGCTGCTGCATGCGCTCAACGCCTGCGCGGTGTTCGCGCTGGCCCGACGCTTGCTCGGCGGCCATGCCGTCGCATTCGTTGCCGCGCTCGTCTTCGCCCTGCATCCGCTGCGGGTCGAGTCCGTGGCGTGGGTGACCGAGCGTCGCGATGTCCTGTACACGGGCCTGCTCCTCGCGAGCGTGCTCGCATGGCTGCGCTGGCGCGAGACGCGCGGGGAAGCTCCGAGGCCGCGTGCGCCGGTTCTTGTTGCGGCGATCGGGGCCTGCGTGGCGCCCGTTGCTCTGCTGGCGAGCACACGCGGGCCTGCCGGCGAGTGGCTGCAGTTCGAGTTCGACCCGTGGGGTGTGTTGGCCGCCTCGCTCGCGCTCGGCGCCTGCGTCGTGGCGAGCTTGCGTGCGTTCCCCGGCAGCCGCGGTCGTTGGCTCGCGCTCTCGGTCGTGCTGTTCGTGCTCTCGCTGCTCGCCAAGGCCTCGGGCATGACGCTCGCGTTCGCGCTGGTCGGACTCGACCAACTGCTCGGGCGTCGCAGCTGGGTTGACAAGCTGCCCTACCTCGCCGCGGGCGTGATGGCGGGAGCGCTGGCGTACATGGGACAGGCAGCGCAGCCTCAAGCGATCGCGAGTTGGAGCGAGCACACGCCCGTCGAGCGCGTGCTGCAGGCGTGCTACGGGCTCGTGTTCTATGTGCGCGCGTCGCTGTGGCCGTCGAAGCTCGTGCCGATCCATGAGATCCCGTCTGAGATCTCGCTCGTGGAACCGCGCTTCGCGCTCGCTGCGGCGCTCGTGGTCCTCGCGTGCTGCCTGACCGTCGCGCTGCGCAAGCGCTTCCCGCGCGCGGTGCTCGCGGTGGCGCTCTACGCGCTGCTCGTCGGTCCGATGCTCGGACTCGCGCAGTGCGGGCCGCAGCTCGTCGCCGATCGCTACAGCTATGTGCCCGCGATTCCGCTCGCGCTGCTCGGTGCCGCAGGCCTGTTCCGCATGCTCGAGCCGCGCAACGCGCTCTTCTGCGGCAGTCTCGCGGGGCTGGGGCTCGGGCTGCTCGCGCGCGAGCAGTGTCATGTCTGGCGCGATTCGGAGGCGCTGTGGAGCTGGACGGTGTCGGTCGCGCCGCGCAGCGCCATCGCCCAGACGGCGCTGGCGGAGACGCACAAGGAGCGCGCGTTCGCGACGCAGGATGCGAGTGCTCGTCGCGAGCTGTTCGAGCGAGCGTCCGCGTCCTACGAACTCGCGCTGGAGCTGGAGACCTCGCCGCGCACCGCATGCAACGCGGCGGTTGTCCAGCTGGAGCTCGCCCAGCTCGATGCGGCGAGTGCGGACGCGCGACGCGCGCGCGCGCTGGAACTTGCACGACTCGCGCTGGTCGCGAGCGAGCGCGCGAATTCGTCGACCTCGCAGCCGCGCCTCGTGGCCGGGCTCGCGCTGTACCACATGGGTCGCGCCGGCGAGGCGGTGACGGAGCTGCAGCTCCACCTCGACCTCGAGGCCGAGAGCGCGGTGGGCTGGAGCCATCTCGGACTCGCGCTCGCCGAGCTCGGTCGCACTCGAGACGCCGCAAGCGCGTTCGCGCGGGCCGTCGCGCTGCGTCCGGACGACATCGCGCTGCGCTGGCAGTGGGCGCGGGCGCTCGAGCGCTCGGGCGAGGCCGACGCCGCGCGGGAGGCGGCGCGCGAGGTGCTCCGGCGTGCTCCGGGCCATGCCGGGGCCACGGACGCGCTCCAGCGGCTCGGCTCGCGCTGAGCTTGTGGCCCGCGCCGCGTGCGCTTGCCACAATCCCGGCCCCTCCGGGGTCTCCCAGCTCATGATCCATCGCATTTCCGCCGCTGCTCTCCTCGCTGCTTCCGCCGCTGCCCAAGTCCAGCCCGACGCCGTGCTGCTGCGCACTCCGGATGTGAGCCGTGACAGCATCGTGTTCCGCTACGCGAACGACCTGTGGCTGGTCGCCAAGGAGGGCGGCGAGGCCCGGCCGCTCTCCTCGCCCGCAGGCCCGGAGTCGAACCCGAAGTTCAGCCCCGACGGCACGCGCATCGCGTTCACGGCGGGCTACGACGGCGGGCAGGACATCTATGTGCTCGATCTCGTCGGCGGAGTGCCGCGGCGCATCACGCACCATCCGGCGGCGGAGCTGCTGTGCGACTGGCAGCCCGACGGCAAGGCGCTCGTCTTCGCGAGCACGGCGCAATCGGGCCAGGGTCGCGCGCCGACGCTCTTTCGCGTGGGCCCAGACGGGGGCGAGCCCGAGCGCCTGCCGATTCCCTACGGGACCTTCGGCTCGATCGACGAGACTGGCTCGTGGCTCGCGTACACGCCCGATGCGGGCGAGCTGCGCAACTGGAAGCGCTACCAGGGCGGTCTCGCGCAGGACATCTGGCTCTTCAATCTCGTGACCTTCGAGTCGCGTCGCATCACCGACCATCCGGGCTCGGATGTGCTGCCCATGTGGCACGGCGCCAACATCTTCTACATCAGCGATCAGGGCCCGGAGGCGCGCGCGAACCTGTGGGTCTACGATGTGCAGAAGAAGAGCGCCGAGATGGTGACGGAGTTCGCCGACGGCGATGTGCGCGCGGCGTCGATGGGCCCTCTCGACATCGTGTTCGAGAGCGGCGGCAAGCTGTGGCGCTGCGAGCTCGCGACGCGCCTCACCGCGCCGGTCTCGGTCGTGATTCCGGGCGATCGCCCCAAGCTCGTGCCGCAGACGCTGGATGTCGCGAAGAACGCGCTCGGATCGAGCGCGGGTCCGAGCGGCGCGCGCGTCGTGATCGAGGCGCGCGGCGAGCTCTTCGACCTGCCCGCGGGCGAAGGCGTCACGCGCAACCTCACGAACAGCGACGGCGTGGCCGAGCGCTATCCCGCGTGGAGCCCCGACGGCAAGAAGGTGGCATATTTCTCGGACCGTTCCGGCGAGTACGAGCTGTGCGTGCGCGCGGTCGACGGCTCCGAGCCCGAGCGGCAGCTCACCAAGCTCGGCAGTGGCTGGCGCCTCGGTCTGTGGTGGTCGCCTGACTCGCGCTCGCTCGCCTACGCGACGCGCAAGGGCGAGTTGTGGCTCGTGTCCGCCTCGGACGGCACGCCTCGGCTCGTCGCGGCGAATCCCGACGGCACTCCGCCGACACCGGCGTGGTCTCAGGACTCGCGCTGGATCGCCTTCGCGATGCGCGCGGGCAAGACGCGCGCTTCGGCTGTGTATGTGCACGATCGCGAGGGCGGCGACACGCGGCAGGTGACGAGCGGCCAGTTCGACGAGGGCGATCCGGCCTTCGACCGCAACGGCGACTGGCTGTACCTCACATCGCAGCGCGAGTTCCGCGACCTCGACTCGGATCTCGACGACAACTTCATCTTTGCCGGCACGCGCACGCTGTGCGCGATCGCGCTGCGCCGCGATGTGGTGAATCCGCTCGTGCCGGTCGATCCGCGCGAGGGCAAGGAAGTGCAGCCCGCGAGCGAGACAGCGGGCAAGGACGAGCCGAAGGTCGAGCCCGAGGAGGCGGCGCCCAAGCCGGTCGCGATCGAG
>VGYZ01000029.1 GCA_016872795.1 Planctomycetota bacterium
TGCACTACAACACGCGCGCCATCACCCCGCCGGCTCCCTCGATCCTCCCCAGTCGACAGCACGACGGCTAGCCGCCCGCAGCCGCCTGACGCGTCCCGAGCCCGCTGACCGTGGCCGCGGAGGTCGCGCCGGAAATGTTTTCCCCTGCCGCACATGGTGGCGGGCGTCGATTCTCCGGCCGGACGGTTCGCGGCTCCCTCCCGGGGTAGGTTTTGGGTGGCGAGTCATGGGTTCGGGCACTTCCGCCCCCGAGCGCGAGTTCGCCACCCCCCGAACCACCGCGCTCCGATGTTCTCCCGCCGCAATCGCGCCCTGCTGCTCTCGAGCCTGCTGCTGTCAGGCTCCGCGTCGGCACAGAACGCCTTCCGCCCGCTGCCGGCGGTGCCGGAGGCTCTGGAGTGGTCCGGCTCGGCCCCGCGGCCGATTCCGTCGCTCGCGAGCTACATGGACGAGCTCGAGCGCGCCGCTGAATCTCCCCGCCCGAACAGCTTTCTCGAAGCGCGCGGCTACCTCGACGCCGTGGGGACCGCCGGTCTCGAAGGCGGCGGAGACGTCGCCCACCAACGCGGCGGCTGGCAAGTCATCTTCGGAACCGAGCTCGACGAAGCCCGCCTCGCGGCCTTCTCGCTCTCCACCGAGGCTCACTTCTACGACTTCAGCGGCGCTCCGAACCTCGTACCCGGCGTCGGCCAGCCCTTCAACGATCTCTACCGAGCTTCGTTCTCCGGCGTGGTGCGCACGCCCGAGCAGCTCGGCATGGGTTGGTTCGGCGGCTTCGAGTTCACGCTCGGTGGCGAGGACGAGGCCAGTCCGGCCGACGCGCTCGTCGCCGGTGGCGTCGGCGGCGTGCACTACGTCGCGAGCGAGCGGCTCGAGGTCGACGTCGGCCTCGCCATGCTCTCGCGCCTCGAGGACGACCCGTGGATCTGGCCGTTCCTCGGCCTGAAGTGGCGTGCGAGCGACGCTCTCACCTTCGAGGCCAAGGGCACGAGCGTCGAGGCGCGCTACGCGCTCGATCCGGCTTGGAGCCTGTTCGCGCGCGCCGAGTACCAACTGCGCCAGTTCCGCCTGAACGACGACAACCCGCTCCCCAGCGGTGTGTTCCGCGACGAGGAGGTTCGCGCCGGCATCGGCGTGACGCGCCGCTCGGACCGCGGTTTCAAGCTTGACCTCTTCGGCGGCCTGAACATCTGGCGCGAGCTCTCGACGCTCGATGCGGACGGTACCAAGGTGCGCGAATCCGAGTCCGACATGGCCCCGTTCGTCGCGCTCGCGCTGCAGCTCAGCGTGTGAGCGCCTAGCCGAAGCGCAGGCCGCAGTCGGGGCAGCGCCGCGCCGTAGTCTTGAAGACTGCGCCGCAGGCCGGGCAGGTCGCCTCGTCGGCGTCGAGGTTGATCGCGCCGCTCGCGCGCGCGAGCGCGTCGGGGTCGATGTTCGAACCCCAGTGCTCGTGCACGAGCCGCGCCGCGACAGCCGCATCTTGGCCCGCGACCGCGAGCCACAGCTTGGTCCCTCACCCAGTCCCGCAGCCGCCCGGCGGCGAGACCATCTGGGCCTCGACGCCGCGCTGCCGCAGGTAGGCCTGCACATCGCGCAAGAGCGCCGTGTCGCCCTGGGCGACGATCGCGTGCTCGGGTGCGTGCTCCATCGCTCGCGCGCCTTTCGCCTAGCTGCGGGCGGCGGCGAGGATCTCGTCCACCTCGAGCAAGCGCGGCGTGGTCTTCGCGAGCGCCAGCACCGCGTCGACGGCTTGGTCCGTCGGCTGCACGCCGTGCTTCTCGAGGAACCAGATCACATTCGACTTGCCGGACATAGGGCCGACCTTGATCACCTGCTCGAGCCCGACCATGTCGGCGGGAACGCCGGAATACACGCGGTTGGCGAGCCATGTGTCGCCCTTGCGGAAGGCCTTGATCACGGCTGCAGCGTGGACGCCCGTGCCGGTCTCGAAGGCATCCGAGCCGAACACCGAGTAGTTGGACGGCAGCGGAACGCCGATGGCCTTGTGCGCGAGCCGCACATAGTCGCCGAGGACCGACAGATCGTTGTCGATCCACCCGAGCAGGCGCAAGTTGACGAGCAGCATGTCCATCTCGGCGTTGCCGGCGCGCTCGCCGACGCCGAGCGCCGTCGCGTGCACGCGCGAGGCGCCCGCCTCGAGCGCCGCGAGCGCGTTCGCCAGCCCGAGCCCGCGGTCACGATGGCCGTGCCAGTCGATGCCGACCTTCGGATTCGTGGCGTCGACAACGCTCTTCACATAGCGGATCAGCTTGGCCGTGCCGTCCGGCGTGGCGTGGCCGCAGGTGTCGCACACGCACACGCGCTTGGCGCCCGCCTCGATCGCCGTGGTGTAGAGCGCTTTCACCGCGTCGGGATGCGCGCGCGTCGTGTCTTCGGTCACGAACATGCAGTCGAGACCGCTCTTCACCGCGAACTCGACCGCGTCCTTCGAGAGCTTGAGCATCGTGCTCATCTCCCAGCTCTCCGCGTACTGGCGGATCGGCGACGAGCCGATGAATGCGCACACCTCGACCGGCTGGCCGGTGGCTTGCGCCATATCGACGACCGGCGCGATGTCGGTGATCACGGTGCGGCAGGCGACATTGGCCTTGATCTTGAGCCCGGCCATCTCGCGCACGAGCGTCGTGATGTGCTCGCGGGCGCGCGCGCCGGCGCCGGGCAGGCCGACATTGGCGGTCTGGATGCCGAGCTGGTCCATCATCCGCACGAGCGCGATCTTGTCCCCGAGCTCGGGGTCGCGGGCCGAGGGGCTCTGCAGGCCGTCGCGCAGGGTCTCGTCGTCGAACTGGATCGCCCCAGCAGGCTTCTTCGGAGCCTCGCCGGCCGTGTTCCAGTCGTAGATCAGGGCGTCGCGGTCGATGGCGGTCATGGGAGTGCGATCCTCGGTAGAGAGCGCCTTATCATAGGCCGTACCGCCCCGTTCCGAAGCCGCCCGATGACCTTGCTGCCCCGTCCCGCCCCGCGCCCCGTCCACAAGTTCGGCGGAGCGTCCCTGACAGATGGCCCCGCGGCGCGGCGCGTGGGCGAGCTGCTCAACGCGCGCGTGGCGGATTGTCCCGTCGCGGTGGTCAGCGCCGTCGAGGGCGTCACTTCGGCGCTCGATCGCGTGGCCCATGCGGCCGCCGAGGGTCGCGACGAGCTCGGACCGGTGCGCGTGCGCCATCGCAGCCTGCTCGCACAGCTCGAGCTCGACCCCGAGATGCTCAACCGCCACTTCGCGGAGCTCGCGACGATCCTCGGCGCGATTCGCTCGCGTGGAGCGCTCGCGGCGCACGAGCGCGACCACGTGCTCTCGTTTGGCGAGCGCGCGAGCGCGCGCATCGTCGCCGCGCACCTGAACGCTCGCGGCCTGCGCGCGGTGCCGATCGACGCCTACGACCTCGGCCTGCAGAGCGACTCGAACCACGGCCGCGCCAAGGTGCTCTCGCAGAGCGCCGAGCGCGTGCGCAGTGCGCTGGCGCGCTTCGACGGCATCCCGGTGATCACCGGCTTCCTCGCGGCGGACGCCCACGGCCGTCTCACGACGCTCGGCCGCAACGGCTCCGATCTCTCGGCCACGCTGATCGGCGAGGCCATCGGCGCGCGCGAGGTGTGCTTCTGGAAGGAAGTCGGCGGCGTGATGACCGCGGATCCGAAGCTCGTGCCGAACGCGCGCACGCTGCGCGCGCTCTCGTACGAAGAAGCGGGCGAGCTCACGCGCCACGGTGCGGGCGTGCTGCACGCCGAGTCCGTGCAGCCGCTCGCCCGCTCGGGCATTCCCGGCCGCGTGCTGTGCGTGCGCAATCCAGTCGACGCAGGGACGCTCGTGTCGAGCACGGGCAGCGGCGCGGAGGCTGTCGGCATCGCCTGCCGCCGCAGCGTGTTGCTCGTGCGCATTGCGCCGGAGAGCGCCGAGACGCGCGCGCAGGTCCACGGCGCGCTCGCGCGGCTCGCGCTCGAGCCACTGCACATCGCGAGCGCCGCCGGCGAGCTTTTAGTCGTCACTTCGTCGAGCGAGGAGCTGCCGCGCGAGCTTGTTGGGCTGGGCGCGCGCGTCACCATCGAGCGCGAGCTCGCCAGCGTCGCCACCGTGGGCAGCGAGTCGCCGGTGCTCGATGCCGCCTTGCACGCAGCCGGCGTCGATGTACGAGCGCGCTGGCGCGCAGGTCCGCCCGCGACGCGCGTCCACCTGTTACCTGCGGCACAGCTCGCGCTAGCAGCGCGTGCGCTGCACGCTGCGGCGTTCGAGATCGCCGTACCCCCGGAACCTGCCCGATGAAGCTAACCGCGCTTTTCCTGCCTCTTGCCCTGCTCGCCGCTTGCCAGCCGCTTCCCGAGCCGACTGCGGTCTCGTGGGTGCCCGCCGAGACCAACGCAGTGGGGACGCCAGCCGCATGGACGACGACGCTCGATGCGGAGTACGGACGGATCAAGACCGTCACCACCGACAACACCGGCCACAACTACAACCTGCTGCTCTCTGAGGCGGCTCTCGGGCCCGATGTGTCGATCCGCACGCGCCTGCGCGCGAACTCCGGCGTCGAAGACCAAGGCGGAGGCGTGGTGTGGCGCGCGCGGGATGCAGCCAATTACTACATCACGCGCTGGAACCCGCTCGAGAACAACCTGCGCATCTACAAGGTGGAGAACGAGAAGCGCACGCAGCTCGCCTCGATCTCCGGCGAGCTTCCCAAGGGCTGGCTCGACCTGAGCGTCTCCATGCGCGGCCCGCGCATCCTCGTCGCCTGCGGCTCGCTCTCGCTCGGCGTCGAAGACACGACCTTCGCGGCCGCCGGCAAGGTCGGCCTGTGGACCAAGGCCGACGCCTGCACGAGCTTCACGCTGCCGCAGATCGAGACCCTGCGCTGACCAAAAGCTCGCGGCCGCGCGCGCCGCGCGTCAAGGCGTCGAGATCAGCTCGATCTGGAAGACGAGCGTGGAGTTGGGCGGGATGTCCGCGCCGGCGCCGGCTTCGCCGTAGGCGAGGCCGGGCGGGATCACGAACTTGTAGATCGCGCCTTCCTGCATGAGCTGCACGCCTTCGGTCCAGCCCTTGATCACGCCGCCGAGCGAGAAGCTCGCGGGCTGGCCGGTCGAGTAGCTCGTGTCGAAGCGGTTGCCGTTGGTGAGCCAGCCGACATAGTGCACTGTCACCATGTCGCTCGCAGCCGGGCGCTTGCCCGTACCCGGCTTCACGACTTCGTAGGCGAGGCCGCTCGGCAGCGTGACGAGCTTCGAAGGCTCGGGCATCGAGAAGCTCGGCACGCTGACGATCTCCAGCAGGCGCACTTCCCACACGATGGTGGACTCGGGCTTGGTGTCGCGCGGCAGGCGCTGGAACGAAGCGGACGCCGGCAACTCGACGCGCACGGAGCCATCGAGGGGACACAGCAGCAGCGCCTCGCTCAGGCCGATCGCGGGCAGCGCTCCGACCGTGCCCGTGGCGCCCGGCTTCGGTCGCGGACGGCCGCGACCTTCGCGATCGTCGCAGGAGAGCAGCTCGCCGTTCGAGCGCCACACCGCGAAGTGAAAGCGCACCAGATCGCCGGACATGGGCGTCACGCCCTTGCCTTCGGAGAGCACTTCGTAGCCGATGCCGCTCGGCGTGGTCTTCTTCGTCGACGGATTCACCTGCGCGAAGCGCCACACAATGTCGAGCAGCTCGACCTCGAAGATCAACGTCGCTTGGGCGGGGATCTTCCCGCGTGCCTGCGCGCCGTAGCCGAGCTCCGCGGGGATCGTGAGCTTGAGCTTGTCGCCCTTGTTCATCAGGGCCACGCCTTCGTCCCAGCCCTTGATCACTTCGCCGCGACCGAGCTCGAACACGAACGGCTGGCCGCGCGTGACCGACGAGTCGAACACCGTGCCGTCCGTGAGCCAGCCGGTGTAGTGCATGCGCACCATGTCGCCCTTCATGGCCTTGGTCGCGCTGTCGCCCTTGCGCAGCACCGAGTACTTCAGGCCCGAAGGGAGCGACACGGTCTCCGTGTCCGCCGGCATCTTCGGTGCGTTGTCGGGGGCCTGTGCAAGAGCCGGCAGCGCGAGCAGCGCGGCGAGGAGCGTGTGGAGCAGCTTCAAGTCGTCGGTTTCCTTGGAGAGGGTGAGTGGAGCGACAAGCGCGCGCGGGCGCCTGCCGTGAGATGCGAGGTGCGTCAGCTCCGAGCGGCGTCGACGCGGTCGATGTAGGCGGCACAGACCTGATCGCCCATGACATTGGTCACGGTGCGGCCCATGTCGAGGATGCGGTCGACGCCGAGCACGATGGCGATGCCATCCGGCGGCACGCCGGCCTGCGCCATCACGCCCATCAGCAGCGGCAGCGATCCGCCGGGCACGCCCGCCGCGCCGATCGCCGTCAGCACGCACATGCCGACGACCATCGCCTGCGTCCCGAGCGAGAGCTCGATGCCGAACACCTGCGCCACGAACAGCACCACCGCGCCTTCGAACAGCGCCGTGCCGTTCATGTTCATCGTCGCGCCGAGCGGCAGCACGAAGCCGGCGATCTGGGGGCGAATGCCGAGGGATTCCTGCGCGACGCGGATCGAGGTGGGCAGCGTCGCGTTGCTCGACGAAGTCGAGAACGCGGTCACCATGACGGGCATGGCGCTCTTGAGGAACTGCCACGGGTTGCGGCGCGCGAGCAGTGCGAGCAGCAGCGGGTACAGCACGAGCAGCTGGATCAGGTAGCAGACGAGGATGATTCCGACGTACAGCCCGAGCTTCTGCAGCAGGCCCAGTCCGAAGCGCGCCGTCACGCCGAAGATCAGGCAGAAGACCGCGTAGGGTGCGAGCCTCATCGCGAAGCCGACGACCGTCACCATCGCGTCCGAAACACCCTCGAGGACGCTCGTCAGCAACTCGCGCTTGCGCGCTTCGATGAACGTCAGCGCCGCGCCGAGGAGCAGCGCGAAGACGATCAACGGGATCATCTGCATGTCGACCGCGGCCCTGAGCATGTTGCGCGGCAGGAACATGTCGAGGGTCTGGTTCACGCGACCGAGCAGGTCGAGCGGCGCGCCCGCAGCGGCCTTGTCCGCGAGCGACTTCACATCGCCGGCGTACTTGGCCTGCAGCTCCGCGACCGTGGCGGAGTCAAAGCCAGCTCCGAGCTGTAGCAGGTGCAGCGCGGCAATGCCGAGCACCGCCGACGCGGCGGATGTCACGACGAAGAAGCCGAGCGTGCGCGCGCCGAGGCTGCCGAGCTTGCGGATGTCTCCGAGGCTCGCGACACCGACGGAGATCGACGCGAACACCAGCGGCAGCACGACTACGAACAGGAGTCGGAGGAAGATCTGCCCGATCGGATGCGCGACCGTGTCGATCGCCATGTCGAGCGTGCGGCGCGCCCCGGCCGAGTCCGCGACGAGCGTGTTCGCCACGACGCCGCACAGGGCGCCGAGGCCGAGGCCCGCGAGAATCCGGTTGTGGCCGCCGCCCGTGCTCATTGCGCGCCGTGAGCGTCCTCGCGCCGCCTGAAGACCAGACTGAGCAGCATCGACAGCGCGAGGATGCCGAGCACCGCACCGAGCGCCCAGGGAATCGGGATCTTGTACCAGTGCGCGATCAGCATCTTCACGCCGACGAACACGAGGATCAGCGCCAGCCCGTGCTTCAGGAAGTGGAACAGGCCGATCAGGCCCGCGACCGCGAAGTACAGCGCGCGCAGGCCGCAGATCGCCATGACATTCGAGCTGTAGAGCACGAAGCGGTCGTGGGTGATGCCGAGCGCCGCGGGCACCGAGTCGACCGCGAACAGGACATCCGTCGCTTCGACCACGAGCAGGCACAGGAACATCGGCGTCGCGTAGGAGCGCCCCTCGCGCTGCACGAAGAACCTGGCGCCGTCGAAGTCGCTCGTCACGCGCAGGAAGCGCCGCGACAAGCGCAGGATGAAGTTCTTCTCAGGCTCGATCTCCTTGTCCTCCTGGAAGGCCAGCTTGATGCCGGTGATCAGCAGGAAGCCGCCGAGGATGTAGGTCGTCCAGTGGAAGCGCTCGACGAGCTCGACGCCGAGCAGGATGAACCCGGCGCGCATCACGAGCGCACCGACGATGCCCCATGTCAGCACGCGGTGCTGGTTCTCCGGCACGATGCGGAAGAACTTGAACAGCACCACGAACACGAACAGGTTGTCGACGCTGAGGGCTTTCTCGGTCAGGTAGCAAGTCGCGTACGCAGCCGCGGAGTCCGCTCCCTTCTCGTACCAGACCAGACCACCGAGGAGCGCCGCGAGCACGATCCACACGAACGTCCAGCCGAGCGACTCCTTGAAGCCGATCGTGTGCGCCTGTCGGTGGAACACGCCGAGATCGAGCGCCATCGAGATGGCGACGATGGAGCCGAACACGATCCACAGACCCGCATCACCCACAGAGCACCATCTTGATGTGCGACGGCAGTCGCCTGGCAAGGCCGTTGACGACATGTCCGCGGATCAGGTTGTAGACCGCGCTGCGCTGGCTCGCGCCGACCATGACGGCGTCGACGCCGAGGGTCTCGGCCGCGCGCACCATGCCTTCGACGGCGTTGTAGCTCACGGTCCAGATCGGAATCAGGTTCATGCCCTGACGCTCGGCCTTGCGCGCCGCGTCGAGCAGCGGTCCTTCGGCGCCGGAGCGCTTGGGCGAGTCGACCTCGCCGCTGCGGACGAACAGGCCCGTGCGTTCCTCGATGAAGAGCGCGTAGATCGTTGTGCCGCCGAGCCCCCTCTCGCGCAGGATCGCTTCCTGCAGCAGCGAGTCGTTGGCCGCGCGCAGGCCGACCAGCGTGTGCGACGGATAGAGCGCGACGATGTGCTCGGCCTGCGCGAGGCTGAAGATCTCGGTCTCGCCCTTCTCGAGCTCGTGCTCGGAGTGCTCGATCGTCTCCTCCGCGATGCGTTTGAAGAGCGGCGTGCCGTAGAACCAGTCGGTGAACCACTTCTGCTGCGTGCCGATCGCGAGCAGCAGGCCCGCGAGCACGAGCAGGCCGCCGAAAATCGTGGCGTCCTTCTTCACCATCAGCGTCGTGAACCACGCGACCACGACCATGACGGTCGTCGCGACGCCGAGCCAGAACTTGAGGCTGCGGTCCTTCTCGCGCCAGCGCGTCAGGTCGAGGCCCAGCGATGTCAGCACGAACGCGCCGAGCAGCCCGAACGCATACAGGTTGCCGAGCATCACGAGGTTGCGACCGATCACGAGCACCATCAGGATCGGCACTGCCGTGGCGATCGCGATGGCGACATGCGGCGTGCCGAAGCGACGGTTGCGCCATGTGACGAGCGCGGGCATGAAGTGCGCGTCGGCCAGCGAGAGGAACACATGGTAGGCGCCGATGATCGCGGTGTTGGCGGCGAAGAGCAGCAGCGACGAGGCCGTGGCGACGACCGCGACGCGCACCGGAAAGCCGCCGAAGGCCTGCGCGAGCTCGCTGACGAAGCGCTCCTGCTTGAGCTCGTTGTCCTTGATGTCCGCGCCGAGCAGGCCGACCGTGAAGAGCGTCAGGAAGGGCGAGGTCAGGAGGATCGAACCGACCACGAGCTTCATGCCCTTGCTCGCGGTCAGCTTGATCGGGAGCTTCATCGCCGGGCTGAGCTGGCTGATGCTCTCGAGGCCCGAGAACGCGAGCCATGCGCTCGAGTAGCCGACGAGCAGCATCGGCACGCCGAGCCTCGCGCCGTCGAACACGGTGTCGAACATCGCGCCCCAGCCATCGGGGCCGAGCTTGAGCATCGTCGCGCCGATCACGCCCACATTGACCACGAACGCCGCCGCGGCCATCACGAGCGCGAGCACCGCGCTCTCGCGGATGCCGACGGTGTTGATCAGTGCAAGTAGCAGCAGCGAAGCGATCGCCACCGTCACGACGTGCTCTTCGAGCCACGGGAACAGGCTGCCCAGATACACCACGCCCGACAGCGACGAGATCGCGCTCGTGACGAAGTAGCTGACCGAGATCAGGAGCCCGCCGATCAGCCCCATGCGCGGGCTGAAGGCCTCGCTCGCCACCGTGACCACGCCGCCGCCTTCGGGATGGCGCCAGCAGATCTCGATGTACTTGTGCGCGAGCAGCACGAAGCCGACGAGCGCGACCGCGACGAACAGGGGCGCCGCGTCGCCGACCTGCTGGTGGAGGATCCCCGGCACGTAGTAGATCGATGTGCCGATGTCGGAGAACACGACCGCCCAGACGAGCAGCGGCGAGAGCTGTCGCAGCGACGCTCCTTGGGAGCGCGCGAGTTCTTGGGTCGAGGCGGGGCCTGATTGCATGCTTGTCGATCACAGGCGCGGCGTGGCGCGCGCGAGCGGCTCCGGGCTCTCTCAGCGGAAGAAGACCAAAGTGACGACCACGAACAGCGGGATCAGGATGCCGAGGCTGTAGGCCATGTAGCCGAAGAAGCCCGGCATCTTGACGCCGTTCTCCTCCGCGATGGCCTTGACCATGAAGTTGGGGCCGTTGCCGATGTAGGTGTTGGCGCCCATGAACACGGCGCCGCACGAGATCGCCATCAAGAGCGCCTGCGCGGCCGCGCCCTTGTCGAGCAGGAGCCCGAGCTGATCGCCCGAGAGGCCTTCCTTGCCGGCCGCGGTCGCCGCGAACGTCAGGTAGGTCGGAGCGTTGTCGAGGAAGCTCGAAAGAGCGCCCGTGCTCCAGAAGTACTGCCACGGTTGCTGCATGCCGAACGAAAGGCCGAGCACCTCCGGCCGCGCTCCGCTGCCCCACGCGTTCAGGATCTCGAGCGCCGGGATCATGCAGACGAAGATGCCGACGAACAGCACCGCGACCTCGACGATCGGTGCCCACGAGAACTTGTTGGCCTCGCGATTGGCCTTGTTCGTCGTCATGTAGGCGAGCCCGCCCATCAGCGCCATCAGGCCTTCCTGCGGGCCGAAGCCCCACTTGAAGTGACCCTTGCCGACGATGATCAGCACGACGCCGAGCAGGAACAGGAAGTTGAGTCCGCCTTCGATCTTGAGCGGCTCGTGCTGCTGCACCTGCTCGAGCTGCGAGCCCGGGCGCTCGAGCTCTTCCTTGGCGAACACCTGCTGGTCCCAGAAGTTGAAGATGAGCAGCAGCGCTCCGTTCACGAGCAGCCACTCCTTCCACAGGTTGAAGGTCCAGCCAAAGGGCACGCCCTTCAGGAAGCCGAGGAACAGCGGCGGGTCGCCGAGCGGCGTCAGGAGCCCGCCGCAGTTCGACACGATGAAGATGAAGAAGACCACGATGTGGACCTTCTTCACGCGCGGCGCGTTGGCGCGCAGGAGCGGGCGGATCAGCAGCACCGAGGCGCCGGTCGTGCCGATGAAGCTCGCCACCAGGGCGCCGATGCCGAGGATCGCCGTGTTGAGCAGCGGGGCGCCCGAGAGCGAGCCACGGATGTAAATGCCGCCCGTGATCACGAACAGCGCCCCGAGCAAGCAAATGAACGAGACATATTCCTCGAGGCTGTGAACGAGCTTGGCTCCGCCCGCCGAGCCGTAGCTCAAGAGCAGGAACGCCACCACCGGCACCGCGAACAGGCCAGAGACGATCGCGCGGTTCTTGTTGTGCTCCCACCAGTGTCCGGCGACGAGCGGCAGGATCGCGATCGAGAGCAGGATCCCCGCGAAGGGGATCAGGCTCCACAGCGGCATGGCGACGCCGATCGCCTCGCCGCCGTCGGCGAGGGCCGGAGTCGCGAGCAGGGCGAGTGCGGCCGGGGTGCGCAGGGGCAGCGACCGGGCCAGCGCGCCGAGGGCGCGCGGCAAAAGACCTCGGGACATCGGGGACGGCTCCATGGAGGAGGGGGACCTGTCGGGGGCGCGAGCGAGGAGCGGGGGGGGCGGCGCCCCGTTGGATGACAGGCGCGCACGAGTCTGCGCCCCTCGGGCGCGGGGTTCAAGCAACCAGCGCCCCCCTACCCGCGCCAATTCCCGTCGTTTTCTCGGGGATTTAGGGCAAGTCGACTCAGGTGCCAGGCGGCTATCCAGCGCTTGGACGGCCCGGGCGCGGCCGCAGCTCCGGTGGGAGTGACGGCGGGCAAGCCATCAGCAGCTCGAGCCGCCCCTCGAAGGCCCGCTCGGCGAGGCGCAGGATGTTGCGGGCGTCGTCGAGGGCGCGGTGGTGGGTGCCGTCGAGGGGCAAGCCCGCGCGGGCGAGGGCCTGCGCCATGCCGCCGGGCTTCATGCCGATCCTCGGGCAGCATATGTGTTTCAAATTCAATGTATCTTCTGTAAAAGGGTAGACGATGCCCGCCGCGCCGCAGTCCCTCAGCAGTTGGCGGCGGTCGTAGTCGCCCCAGGACGCGAAACGCACCTCACGCGGCTCGCCAAGCCACTCCAAGAAGGTCTCGAAGGCCGGGGCGAAGGTCGGCGCACGGTCTACATCTGACTGTTGAATGGATGTCAATTGGATACAAAAGTCTGACAACCTCGGGTGCCGACGGGGTCGCACGAAGCGCAGGAACTCGCGCGTCGGAGCGCCGCCGGTCGGGTCGACCAGCAGGGCGCCGATCTCGATCGTCTCCATGTGCTCCTGCACATGCTCCCCGCGCGCCCAGCAGGTCGCTTCCAGATCGACGACGAGCAGCTTGCGAGCTCCCATGGCGTCCCTTGATGCTCCAAGGCTACCAAGGCTCGTCCTCATCCGGTCGGCAGTGCCCCCGTATCCTCCGCCCCATGCCCCCCCGCCCCCGACCTGCCGCCAGAGCCGCCCGCCGCTGTGCCGCGGGCGCCCCGGAGGCGCCCTAGGTGAAGTGGCGTCCGGTCCTGTGGGTCCTGTCCCTCGCGCTGCTCGTCCCGGCGCTCGCCGTGCTCGCCCTTCGGGCCTTCGTGGGCGACCTGTTCCTCGTCGACAGCCGCTCGATGGAGCCGGTGCTGCACGGCGACCCCAAGGACGGCGATCGGGTGTTCGTGCGCTTCGAGCGCCGCCCAGCCCTCGAGCGCTTCGACCTCGTGGTGCTCGAGCGGCCCGGCGAGCGCGCTCCGCTCGTCAAGCGCGTGGTCGGGCTGCCGGGCGAAACCGTGCAGCTCTCCGGCGGCGATCTCTACATCGGCGGGCGGCTGCTCGAGGGCGAGGTGAAGCGCGCGCCGTGGGTGAGGGTGTTCGACTCGCGCCAGCACGCGCTCGACTCGCTGTTCCACTTCGATCGACCGCGCTGGAGCGAGTCCGAGGCCGGCGCGTGGCGCATCGACGGTCGGGGCGCGCGCGGCGTGTTCGCGCGCCTGCGACCGCGCCTGCAGGACGACTTCCTGCTCCCCGACGGCACGCGCGTCGAGGGCCGCAACCCGGTCAACGACGCCGCAGTCGAGCTCGAGCTGCGGCTCGCCGCGAACTTCGGCACATTCCTCGTGCGCTTGAGCGAGGAGGGCGACCTGTTCTGGGCCGAACTCTCGCGCGGTGGCGAGGGGCGCATCCGCGCGCGGCTCCTGCGCGCGATGCGCGCAAGCGCGGGCGACAGCGCGCCCGAGGTGCTCGGCGTCACCGAAGTCGAGCCCGGCGCCGCACCTTGGACTCGCATGCGCTTCTCCAACCGAGACAACGAGCTCGAACTCGACCTCGCGGAGCGCGCGGGCTGCCTGCGGTATCGCTACTCGCGCAACTCGCCGACGCCGCGCACGCCCGATGGCGGCATGATCCACGCCCTGCCGCGCATCGAGCTCGGCGGCGACGGCCTCGACCTCGAGCTGCGCCACATGCGCGTCGAGCGCGACACGACATGGGAGAGCCTCGGCCGCTTCGCTGTCGACGGGCCCGAGGTGCTCGGCCCCGACGAGCTGTTCCTGCTCGGCGACAATTCCGCCGAGAGCCGCGACAGCCGCGAATGGGGACCGATCCCGCTCTCCGGCGTGATCGGCGTGCCGCGCTCGGTTGTCTGGCCGCGCTCGCGCGCCCGCGACCTGTAGGGTCGCACTCGAGCGGCTCTACGAGTCGCTCTCGAAAAGCGGCGCGCGCTCGATGCTGCAGTCGAAGGACTCGGAACCGACGGTGACATACAGGTGGCCGTCGCTGACGGAGACATCCCAGCGCGCGCTGCGCTCGAGCCGGCTCTCGAGGGCGCGCAGGAAGGGCTGGGGAAAGGCGGTGACGAGGATCTCGTGCGCGCGGTGGACGCGTTCACCCCCCAGCGGCGTGCGCAGCAAGTCGAGCGTGCGGTCGGTGTAGAGCGCGACGCGCGGAGTGGACTTCGAGGCCTTGTGCAGGCGCTCGGCGGAAGGCGCGCCGACTTCGATCCACGCCAGACGCCGGCCCGTGAGGTCGCGGATCGAGAGCGCGGGCTCGTCCGTCTCGCTGATGCCGCCCTTGGAGAAGGAGAGGCCGTCTGCGTGCTCGAGGCAGTAGGCCAGCACGCGCACGATCAGAAACGGCCCGCTCTCGGAGGGATGGCGCGCGACGCGCAGCTCGAGGCTCTCGTAGACCCCGCGGTCGGTGTCGGACAGCGCGATTTCGAAGCGATACAGCGTGGCTCCCAGTCCCATGCGAGCGCGGAGGATAGGGCCTGCGAGGCCGCGGCGCGGCGGGGCGCCCTCCCAAACCACGCAGCGCGCGGGGCCTGCGCGCAAGAGCCCGTGGAAAGGCCCGCAGCACCGTCCTAAGTCGTTGTCAGTCAAAGGCCTAGGAGCACGAGCCCAGAACCGTAGCCAGAGCGGTGTGCCGCGCGCGCGCCGCCCTCGGGACTCGGGCGCGCTCGGGGCGTCACCTCGACAGCGCCGCGGGGTTGGAGGATGGTTGAGATCCGTGAGCCACAGCTACGAGGACGATCCGGGCGTGCGCTGGATGCGCGCCTACCAAGGCGGCGACGAGGCCGCCTTCGACCGCATCGTCGAGGTCTACTCGGGCCAGCTGTACGCGCTCTTCACGCGCTTCCTCGGCCCGGCGCCGGAGCGCGAGGACCTCGTGCAGGAGGTGTTCCTGCGTGTGATTCGGGCTCGCGAGCGCTACCGGCCGACGGCGCGCTATTCGACTTGGCTCTACCGCATCGCGTTCAACATCGCGGTCAATCGGACGCAGCGCGGGACGGATGAGGCCTCGCTCTACGACGGCACGGACGAGGGCGGCGAGGCCGTCTGGAGCGAGATCGGCGACGCGCGGGAGGAGCCGCCCTCGGTGGCGCTCGAGCGCGGCGACGCCGTCAGCGCCGTGCGCGCGGCGATCGCGTCGCTGCCGGAGGCGCAGCGCATGGCGCTCGTGCTCGCCAAGTACGACGAGCTCCCGTACTCCGAGATCGCGGTCGTACTGCGCTCGAGCGAGAAGGCGGTCAAGTCGCTCGTGCACCGTGCGCGCGAGAACCTGCGCGCACGGCTCGCGCCCTTCCTGCAGCAGGAACTCCCGTGAACACCTGCCGCGACTTCCGCTCTCGCCTCGCCAGCCTGCTCGCCGGCCGCGCTTCGAGTGCGTCCTTCGGCGAGTTCGCGTGGCACGAGCACCTGCTCGGGTGCGCGGAGTGCCGCGCGCTGGTCGCGACCGAACAAGCGCTCGAGGAGCTGCTTGCGTCGCTGCCGCGACCGCAACTGCCGCCCGAGCTCGCGCAACGACTGCTCGCGCGACTCGAGTCCGTGCGCGGCGATGGGGAGCTCGACACGCTGCTCGATCGCGGCGGCGATGTCGCCGTGCCCGGCGCGCTCGCGGCGCGCATACTCGCGAGGCTCGCCGGCGCGCGCGCGGCACAGTGCGAGCAGGCCCGCCTCGACGCCTTGCTCGCACGCCTGCCTGAACCCCCAGTGCCCGCGGATCTGTCGCGTCGCACGCTGGCGCGGCTCGCGCTCGCGCGTCGCACGCGCCGTGCGTCGCCGCGTCGTCTCGCGCTCGCAGCAGCAGCGCTCGTCGTGCTCGCGGTCGGAGCGTGGACTCTCGTGCGCAACTCGCGGCAGGAGCCGGACAGCAACATCGACCTGGCTCACGGTCCTGCGCCACGCGCTCCCACCGTTGCGCCGCGCGAGCGCGTGCTCGACGAGCCGCCCGCGGACCTGCTCGCCTCACTCGACTTGCTCGAATCGTGGGACTTGGTCATCGAGGACTCGATCGAGGCCGATGTGCTCGCGCTCGATGCTTTCGACGCGCTGTTGCTCGATATCTCCGACGAGCTCGACGCGGACGCGCCGTCGCAGCTCGGTACGGAACGGAGGAACGGCTGACCATGCTCTTCCGCCTTCGTTGGCTGCTCGCGCTGCTATGCGCTGCCCTGTGCTCGCTCGCGCTCGTCGCTCACCAGCGCGACAACGAGCGCGATCTCGAGCGCGATCTCAAGCGCGCGCGCGAACGCTGGAGCGAGCTTTCTCCTCAACATCGCGCCGAACTCACCGAGCGCTTCGAGCGCTGGAAGTCGCTCTCCGAAGAGGAGCGCGCTCGCCTTCGCGAGCGCTTCGACAAGGTGAGCTCGCTGCGCCGCGCCGCGCAGGATTGTTTGCCCGACAAAGCGCGCAGCGACTTCGCGCGCCTGCGCCCCGAGCAACAGGCCCGCGTGCTCTCCGGCGTCGCGTCGCAGCAGATCCAGCAGCGCGGTCGTGAGTTGCTCCAGCGCATGCCCGCGCATTGGCGCGAGCGCATCGAAAGTGCGGAGCCTGCGGAGCGCCCGCGTCTCGTGGGCGAGTTCCGCGCGCGGATGCACGCCAAGGCGCTCGAACGCCTCGACCAGCTCGAGCGCGACGGGGCGTTGGACGCGGCGCGGGCTGCCCAGTTGCGCCAGTCGGCGCCCGAGGAACTCGCGCGCGAGCTCGTCGGGCTCGAGGTGCGCCGCTTCCGCGAGCGCGCCGAGCGCGAAGGACTGCCGCCGTACATCGACGCCGCGCAGTGGGAACAGTGGAAGTCCCTGCCGCAGCGCGAGCAGTGGGAGCGCTTGCACCATGCGCGCCACGGGTCCGAGCGCCGCAACGCAGCGGAGGGTCGCGGCGAGTCGCGCCGCGACGGCGAGCGCGGTGGACAACGGACGCCCGCGAGTGAACCCGAGAAGCGCTTGCGCGAGGCGCTGCGGCCGGACCCTGAGTGGTTCGTCGAGTTCGTGAACGCCGAGCCCGAGGTGCGAGCCGAGCTGGTCGCCACTCGGCTGCGCGCGCGCGCGCTCGGCGTGCTCGAGAACTCTCCCGGCTTGCTTGCACCCGGGAAGCTCGCGGAGCTGCGCGCGCTGCACGGACGCGAGTTCTTCGAGGCGCTGCAGCGCGCGCTGCCGGCGCTCGACATGCCGCTCCAGCGCAAGTCGCGCCCGACGGAAGGTGACGGCCGCTTCGGCGGCAAGCCCCACGAGCGTTCCGGCGACGGAGCGCGTCCGCGTACCGGAACGCGCTGAGTGCGCCCGCCACACGGAAGAAACTCCGCGCGCGAACGCCAGTGTCGAGCGCGCGTCCTTCGCGTCGCGCTCGCACTGCGTGCTAGGCTTCGGCGCGCCCGTGAGTACGCCCCAAGCCACTTCGTCCGATGCCGGCCGTCTCAATGTCGCGTTCTGCAAGCAGGATGCGCGCGAGACATTCCGCGCGCTGCTGCACTACCTGCCTGTCTCGCTCGCCGTGCGTGAGATCCTGCGCATGCGCGTGCTCGCCGAGCGCGGGACGCTGCGCACCCCGCTGCTCGATGTCGGCTGTGGCGACGGGCTCTTCTGGGAAGTGCTGACGCGCGACCTCGCGTCGGGGCGCTCGAGCGGCGTGCAGGGCTTGGTTGGCGTCGACATCAGCGACTCGGAGCTGCGGCTCGCCTCGCTGCGGCTCTCGTCGCTCGGCGGCGAGGTGCTCAACTTCGACATCTCCGGCAGCGGCCGCGCGCAAGCGCTCGACGAGCGCGTCGGCGCGTTCCGCACCGTGATCGCGAACTGCTCGCTCGAGCATGTGCCGAAGCTCGAAGACGCGCTCTCGAACATCCGTCGTTACATGGCACCGGACGGCGAGCTGTGGCTGTTCGTGCCGGCGCCGCGCTGGAGCGACACATTTGTGGTCAAGCGCGTCTTGCGCAAGCTCGGCCATCGCGCCGCCGGAACCTACGGCGGCATGTGGGACGGCTTCTACCAACATCACCACCTCTACCCGGCGTGGGTCTGGCAGCACCTGCTCGAGGCGCAGGGCTTCGAATGCGAGCTGCTCGGGCTGGGCTCGGCGCGCGGCAACCGGCTCGCGGAGGCGTGGCTGCCGCCGGCGCTGCTCTCGTTCGTCTACAAGTCCGCCTTCGGCCACTACCCGACGCGCCTCTCGCGGCCGTTCAAGCTGCCGTTGCTCGGCCGCATGCAGGAATACCTCGACGAAGTGCAGCGCGGCGCGGTGATCTCGCGCGACCTCGAGCACCCCGAGGTGGTCGAGTACGCGATCCGCTGCGTTCAGCGCAGCCGGTAGATCTCGACCACCTGCCCGACGGCCTGCAGGCGCGGGATGCGCGCGATGACATTGGGCCACCCGGGCAGCAGCTCGTCCTCGAAGGGGAAGCCCCACGCCGCGTCGGGTCCAAAATCCTTGGGCGCGCTGCGGAAGACGAGCTCGCCGCGCGCGCGCACTTCGTCGCGCATGCGATCGAGCACCGGCCGCGCGGGCTGCAGCGACATGTCGAGCACGAAGTAGCCGGGCCCCAGCGCGGCGATGTAGCCGACGGGATCGCGTTCCATCGCGGGCGCGCCGAAGCCGAGGTCGGGCCGCGGAACGAGGTAGCGCAGGTCGAAGCGCGGCTCGGGCAGGTTGTCCGCGCCGACGCGGCGCTGCCAGATCGACCAACGCGAGAACATCGCGGCGGGGCGGCCATCCGTGGGGCGCAGGCTCTCGGCGGAGCGCGCGAGCGGCAGGTCGAAGGACGGCGTGATGTAGATGCGCGTCGCGAGCGCGTCGGGTTGCGCGGCGAGCCAATGCGCCGCGCGCTCGAGCGTGTCGTCGCTCGCGCGGAGCGCGGCGAGTCGCGCGCTGGCGGCGGCGGGAATCGCGAGCGCCGCGGCGGCGACCGCGACCACGAGCGCACGCGCGGGGCGACCGGCGCGCTCGAAGGCCGTGACGAAGCCCCATGCAGCGCACACAGCGATGTACGGGAGCAGCGGGATCAGGAAGCGCTCGAAGGTGTTGCGGAACAGGCCCGCGACGAGCAAGTACGGCAACGCGAACGCGGCCGCGACTTGGAAGTCGCTCCAGCGCTCCCACGGCCGGTGCGCGTCGCGCTTGCGCATTGCGAGCATGAGCACGGCGCAGAGCAGGCCGAGCAGCAGGCCGGGCTCGTAGTACCACAGCGTGCGCGCGAGGTTCGCGAAGCCGAGTCCCTTCCAGTCGTGCAGGTCGATGCGATGGTCGCCCCAAAAGAGCGTCGTGCCTTCGATGTGCGGCGAGCCGTAGCTCGACTCGCGGCCCTCGAACCACAGGTAGGGATAGAAGACCGCGATCGATAGCGCCGCGATGCCCGCGAGCACGAGCGGCAGGCTCCAGAGGTGCCACGAGTGGCGGCGCGCGCTCGCATGCACGCTGCGCAGGGACGCTAGCACCCACGCGGCGGCGAGCGGAAGGAGCAGCGCGAGACCGCTCTGCAGCGTGCCGATGCCAAGCGCGACCGAGAGGCAGGCGAGCAGCGCGTTCTTCCAGCCGGGCTCGCGCGCGTAGCGCATCGATGTCAGCACCGAGAGCAGGAGCACGGTCGATGCGCCGACGTGCGGGCGCGCCTGCTGAGCGAAGAACTGCGTCAGGAAGCTCGCCGCGAAGAGCGCGGCGGCAAGGAGCGACCCGTTGGTGCCAAGGAAGCGGCGCGCGAGGAGAAACACGAGCGGAATCGAGAGCGCGGAGAGCAGCGCCATCGCGATGCGCAGCTCGACATAGGCGTGCGCGGCCGCGGCGAGGTGCTCTTCGAGCGGCGCGTCCGGACCCGGGTGCGGCGTCGTGTCGGGAAGCAGCGACAAGAGGCCCGGAACGAGGATCGGGTACTGGGCGTCGTTGTGCTGCGGGTCGGGCTCGCTGGAGCCGGAGCGGATGAGCTCGAGGTGCAACGCCATGTTGGCGTCGGCCTCCTTGCTGTGCGGCACGCTGTGGTCGATGCCCCACAGATGCAGCCCGAGGGCCGCGAGTGTGAGCAGGAGCAGGGCGAGCGCGGTTCGCATCCGCGGAGGAGGATAGCAGCGCGCGCGGCTGCTCACAGGACGCGCATGGCGAGCGGCTGCGCGAGCCTCCATACTGGAGCGCGCGTGAAGGAGACCTCGCAGCCGTCGGCCCGCACCTGTGCCGCGATCGTGATCGCGCTCACGGCCTTCGCCCTGCTGCTGCGGCTCCTGACGCTCGACTTCGCGCTGCCGTTCGCGCAGGAGCCCGACCCGCACATCCTCGACCAGATCGCGCTCTTGTCGCAGCCCGTCGTCGACGACCGCACGATCTTCTACAGCTCGATCTACCCGCACCTGCTCGCGCGCCTCGCCATCGCGACCGGCGCGCCGGTGCTGCCGCCCGCCGAGCTCGCCTCGCTCGACCTCGAAGGCCACCTCGCCGCTGCCGCGCGAGTGCACCACCATGTGCGACTCGTGATCGCGTGGCTCTCGGTGCTGATCGTGCCCGCGACCTTCTGGCTGGCGAGTTTCTTCGTCACGCGCCGCTGGGCGCTCGCCGCGGCTGCGCTCGCCGCCGCGAGCACGCTGTCGCTGCAGTTCGGCCAGCAGGCCCGTCCGCACGCCGCCGTCGCGCCGCTGATCGTGCTGGCCGTCGCGAGCTGCCTACAGCTGCGCCGCCGCGGCGATCTCGCGTCGTTCGCGCTCGCGGGCGGACTGTGCGCGCTCGCGGTCGCGACGCTCACCAATGCGCTGGCGGTGCTGATCCCGGCGGCGCTCGCCTTCCTGCTGCGCGATCACGCGCCACGCCGGATCCTCGACGCGAAGCTGCTCGTGCCGCTCGCGTTGCTCGGCCTCGCGGTGCGCCTCTCGTACCCGTTCTTCTTCGTGCCAACTCCGCCGGACGCCGTCATGCCGACCGAAGAGGGCACGGTGAGCTTTGGGTGGCAGACCTTCAACTGGAGCGAGTTTCAAGGCGCGGGTTTCCCGACGCTGTTCATGACGCTGTGGTACTACGAGCCCGTCGCGTCGTTGCTCGCGGCCGTCGGTGTCCTCGCATGGCTCCTACGGCGCGATGCCGCGGACGAAGAGCGTGCGCGGCGGCGCAAGGACCTCGTCGTCGCGCTGTCGTTCGCGCTCGCCTACGCGCTCGTGATCGGCCTGCAGCGCCGCAACCAGCAGCGCTTCGTGCTCCCGCTCGTGCCCTACGCGTTCGTCGGCGCTGCGTTCGCGCTCGAGACGCTGTGGCGCTCGGCGCGCGCGCGTCCGCTGGCCTGGGTCGGGAGCGCGGCGTGCGCGCTCCCCGCGTGTGCGTGCCTCGGCTACACGGGGATGCGGTTGCGACCCCAGACGCTCGAGCAGCTCGGCCAGTGGATCGAGGCGAACGTGCGCCGCGGCGAAGAGCGTGTCGCGCTGCACCTGTTGTGGGATGTGCCGCTCGTGCGCGAGCGCCGCAACCTGTTCGACGAGAGCGGGAATTTGCGCAAGGTGACCTTCAGCCCGTGGCTGCTTTATCAGGGCGAGCGCATGGACGCGGTGTGGGAGGGCGAGCGCTGGGACATCGAGCCGCTGTATCCCGAGCGCGAGCGCTGGCCCGCGATCGCCAAAGATCCCGGGACACACCTCGATGCGCTCGGGGCGCGCTACATCGTGCTGCCGGGCGGCGAAGGAGTCGGTGTGACGGCGCTGGTGCGCGCCGTGCGCGCGGAGCTCGAGCGCCGCGGCGCGCGCCGCGTGCTCGCGCTGCCCGACGAGGAGCGTCCCCCGGTGTCGGGCCTCGAAGGCCTCGATACGCCGCACTTCACATGGTACGCGCTCACCGGTCGGTGGTTTGGACCCCAGCTCGACGCGTTCGAGCTGCCACGACGCTGACATGCGCTTGCATGACAATGCTGTGAGCCACGCGAGAAAAGCCCGCGTGTGCCCCTTCGGGCCCGCCAAGATTCGAGGGCTAGAATCCTCGACGAGCATGCACGCGCATGAGGCTCCCAATCGTCGACGACGACCCGAAGCCGCACGCTTTCGTTTCCAAGGGACTCGAGGCTCGGGGACACACGACATCGGCGGCAGGCAGCCGGCTCGAGGCGCGCAGCCTGCGCGCACGGCAGGATGTGGCGCCAGACCCGATGTTGCTCGACGAGATGATGCCCGGCGGCAGCGGCCCGTCGTTTCTTGAGGATCTGCGCCGACGCGGCATCGAGACGCCGGTGATCTTCGTGTCGGCCGCGCGTCGTCGCGCGCGGCCGCTCTACTACGGGGTCGGGGGGGTATCGCGTGGCGCTGCTCCGGGAAGTGCGGTGAAGCCCGCGGCTCGTGGCAGCGGGTCGATCGCCGAGCGGGCGACGATCTGATTCGCTGGCACGACCGGCGTGGTGGCGCTCGGCATTGCCGGTTACGCCACTTGGGAGGTGCGCCACTCCAAGGACAACGAGCTGATCGAGATCGCCACCGAGCGACTCGCGCCGCTCGTCGCGCCGCTCGACGCCGACATGCAGAACGACCCGGTGGACCTGCCGAAGATGCTCGAGCTGCTCGGCGATGCCGATGCGATCGTCGGCTGGCGCATGAAGCGCAACGACGATTTTGTGCGCCGCGCGAGCTCCAAGATCGCGAACGCGATCCGCAACAAGCTCTCGCACGACCAGATTCGCGACACGGGCTGCTCGCTGAAGGTCTTCCGCACCGCCGCCATCCGGCAGGTGCCGCTGCACTTCGAGGGCATGCACCGCTTCATGCTCACGCTGATGCGCTACCTCGGCTTCAAGGTGCTCGAGCATCCTGTTTCGCACCATCCGCGCCGCGCCGGCGTCTCGAAGTACGGCGTCGCCAACCGCGCCCTGCGCGCGCTGCGCGACCTGTTCGCCGCGCGCTGGATGCACACCCGCGTCCGCAGGCTCCCGATCGTGATCGAGGAGTCCGATGTGAGGCGCGGCTGATGGCGGATCCCGCGCTGCCGCTGCAAGTTGCCGGCTGGATCGGGAACGCCTGCTTCTTCTCGCGTTTCCTCGTGCAGTGGTACAAGAGCGAGCGCGCCGGCAAGAGCGTGGCTCCGCCGGTGTTCTGGTGGCTCTCGCTCGTCGGCACAGTGCTGCTCGGCGCGTACTCCTACACGCGCGAGAGCTACGTGCTCGTGCTCGGCTACGTGATCAACGGGCTGATCTACGCGCGCAATTTGCGCCTGCGGCGTCAGAGCGCGGCCGCGTTCGGCGGGGCGCGGCTCGCAGCGTTGGGCGGACTCGCCTTCGCACTGCTCGTCGCTGCCGCCGCCAGGGAGGTGCAGCGTCGGCAGGAAGCGGAGCTTGGATGGGTCGCCATCGCGCTCGTCGGGCAGAGCGCTTGGTCCTCGCGCTTCGTGGTGCAGTGGTGGGCGAGCGAGCGCGCGTCCGAGAGCCGCTTCCCGCGTCTGTTCTGGTGGCTCTCGCTGCTCGGCAACCTGCTGCTGCTCGCCCACACGCTCCACCTGGGGGATCCCGTGCTGGCGTGGGGCTACATGCCCGGACCGATCGTGCAAGCGCGCAACCTCATGCTCGGCCGCCGCCCCGCCAAAGGCGACTAGCTGCGCGGGCCGCCCGGCCGGCCCGGACGGCGCTCGTTCGGGCGGATTTGCGCCGCGGGAGCGAGCCGATCCGGAAGGAAGTTCGCGCTGCCCGCCCGCCCGACGCGCAAGGGTTGGGTTGGCGGCGCCGCGGGGACGATCCCTCGCGACCCCGGCCGCGCTAGATTCTCCTGCGCCATGAAACCGATCGCGTTGCTCGTCTCGTTCGCGCTTGCCGTCGCGCCAGCTTTCGGTGCGCAAGATGGTCTCGAGCCCCGCGTTCGCGCGCTGGAGACCGACCTCGGTCGCACGTGGATGCGCTTCGAAACGCCCACGACCCTCCAGTCCGTGGGCGCCGGCGAATTCCAAGAGCTGGCCCAGTCCGAGCTCGAGCGTCTCCATGGCGCGCACTGGTTCGAGACCCATGTGTTCGTGCGCGAAGCGCTGGGCATGGACCGCGGGCCGAGCACGGCCGCTGTGCGCGCTGCCGTGACCCGCGCGGAGCTCGGCGCTTTCCCGGCGTTCTATCGCAGCGATATCCGCGCGCTGGTGATCGACGACTCGCGGCGCGCGGACATCGGCGACGCTGACTTGGTACGCGCGCTTGCGTGGGCGGCCCGCGACGGGGCGGGCGGGTTCGCGGCGCTGTTCCCGCAAGGTCGCACGAACGAGAGCGTTCACATTCGCCGCGCGTTGCTTGCGGGCGAAGGAGAGGTCGCGCCGCTCGTGCTCGCCGAGCAGCGCGCGGGCCGCGATCCACGCCAGCTCCGCGCCGACAGCTTCGACGAGCCGCTTGGGGCCGGCACGACCGACACGCTCCAGCGCGAGCTGCACCGCGTCGGCCGCGATCATGCCCTCGGCCGACTGCGCGACTACGGTCTCGAAGGCGTGCGCAGCCAGCACGCCGAAGCGCCGGCGTCGACAGAGCAGCTGCTCCACGCGACCAAGCTCTACAAGGATCGACCGCGCGCCCTCGAGCTTCCGCAGTGGCCCGCGGAGCTCGGCCTGCAACTCGTGCGCGAAGATTCGTTCGGCGAGCTCGGCCTCTACGCGTTGCTCGTCGACAGCGGGGTGGATCCCGGCGTTGCGCGCGTCGCCACCCTCGGCTGGGACGGCGATCGCGTGCAATTCTGGCGTGACTCGTCTGGTCGACTGGCGCTGGTCGCGCGGCTCTCCTTCGATCGCGTCGAGGACACGGCGCAGTTCGCGACCGAGCTGCAGGCGCGCGCGCTGGGCACCGTCATTCCGCGCGGCTTCGCCATCGACTGGGTGCGCACGGAGAATGTCGCGCTGGTCGACGCGTTCGTGAAGGGACTGAACGAGCTCAAGCCGGGTCTCAAGGCGAATCGCGAGGATCAGGACTCCACGATCTTGATCGAGAAGGGCCTGAAGTCGCTCGTCGACCCGCGACCGCGCATCGAAGCCGGCCGCTGGATATTGCCGCGCTTCGATCTGTCGATGCCGGTGCCCGAGGGTTGGCTCACCGACACATTCGGCGGACAGGCGTTTCTCGTCGGGCCGCAGATCGAGCGCTTCAAGGACAACATCGGCGTCGTGGCCCTCGACGGCGAGCGCGGTACGACGCTCGACGCGTGGCTCGAGCGCCAGCGCAACATCTTCTCGAACCAGAAGGGGCTCGCGCTCGATGCGTCCGAGCGTCGCACGCTCGGCAACCGCGACTTCGCGTACCTGCGCTACCACGGCAAGATCGACGCGAACGAGCTCGACTGCACGACGCTGGCTTACATTCTCGATGGCCGCCCGGTGGCCATCACGATGTCGATCGCCAAGGGCAATGTGGAGTGGCTGCGGCCGCGCGTGGAGAAGTGCTTGCTCGAACTCAAGGTCGCGCCGCAGCGACCCGCTCCCGTGAAGTGAAGCCGTGAGCGCGCAAGACGGTGTGCCGACGCTGGCGGCGTCGACAGCGCTCGCAGTCGACGGTGCCGTGCTCGTGGATCTGCGCGCGCCCGCCGAATTCGCCGCCGATCACATCGAGGGTGCGCGCAATGTGCCGTTGCTCGACGATGACGAGCGCGCGCTCGTGGGGCTCCTGTATCGGCGCGAATCGCGGCAGGCCGCCTTCGAGGCCGCGCGCGAACGCGTGCGCGCATCTGTCGGCAGACTCGTCGCGTCCATCGGAGAGCTCGCGGGCTGGACTCCGCCCCGGCGCGACCCGGCGCAGGTCGTGGACGAGCTCGCTTGCGACGGAATCGAAGCCATGGATCGCCGCGTGCGCGCTCGCCCGCTCGAGCGTGCGCCCGCGCGTCCCGTGATCCTCTGCTGTTGGCGCGGCGGGTTGCGCTCACGCAGCGTGACGGCACTGCTGCGCGAGCTGGGGCTCGAGCGCGTCGTGGCGATCGAAGGCGGATACAAGAGCTGCCGCGCCCAGCTGGTCGTGCGGCTCGAGAGCTTCGAAGCGCCGCGCACATATGTCTTGCGCGGACTGACGGGCGTCGGGAAGACTCTCGTCCTGCGCGAGCTCGAGCGGCAACGAAGAGGCTGGACGCTCGACCTCGAAGCGACGGCCGGACACCGCAGCTCGCTGCTCGGCGCCGCGGGGCTCGAGCCCGCGACGCAAAAGCAGTTCGAGAATCGCATCGCACAGCGGATCGCGCGCGGCCCTGGGGCGGGCGTGCTGGTACTCGAAGGCGAGAGCCGCAAGGTCGGAAATGTGATCGTGCCTTCCCGTGTGTGGCGCGCGCTCGAAACGGGCGCCAGTCTCGAGCTCGTCGCCCCGACCGAGCGCCGCATCGACGTGCTCATCGCGGACTATCTCGCCACGGCCGGCGGCCGCATCGAGTTGCGCGCAAGCCTGTCGGAGCTCGCGCGGCGCATCTCCGCGGGCTGGGCCGTCGACCTCGTGAGCCTTCTGGATCATGGACGAGAGCGCGAACTCGTCGCGCTGCTGCTCGAGCGCTGGTACGACCCGCGCTACCGGCATTCGCAGCAGGGCCGTGGCGCTCGCGCGAGCTTCGACTCGACGGATCCGGTGCGCTGCGCGCACGAGCTCGCCGACTGGATCGAGCGCGATCTCTCGCACGCGCATGCGCCGGAGCTGGATCCCATGGCCCCCGTAGTCTCGGCGCCGACGCGCGGGCTAGACTCGCGCGCGACATGAGCACCGCCGCACTGCCGCGCATCCACTCCACCGCCGTCGTCGATTCCGCTGCCGTTCTTGGAACGGGGGTCGAGATCGGTCCCTACTGCGTGATCGATGCGGGGGCTATTCTCGGCGACGGCTGCAAGCTCGGCGCGTTCGTGCGCGTGCACGGCTGCGTCACGATCGGAGCGAACACATCGATCCGCGATCACAGCGTGATCGGGGGTGAGCCGCAGGATGTCAAGTACCGCGATGATCCGTCGCGCGTCGTGCTCGGGGCGAACTGCCGCATCCATGAGCATGTCACCGTGCATCGCGGCACGGGTGCGAACACCGAGACTTGGATCGGCGAGGGCGTGATGCTGATGGCGAGCGCTCATGTCGGCCACAACTGCCGCATCGATGCCGGAGCGATTCTCGTCAACAGCGCGATGTTGGGTGGTCATGTGCATGTGGGCGAGCGCGCTTTCATTTCGGGCGGCGCCGCGGTGCACCAGTTCTGCAGCGTCGGCCGCCTCACGCTCGTCGGCGGCGTCGCGATGGTGACCAAGGACGCCCCGCCGTTCTCCATCGTCGCGGGCTCGTACCCGATTCGCTGGCGCTCGCCCAACACGATCGGCCTGCGTCGCGCCGGCTTCACGACAGAGCAGCGCACATCGGTGCGTCACGCTCTTTCGCGCCTCTTCCGCTCTGGGCAGAGCCCCGCGAAGGTCGCACGCGAGCTTGTGAAGAGCCCGGTGCCCGAAGTCGCGGAGATTGCGCGCTTCGTACTCGAGTCCAAGCGCGGCGTATGCGCCGGACCGGCCGGCATGCGCAGGGCTGTCGACGACAGCGACGACGCGTTCTAGCGGCGCCAGCGCGGCGGGAGTATTGCCGGAGGGGCGCAGTGCGCTCGAGGGCGACATCGTCGACTGGCTCGCCGAACCGCGCGGCCGCGCTTCGTCACGGCCTGTGCTCGACCCCGAAGTTCTTCACGAGCAGGGCCAGTCCCTCGCGGGCCTGACGCAGGAGCTCCCCGGCGCTCCCGACGCCGCGCGCACGTCGCCACAGGTACGAGGGCCGCAGGTAGAAGCGCCGCACCATGCGCCGCTTCAGAGCCAACATCGTCGAGCGATCGAGTGCGCGCGTCGGCAGCTTGGCGTCGGCACCACCCTGATCCATCACCAGATCCCGCTCGTCGACAAGACCCAGCTCGATTGCGCGGCGCCGGAAGGGCGTGCCGAAGCGTGGCACGGCCATGTTGAGGCTCATGAAGTCGAGCTCGAGCTCGAGGGCGAGTTCGAGCGACTCGCGCAGGGAGGCCTCCGTCTCCTCCGGCAGGCCGATGATGAATGTGCCAACCGTGCGCAGTCCATGACGACGCGCACGCGCAAGGCCCTCGCGCACATCGGACAGCGCATAGCGCTTCTCGTAGCTCGCTAGCACCTCCGCGCTCGCGCTCTCGACACCCATCATCACCGTGTGGCAACCGGCACGCCGCATCGCCGCGAGCAGCTCGTCGTCGGAGCGATCCGGCCGCACATAGGTCGTCCACGACAGGTCGCCGCGCCGCTCGAGCTCGGCGCACAGCTTGAGCCCGCGCAGGCGCTGCGCGCCGAATGTCTGGTCCATGACGAACAGCTCGCGGATGCCGTGCGCGCGAAGGTGGTCGATCTCCTCGAGCACGCTCGGGATCGGCCGCGCTGCGTGGCCGAGCGTCGACATGACGCAAAATGTGCAAGGGTAGGGGCAACCCCAGTCGGTGAGGATCGTCGCGAAGCGCTCGTCGCGCGCGAACGAGAAGCGATATCCGCGTGGCGCGAACAGCTCGTGGCGTGGCCGTGGCAGGTCGTACTCGCCGCGCAGCTTGCCCGGCGTGCCGACGGTCTCGACCCGACCATCGGGGTGACGCACGGTCGAGCCCCGCACGCTCGCGAGGTCGCGCGCGAGGAGCGCGAGCACATCCGCGCTGACGAAATCTCCGAGGGCAGCCTCGAGCCATGGCTCCTCGACGAGGCGCTCTCGAGCGTTCTCGTGCAACACATCGCCGATCGCGAGCACGCGTCGACCGCGCGCAGCCTGCGCCGCGAGAAACGCGCGATCCTCGGGCCAGGAGACGGAACCGACGAGGCTCACGAGTGCTTCTGGCGCGAAGGCGTCGATCCGACGCTCCGCCCCAGCGACATCGAGCCCCTCGGCAATGCAGTCGAGGACCGCGGCCTCGTGCTCCGCCGCCACGCGGCCGGAGAGCATCACGAGGTCGATAGGATGGAACAGGTAGTTCGACTTCGTCGTCTTCGAGCAGAAGTAGTCGCGGATGTAGTTGCGCCGCCCTGGCGGGTTGAGCAGCAGGACGCGCATCACCCTCTCCGCGGATCGACGCCGTCCCGGCGGTGATCGTTGCGCGGCTCGCAGCTCGCCTCGAAGTCCGTGCCGAGAGCGAGCGCGCGAGCGGACTCGTGCACCTCGTCGACCGAGATCGACATGAGGCACTGCGGCTCGCCGTAGATGCAGCTCGCCACCTTGTTGTCGTGCACATTGATGCACGGGCTGCAGGCCGGCGGCCGGTACAGGGCGCGCGCGCGCAGCCCGAGCGGTCCGTACATCACCGGCGTCTCCGGACCGAACAGCCCGAGCGTGGGCGCGCCGATCGCGGCGGCGAGGTGCATGGGGCCGGAGTCGTTGCTGACCACGACACCGGCGCGTGCGAAGAGCGCCACGAGCTCACCCAGCGAGAACTCGCCCGCGAGGTTGATGCAGCGCCGATCGCCGATGCGCTCGCGGATCGTCTCGATGTACGCGCGCTCCGCAAGCGAGCCGATGAGCACCACGGGCCAGCGCTCGCGCGCAAGCCAACGCTTGCCGAGCTCGATGAAGTTCGCCGCTGGCCAGCGGCGCTCGAGCGACAGCTCACCCGCATTGGGATTGAGCACGACGAACAGGTCATCCTCGCCGATGCCGTGGCGCTCGAGCCGCGCAGCCACGCGCGCTTCCTCGTGCTCGTCGAAATAGTGCGGACGCAGCTCCTCCGCCGTGACGTTGTGACCGTTCTCGCCACCAGCGAGCGCGCGGAAGTTCCGCGCGACGTGCCAGTAGCGATTGAACATCACCGTGTCGGTGTTAAATCCGCCGCGCCACACGCTCTGGCTCGCGAAGCCGTGGCGACGGGGCGCGCCAGTGAGTAGCGAGACGATCGACGAGAAGCGCGTGAAGAACTCGAAATCGTAGACCGCGTCGAAGCGTTCCGCGCGCAATTCACGGACGAGCCGGGCGATGCGGCGCGCCATGTGCAGCCAGCCCGCGGCGCCGACGTCGAGCGTGCGCACATCGTCGAAGACGCCCAGACCCCGCGCGAACCCGGCGTTGCTCGCGAGCGTCAGCAGCGTGATCTGCGCGAACGGGTGGCGCCTGCGCAGCGTGGCGATCGCTTGCGTGAGCAGTTGCAGGCTGCCCAAGCCCCAGAATTTGATCGCGAGCACGCGCCGGGGCGGGATCTCTGCCTCGCGCTGGCGCACGAAGCGCACCGGCTGCAGCACGGCGCAGGCCGCAATGCCGAGCGCTTGGTCCGCCCGCTGGAGGCTCTTCATGCGGATGTTCGTCGTCACGCAACGGAGTATAGCCTGCCGCTCGTGTGGCCGCGTGGGGCGACGCTGCTACCCTGCGCACCGCATGCACGCCCGCGTCCGCACCGCTGCGCTCCTCGCCATCGCGTTCGTTTCCGGGGCGGCTGCGCTCGTCTACGAAGTCGTGCTGTTTCGCGGTCTTGGCCTCGCGTTTGGCGTAGCCAGCCACGCAGTGGCGGCCGTGGTCGGCGCATTCCTGTTCGGGCTCGGGCTGGGAGCATGGCTCGCTGGGAAGTGGCTTGCGCGCGCTCGCCCGTTGCGTACCTACGCGACGATCGAGCTCGCGATCGCGCTCTATGGCCTCGCGGCGCCGACACTGATGCGACTGGCACGCGAAGCCGCGGAGCGGGGCGAGCTCTTGCTCGGCGCGCCGCTCCTCGCCGCGCCCGCCGCGTTCGCGCTGCTCGCATGGCCCACGCTGTGCATGGGCTCGACATTCCCCTTGCTCGGCCGCGCGATCGCGCAGGGCGCGCGCGCGACTTGGTCGAGCGTGGGCTGGCTGTATGCACTCAACACGCTCGGAGCCTGCGCGGGCGCGCTGCTCGCAGCCTATGCGCTGTTGCCCGAGCTCGGACTCACGCGCACGACGCACATGGCGGCCGCGGGCAACATCGTCGTCGCGCTGCTCGCCGCGCTGCTCGCGCGCGGCGAGACAGGCTCTGGGGGTGACCGCCCCGAAGTCGATGCCGCTCCGGCCGTCGCGCCTGCGCCGCGCGTTCCGCTGCTGTGTGCCGTCGCGCTCTTGGGCGCGTCCTCTCTGGCGCTGCAGGTGCTCGCCAATCGCTTGCTGCACTCGCTGCTCGGCGGGACGGTGTATGTCTTTGCCGCGGTCGTGGCGGTGTTTCTCTTCGGCCTTGCAGCCGGGGGCGCGGCGGGCGGCCATCTGGGGCAGCGCACGCGCCAGCCCGCGACGGCGCTCGGCGTGCTGGCGCTCGCATTCGCGTTGTCGATCGGCCTGGGCATCGTGGCGCTGCGCGCCCGCGCGGGCGGCGAAGACCTGCTCTTCGGTCCCGACAACCTCGCGCTCCTCGAAGCGGGCGAGTGGGTCAGCGAGTATCCGCCGTCGCGCTACCTGCGACTCGCCGTCGAGCTCTCGAGCAACCTGTTGCTCGTGCCCACATTCTTCTCTGGAGCGTTCTTTGCGCTCGCGCTCGCCTGGGTGCGAGGCACGCGCGCGGAGCTCGGCGCATCGCTCGGGCGCGTCTATTTCTGGAACACGCTCGGTTCGATTCTCGGCTCGCTGCTCGCGTCGTTCGTGCTGCTCCCGCAGCTCGGCCTGCGCGGCTCGTTCGTGGTCGCCTGCGTGCTGCCGATTGCGGCGGGCGTGTGGCTCCTGTGGGGCGCGGCGGCGCGCGTCGAGGGCGCGAAACAGCTCGTCCGGCTCGGCGCGCTGTCCGCGGCGCTGTGCGCACTGCTCGCATTCCTGCCGGGCGAGCCGCCCGGTTCACGCGAGCAGTTTCGCACGGTGTTCGTCGCCGATGCTCCTGCGTCGAGCGCGAAGGTGCAGGAGTTCCTCGACGCGAGCGAGCCCGAGCCGATTCGCAACCTGCGCGTCAACGGCAAGACCGTGGCGTCTTCGATCTTCATCGATCGGCGGTTGCAGTACTTGCTGGGCGCGATTTCGACGCTCGCCCATCCAGAGCCGCGCAAGCTCGCGTGCATTGGTCTGGGCACGGGCATGACCTCCGCAGCGATGGCGATTTGCGGGGGCGAGCTCGTCGTCGTCGAGATCAGTCCGGCCGTGATCGAGGCGGCGCGGCGCTTCGAGGCCTGGAATGCCGCCCTGCACGAACGCGACGATGTGCGCATCGTGGCCGACGACGGTCGCGCGTGGCTCGCTCGCACGGAGGAGCGCTTCGATGTGATCTCCGCCGATCCGATCGACCCGTGCGTCAGCGGCTCGGCCTATCTGTACACCGAGGAGTACTACCGGCTCGCCAGAGCGCGACTCGCGCCGCTCGGGCTGATGTCGCAGTGGATTCCGCTCTACGACCTGGCGCCGAGCGACATCGCCGGCATCGTGCGGACATTCCGGCGCGTGTTCCCGCACGCGACGGCGTGGGTCACGGGCTATGACATGCTGCTGCTCGGAGGCGAAGGCCCGCTCGAGATCGAGCTCTTGCGCGTCGCGGAGCGACTCGAGGAGCGCGAAGTGCGCGCGCTGCTAGCCGATGTCGGGATCGAGTCCGCGGAAGAGTTGCTCGGCTGCTGCTTCGCCTCCGAGGCGACTCTGGCGCGCATCGAGGAGCACGCCGAGCGCGTCAACACCGACGACGACCCATGGATCGAATTCCACGCGCCCCTGGCGGCCTATGGCAGCTACCCGCTGCTCGCCTATCGCTGGCTCGCCGCCGGCGACGACCCGCCGCCGGCCGTCGGCCTCGATCGCTTCCAGCGCGAAGCCGTGCTCGCCGAGCGTAGAGCGCTCCAGCGTGGCGCGCTCGACTTCGTGGCGCAGATCGAGTCCGGCGCGGGCTTCGGCGCGGCGCGCACACGCTACATCGAGCTCCTGCGCCGTCCCTGACGCTCCAACTCGGGCTGAGGACGGGGCTTGCGAAAGCGCCCCGCCCGTCGAATCCGCGCATGGAGCGCCGCCCGCGCCCGCTAGACTCTCACGCCCGCGCCAGCTGCACCCTGCTGGCGCTCCTTCCACCGGGAGAGCGACGCTCGAATGTGCGGCTTCATCGGCATCTACGGTCCCAACGGCAGCGACGTGGCGCTCGAGATCTACGAGGGCCTGCTCGCGGTGCAACACCGCGGTCAGGACGCGTCGGGCATCACGACCTTCACGGACAAGTTCCACGTCAAGAAGGGCCTCGGGCTCGTGCGCGATGTGTTCAACGAGCGCAACATGGCGCGCTTGCGCGGGCCGCTCGGCGTCGGCCATGTGCGCTATCCGACCGTCGGCGTCGGCTCGAACGAGGATGTGCAGCCGTTCCACATGGTGTTCCCCATGGGCATCGCCATGGCGCACAACGGCAATGTCACGAACTTCCTCGAGCTCAAGGAGCGGCTCGCGCTCAAGGGCGTGCGGCTCGGCTCGTCGTGCGATGTCGAGGCGATCCTGTATGTCTTTGCGCGCGCGCTCGCCGATCGCGTGAAGCCGATCCAGAAGCCGACGCCGGAGGATGTGTTCGCGGCCGTGAAGGTCGTGCACGAGAAGGTCAAGGGCGCGTACTCCGTCGTCGCGATCCTCGCCGATGTCGGCATGGTGTGCTTCCGCGATCCGTATGGCATCAAGCCGATCGTGTTCGGCCAGAAGAAGACCGAGCAGGGCACGAGCTACGCCTGCGCGAGCGAATCGGTGGTGCTCGACGTCAACGGCTACGACCGCACGCTCGACATCGGGCCCGGTCAATGCGTGTATGTCGACGTCGACCGCACGATTCACCAGCGCAAGCTCGGCGACAAGCCGCACCGGCCGTGCATCTTCGAGTGGGTCTACTTCGCACGCCCGGACTCGATGCTCGACGATATTTCCGTGTACCGCACGCGTCGCCGCTTCGGCAAGGAGCTCGGCGAGCAGTGGAAGCGCTCGGGCGCACCCGTGCCCGATGCGGTCATCCCGATCCCCGACAGCTCGCGCGAGGCCGCCATGGCGATGGCCGAGGCGATCGAGGTTCCCTATCGCGAGGGACTCGTCAAGAACCGCTACATCGGCCGCACGTTCATCATGCCGAGCCAAGGCGCGCGCACGAACTCCGTGCGCCGCAAGCTCAACACGATCCCGCTCGAATTCGCGGGCAAGGACGTGCTGCTCGTCGACGACTCGATCGTGCGCGGCAACACCTCGAAGCGCATCGTGCAGATGGCTCGCGACGCCGGTGCCCGCAAGGTCTACATGGCGGTCACGAGTCCGCCGCTCGTGAGTCCCTGCCCCTACGGCATCGACATGGCGACCAAGACCGAGTTCATCGCGTCCAATCGTTCGACCGAGGAAATCGCGCGCGAGATCGGCGTCGATCACCTCGTGTATCTCGACCGCGAGGCGATGAACGAAGCCGCGCGCGCTGGGAATCCGAAGCTCGAGAAGTTCTGCAACGCGTGCTTCACGGGCGAGTATCCCACCGGCGATGTCACCCGCGAGATGTTGATCGCGATCGAAGGCGAGCGCTGCTCGGCGCAGATCGCGATCACGGCCGACGCCGCCCAGGCCTGAAGCGAAGCCGTGGTCCAGCGAGCTCGCGGCAGTTCTGATCCGACCGCGCCATGCCGTGGCCGGCCACCGACTTGCATTCTCCGAAGGCCGGATTAATCTCAAACGGGCCATGAGCACCGCCAGCGTTCTCACGCAACCAGCGCTGGTGCTCAACTCGTCGTGGCTTGCGATCCACACGACCACGGCCTTCGACGCGTTGCGACTGATGTGCAACGGCACGGCGAAAGCCGTCGTGCCCGAGAGCTACGAGCTGCACGGCTTCGAGAGTTGGGTGGGCCTCGCGGTCCCGCCCGACGAGCCCGCCATCCGTACCGTCAAGCTGCGCATTCGTGTGCCGGAAATCGTGGTGCTGACCCAGTTCGGCGGCCAACCCAACCCGGCCGCGTCCTTCAGCCGCCGCAACCTGTTCCGCCGCGACGACAACCGCTGCCAGTACTGCGGTCGCCGCCCGGGCACGAAGGAGCTCTCGATCGATCATGTGTTCCCGCGCGCGCGCGGCGGCAGGAGCTCGTGGGAAAACTGCGTGCTCGCCTGCACGGACTGCAATCACCGCAAGCGCGATCGAACGCCCGACGAGGCGGGCATGCGACTGCGGAAACTGCCGGCCAAGCCGCGCTGGTCGCCGATCCTCGAAGTACCGGTGGGTCGCGTGCGCCAGAGCTGGTCGCGCTTCGTGAGCGACGCGTATTGGGATGTGAAACTCGAGCCTTGAGAGCGCGCGGCGCTCACGGGCTCGCAGGGTCGGCCTGCTTGCCTTCCGCCTCGTGTGGCCGGTCCGGAGGCTCGAGCATGCGCCGCGAGGGCGATGCTCGGGCCGCCTCGGGCGCAGGGGGCGCTACTGTGGTCGAGCGGCGATGAACGCGCCGATGCGGCCCGCGCGCGCGGCGCCGCCGTGGGTGACCTCGCGGCGATGGGAGGGCAGCTCGTCCGCGTGGAGATAGGTGCAGCGATCCGAGAGGTCGATGCGCGCGCAGCCGCCGCGCTCGAGCTGGATCCGCGCCGCGGCGCGCAGGTCGATGCGCGGCCGTTCGCCGGAACGCGCGTGGATGGCGGCTCCGAGACCAGCGCGCTCGAATTGCCCCGCGACCTCAGGTCCCATCTCACAGCTCTCGAGCGACAGGCACGGACCGATCGCGGCCACCAACGCTCGCACGCCGAGGCGCTCGAGCGCCGCGGGAATCACGCCGGCAACGAGTCCGCGCCAGCCGGCGTGGATCGCGGCGACACGGGAGCCGTCAGCGCTTGCCACGAGCACCGGCACGCAATCGGCCGTGTAGACGAGCGCGAGCAAGTCTGCGCGCGAGCTCGTCCACGCATCGCCCTCGAGTGCGCCGAGAGCCATCCCTAGCTCGTGAACACTCGCGCCGTGCACTTGCTTCATCGAGAGAAGCGGTGCGCCGCTCGGTGCCAGCGCGAGCTCGCGCAACGCGTCGAGCGCGCGGCCATCGCTCTCGCGCAGGTCCATCGGCGTGCCACCGAGGCCAACGCGGGTCGTGAAGAGGTGCGGGACCCCGACGGCGGAGAGTTCTCTCGATCGATAGCCGACGAGTCCCGTGCGGTGCACCGTGCGCTGGAGCATCCGCGCAGGGTAGCAGCGCGCGAGCGCGGAATCAGCGCGCGACGAATCGTCTCGGCCCACCGATGCTCCGGCGCGCTAAGATGAGCCGGTGAACGCGCAGGCGAAGCGGGATGTGTGGCTGGCGGCCTGCGTGGCGGCGCTGGTGGCATGGGCGCTGTTGTGGGAGCCGCTTTTCCGCGCGTCTGGTCATGTCTTCACCACCGCTGACCTGCTGCAGGGACATCCGGTGCTTGCAGCGGAAGCGGGCTGGCTGCCGCGCAACCGGCTGCTCTCCGATCCAGTGGTCGAGTTCGTGCCGTGGCACGAGTTCTCGCGCTCAGAGCTCGCGCAGGGCCGTTTTCCGCTGTGGAATCCGAACAACGGCTGCGGAGTGCCGCACTGGGCCAACTTCCAGTCGGCGGTGCTGTCCGTGTTCAGCCTGCCGTTCTACGCGCTTCCGCTGAAGTGGGCACTGCTCGCTAGCGCGTTCTTGAAGAGCTGGGTCGCCGGCGCGGCGCTGTTGCTCTTCCTGCGCACGCTCGGCCTCTCGCGCTTGGCGAGCGCGTGCGGCGCGATCGCGTTCCAAGCGAGCGGCCACAACGCGCTGCTGATCGCCTATCCGCATGCGGGCGTCGCGGCCTGGGTTCCCGCCGCGCTCTTGTGCGTCGAGAAGCTCGTGAGCGGCGGCGGTCTGCGCAAGTGGTCCACCGGTCTGGTGCTCGCACTCGTGGCGATGGCCTACGCCGGTCATCCGGAGACGCTGTTCTTCGGAGCAGCGAGCGTCATCGCCTACACACTCGCGCGCTTGCTGCCCGCGCTGCGCGAACGCCCGGCAGCGACGCTGCGACTCGGCGCGCGCCTCGCCGCGCTGGGTCTCGCCTCGGTCTTGCTGGCGATGCCGCTCGTGTTGCCGTTCCTCGAGTATGTGCAGCAGAGCCCGCGCGCCTTCGGCCTCGAGTCGACTTCGCATGTCGCGCTCGATCTCGCGCACTGGCCGCGCTACGTGTTCTCCGACTACCTCGGAACGCCCGTGGATCGCGCACTCGTCGATCCCGCTCGCCCGACGCCGAACTACGAGATCGCGAACTTGGGCTACACGAGCTGGCTGGCACTCGTGCTCGCGCTGCTCGCGCTTCCCGCGGCGCTGCGTTCGGGCAAGACCGTGTCGTTTGCGCTCGCCGCGCTCTTGTGGCCGCTGTGGGCCCACGACATCTTCGGTCTCGCGAGCGGGGCGTCCTCCGCGCTCGGCCTCGGCTTCATGCCGAGCTATGTCAGCCAAGGAGCATGGGCACTCGCCATCGCCGTGCTCGCCGCTCACGGCGTGCAGCGCGTGTCCAGCGGGAAGGCGCCGCGCATGGTCCCATCGATTGCCTTGGCGCTCGGCCTGCTCGCCCTGTTGTTTTCGTGCCGGGCCGCGCTCGAGCAGCTCTCGACCGCGGTCACGGACACGGACGACCTCGCCGCGCAGGCGCATGCGTTCGACCACATCATGTGGATCGTCGCGAGCTCGCTCGCAGCCATCGCAGTGATCCTCGTCCTGCTCTTCGCAGCCAGCTCGCGCGTTCGGCCGCTCGCGCTGGTCGCGCTGGCGCTGCTCCTCGCAGCGCAGACGGTCGAAGTCCTGCGTCCGTACCAGATCAGCGTGCAGGAGCGCCTCGTCTATCCGCGAACGGAGCCGATCGAGACCCTCGCACGCGAGACGGCGGGCGAGCGCGTGTTGTTCGTCGATCCGCTCGGAATTCCGCCGCACGCGAACTTGATGTATGGACTGTCGCTGCCGACTTCCTACGACGCGCTCGGGATCGCGGAATACAACCGGCTCTACGGCCTGCTCGTCGAACCGCGCACGTCGTGGCAGGTGGCGACCAAGGCGAGCGAGCACGCGCTCGCCGTGCTGGGCGTGACGCATGTCGCGCTGCCGTCGGGCAGCGACGGCGGGCCCGGCTCGCGCTGGGAGGGAACGCGCGAGGGAGTCGAGTGCGTCGCCCATTTCCCCGGTCTGTCCCTGTATCGCTTCACGCGTTCGCGCGGCCGTTTTTGGCTCGCACCGCACGCGGAAGTGCGCGCCGGGCCGCGCAAGGCGCTCTTCCGCACGGTCGAGCCCGAAGTCGATCCCTACGACACGGTGATCGTCGGTCCGCAGGTGCCCGAGGGCTTCGAGCCTCGCAAGCGCGGCGCTGTCGCCGATGCAGCTTTGCCCGGCACGCTCTCGCTCGCCCTCGACACGCCCGATCGCGTGCGCTTGGAAGTCGACTGTCCTTCGCCGCGCTACTTCGTGGCCGCGCTCTCGCGCTACCCCGGTTGGCAGGCGACGCTCGATGGGGCTGCGGTGGAGATTCTCGACGCCAACACGGCCTTCATGGCGCTCGACGTGCCCGCGGGACACCATGTGATCGAGCTCTCGTACGAACCCGCCTCGCTGCGCGACGGCTTGTGGCTGGCGTTGCTCGGTGCCGCCATCGCACTCGGACTCGTGCTGTTCCGCGCCCGCAGCCGTCCGGTCGTCGCGCCTTGAGCGGGGCGCCGCGCGAGGCGCGGAGTCGAAACTAGCGCAGCTCGGCCAGCGCGTAGCGAGCGTGCGCCGACTCGGACGCCAGCGCGTGCGCCGTCGCGACGAGGTCGAGCGCGTCGTCGGTACGCACCTCGTCGCGGTGAATTCCGGAGGCGATGAACAGCGCGTCGAGTCGCTCGCGGTTGGCGCCCCGCACATCGGTGCCAATGCCGTCACCGATGGCGAGCACGCGCGTGCGGTCGACGGGCTGTCCGGAGAGCACTTCGAGCTCGCGCAAGGCCAGCGCGTAGATGGGTGCGTGCGGCTTGCCCGCCATGACGACGCGACCGCCGAGGGCCTCGTAGTCTCGCGCGAGGACGCCCGCGCACCAGTGTGGACGCTCGCCGAGGCGCACGACGATGTCGGGGTTGGCACAGATCATTTCGAGGTCGAGCTCACGGGCGCGCGCGAGGCGCTCGCGGTAGTGCTCCGGTTCGTCGGAGTCGAAGTCGCCGAGGCCCGTGACGCACAGAAACGCGGAGCTCTCGAGCGCCGCGAGCCGCAGGCCGAGTCCGTCCCACAGCACGCTGTCGCTGCGCGGACCGATCAGGTGCATCGGGCCGGGCGCGCGAGCTGCGAGCTCGCCGCGAATCGCGTCACCGCTCGTCACGATGAGGTCCCACGCCTCGCGCGCGACGCCGATGCGATCGAGCTGGCGTGGAATCGGGCCACGCGGCTTCGGCACATTCGTGAGCAGGATCACCCGTCCGCCGCTGGCGCGGAAGGCCGTCAGCGCGCGCACGGCGCTCGCGAACGGGCGCTGGCCGTTGTGCACCACGCCCCACAGGTCGCACAGCACCGCGTCGTAGCGCTCGCGCAGAGCCAGCAGGCACGCGGGAACTTCCGGTGGACGGATGTGTTCGTGCGGCGACATCGGCCGCGCATGGTACGCCGAGTCCGCCACCTCTTCCTGCTCGCGGGACGCGCTTCGTCCGCACTCTGAGCACGGGAAGTGCGCTCTCCGAAGGGATATGCTCGCTGCGCCGATGCGCATCCTCGTCACCTCACCGATCTTCCCGCCGGATCTCGGCGGCCCGTCCGTGTATGTGCCGAGCCTCGGCCGCTTCCTCGCGGAGCGCGGTCACGATGTGACGGTCGTGGCCTTCTGCGCGGATCCGCGGCCGCAGGGCTATCCGTTTCGCGTCGTAGCGATCGAGCGCGGACCGCTGCTCGCGCGCTACCTGAAAGCGGCTTGGGCCACCTATCTCGAAGCGCGCAAGGCGGATGTCGTGTATGTGAACGAACATCTGGCGCTGCTGCATGTGGCCGCGGCGCGCCTCGCGGGGCGCAAGGTGATGATCCGCGTGATGGTCGATGGCGCCTGGGAGATCAGCCACCGCAAGGGCTGGATCGAGGGCGACGACATCGAGACCTTCGAGGGCAAGCAGTACGGGTGGAAGGTGTCGCTCGCGCGGCGCGTGCAGAGGCACTGGTGGGGCTGGTGTCATCAGCTCATCGCGTGCAGCGACTTCCTGCGGCGCATTCCGATCGAGCGCTATGGCGTTCCCGAACGCAAGGTCGAGCTCGTCTACAACGCCTACCATGGACCGAAGGCCGCGGATGTCGCCGACGGACGAGCGAGTGCGCGCGCGCGGCAAGGTCTCGATCCCAAGAAGCGCTACCTGCTCACGATCTGTCGGCTCATGGTGTGGAAGCGCGTCGACGGCATCCTGCGAGCGCTGCAGGGACTCCCGGATGACATCGAGCTGCTCGTGGCGGGCGACGGAGACATGCTCGAGCCCTGGAAGCAGCTTGCCCGCGAGCTCGGGCTCGAGCAGCGCGCGCACTTCCTCGGAAATGTCCCCTATGAGCGCATTCCCGACCTGATCTGCGCGGCGGATGTGTTCGTGCTGAACAGCGAGTACGAGGGTCTGTCGCACACCCTGCTCGAAGTCAGCGCGCTCGGCACGCCGATCGTCTGCTCGAAGATCGGCGGCAATCCAGAGGTCGTCGAGCACGAGCGCAACGGCCTGCTCGTGCCGCTGCGGGACGACGCGGCGCTGCGCGCGGCCATCGCGCGGCTGCTCGAGGACCCAACGCTCGCGCGCCGCTTCGTGGCAGCTGGACTCGAGCGCATGCAGCGGTTCGACCGCGAGCGCACCTTCGGCCACATCGAGCGGCTTCTCGAAGGGCTCGCCCGGCGCTGAGCGACCGCACCGACCGGCTCGCCGACCGATTCGACCCCTGACCATGTCCGCTGGGAGGCCCTCTGGCCTTGACTGCGCACTCTCGCGTCTTGCGTGGGCGCGCTCCTTCGGCTGCTGAACGGTGTTCACAAACTGAGCATCGGTCACCGCCCATGCCCCCTTCCGATCGTAGAGCCCGCGAACGCCAGCAGGTTCGCGAGCGCGCCCTCACAGCCGCGCGCGAACTCATCGCCCAGCACGGCTTCGAGGCCGTCACGCTGCGCAAGATCGCCGCGGCGATCGACCAAGCGCCCAGCGCGATCTACCCGCACTTCAAGGGCAAGGAAGAGCTGATCCGCACCTTGTGTCTCACGGACTTCGACTGGGTGGCGCGTTCCGTGGCGCCGCTCGCGTCGCGGCGACTCGCACCGCGACACCGAGCTCGTGACCGAAATGTTCTGGGCCGCTGTGCACGCAGCGGCCTCGATCGAGATCAACTTCAGCGGCAACCCGTGGTTCCCTTGGCGGCCCACGCGGCGGCGCACGCAGGCGATGATCGAAGCGGTGTCGACGGGAATGTGCGTCGAGCGCGGCGAGACGCTCGAGCGCCTCACGCCCTGCGGCGAGCGCCACCGAATGCGCTATCAGGGACACGACCGCTTCGTGTCCAACGGGGACTCGGAGGTCTCGTTCGAGTTCACGGTCGAGCACGGCCGCGCCGTGGCGTTCGTGCTCACGCAGCGCGGGCTGCAGACGACGGCGCGGCGCCTCGAATGAGCGCGGCCGGTCAGACCGAGACGACGGAGCGCGTGGAGAGGCTCCGTCGCTCGGCTTCGATCAGCTTGGTGTGCGCGACGGCGTCGGCCACGGTCGCGCCCAGGGAACGCGAGCCCGAGGCGATCGCGTCGAGCAGGTGGCGCACCTCGCCGTCGTAGCCGTTGAGCGTGCCGACATCGAGTGCCGTGCGCTCGCCGTCCTTCACGAGCACGAGCTCCGGCGTGCGCGCGAACTCGTAGTCGAGCGTGGCGCGCTCGAACACGATCGTGAACGACATGCGGAAGGCCCAGCCGTCGCCGTGATCCCAGCCGCCCTCGGCCACGACATGCGTCGGACCCGACGGATAGTGGAACAGCGTCGTGACATGATCGAGCGAGCCGGTGCTGACGAGCGTCGCGGGATCGCCAAAGCAGGCGCGCACGAAGTCGACATCGTGCACATGCAGGTCGAACAGCGCACCGCCGCTCTTCTCGTAGTCGGCGTAGAAGCCGTTCCAGCCCGGACGGTTGCCGAGGCGACGGAAGACCGCGCTGCGCGCCGCGCCGAACTCACCGCTGCGAACGGCCGCGAGCGCGCGCGCCCACGCGGGCCAGAAGCGAATGCACATCGCCGGCATGCACAGACCCTTCGAGCGCGCGGCCGCGTCGGCGAGGCGCTGCGCGGAGGCGCTGTCGAGCGCCACTGGCTTCTCGAGCAGCACATGCTTGCCCGCGGCGAGTGCCGCGAGCGCGAGGTCGACATGCGTCGTGGTGTGCGTGCAGATGCTGACGAGCTCGACGCGCGGATCCGCGAAGAGCTGCGCGGGCTCGGCGTACCCGGCGATTTTGGCGGGGTCGAACATGCGTTCGCTGCTCGCGCCCGTGTCGAGGTTGCCACCGCTGCCCGCGTGACCCGCGCGCCGCGCGGGATCCGAGTCGCACACGGCCACGAGTTCGTTGCCGAAGCCGGCCGAGTCCGCGGCGGCGAATGCCGCGAGGTGCGTGCGGCCCATGAAGCCGAGGCCAACGACGCCGACGCCGATCTTGCGCGCGCTCATGCGTTCCTCTTGAGCTGGATGTGTGCTTCCACGAGCTTGCGAGCGACGGCGATGTCGCCGGTGCGGTCCGAGCCGGCTTCGCGCTCGATCATCAGGTCGACGGAGAGCTTGCGCTCGGCGAGCACACCGAAGAATGCCTTCCAGTCGACCTCGCCCGTTCCCACCGACACCTCTTCGCCCCACGCTCCGACGACCTTCGCGCGCCGTGCATCCTTGATGTGCACTTGGCGGACATGCGGCGCGAGCTTGCGCAGCGCCTCGACGGGCTCGCCCATGCCGTAGAGCAGCATGTTGGCGGGATCGAAGTTCACTCCGGCCGCGGGTCGCTGCAGGTCGGCGAGCGCGTGCAGTAGCGTGTCGGCCGTCTCCTGTCCGGTCTCGAAGGCGAGTCGCACGCCTTGGTCCGCGAACACATCGACCACTTGGCGCAGTCGATCGAGCAGCACCGCGCGCTCGGGATCGTGCGCATCGTGGGGCAGGAAGCCCGCGTGGAAAGTCACGAGCCCGAGGCCGAGCGAGCGCGCGACGCGCGCGTCGCCCCTCGCGATCTCGAGGTTCGTCGTCCAATGGGCGCTCGGGCGCAGACCGCCGCTCACGCGGATCGTGTCGAGCGTCGAGTAGTCCTCGCCGTGCGGAGTCATCATTCCGGAGAGCACGGAAACGCCCGCGCCCCACAGGGCCTGGAGCGTCTCGCTCGCGTCCCACGAGCCGTCGCGCAGC
>VGYZ01000030.1 GCA_016872795.1 Planctomycetota bacterium
GACGCTCCCCGCGCTCTCCGCGCGGGCCACGCTCGCCGCGGGGCGGACGCTCGCCGCGGGGCGGACGCTCGCCGCGTTCCTCGCGCCGCGGCGGGCGCTCGGGATCCGGCACATTCTTGAGGCTCAGCGCCACGCGCGCCGACTGACCGTCGACGATGCGCAGGCGCACGCAATCGCCGATGCTGACGAGCTCGCGCGCATCGCGCACATAGCGATCGGAGATCTCGCTGACATGGACCATGCCGTCCTGCTCGAGCCCGATGTCGACGAACGCGCCGAAGCTCGCGACATTCGAGATCACGCCCTCGATCACACGGTCCTTCGACAGCGTGACGCGGTCGGTGTCGTGCGAGAGGAAGCGCGGCAGGTGCAGCGGCACGCGCGGATCGCGACCGAGGTGCCACAACTCGCGCATCAGGTCGCGCCACGCGTGGTCGTCGACGCCGAAGTCCACGCGGCGCAGGCCCTTGGTCACGCCCGGGCGACCGAGGCTTTCCGCGGCCGAGCCGCCGGAACTCTCGAGCACTCGGCGCGCGATCTCGTACTGCTCGGGGTGCAGGCTGGTGCGATCGAGCGGCTCGCTGCCGCCGCTGATGCGCAAGCTGGCGGCGCAGTTCGTCCACTGCGCCTCGCTGAGCAGACCTTCGCTGCGCAGGTCGTCGCGGCTGGAGAACTGCGACTGCGCTCGGCGCTCGATGAGCTTGTGCGCCGCGGCCTCGTCGAGGCCCGGCAGGTGGCGCAGGATCGAGAGCGGTGCGCGGTTGACATCGCAACCGACGAGCGCCACGCAGCTCTCGACGGTCTCGTCGAGCGTGCGGCGCAGGTTGGCCTTGCTGACGAGGCCCTGCTCGGCGCCGAGGCCGAGGTGCTTGGGGTCGATCTTCAGGATCTCCGCCATCGGATCCTGCAGGCGGCGGCCGAGGGAAATCGCGGCGCGCGCGGGCACCGCGAGTTCGGCGAATTCGGCGCGCGCGGCGTCCGAGTTGGTGTAGCTCGAGAGGCCCGCGTCGTTGACGAGCATCACCGGCGTGCGATCGTCGAGCGTGCGCAGGGCGGCGCGCAGCTTGGCGAGCGCGTTGCGAGCGGGTCTGGAGTGGCCGAGCGCCATCGCGAGCGGGCGCGGCTCACCGGCGGCTTCCGCCGCGGCCTTGAGCTCCGCACCGAGCGCAAGGTCGTCCTTCTCGCCGAGCTCGATCTTGGTCGGGGTGCCGCGCACGGCGCCCTGCTCGTCGAGGAACGCGATCGTCCAGTCGCCCTTGGCGCCGACATCGACGCCGCACACGGCCTTGCGCCCGAGGTGCGACGCGAGCAGCACCTGACGCAGGTGCTGGGCGAGGAAGCGCAGCGCCTCTTCGTCCGCGCGCTCCTTCAGCTCGAGGCGCACATCGCCTTCGATCACGGGCAGCAGGCGATGCTCGAGGGTCGTGAGCGCGACGCTTTCGAGCACGCTGCGGAACTCGGGCTTGAGGTGCGCGCCGAGGGCGGCGCGGACCTTGGGGAGGGCGATGCGGCGATCGAGGCTGATCGCCATCGTGACCGCGCGCTCCTTCTGAGCTTGGCGAATCGCGATCAGCTTGTGGCCTTGCAGCTGGCGCAGGGGCGCGCGCAGCTTGGCGATCGGGCGGTGGCGGCCGAGGCGGCTCTCGTCACCGGACGGGCGCACGGTGATCAGGCCGTTCTTGCGCAGCAGCTTGCGGATCGTGCCTCGCAGGCGCGGGTTGCGGCCGAGGCGATCGGAGAGGATGCGCAGGGCACCCTTGAGGACCTCGGTGGCCGTGTGCAGGCCCTTGTCGGGGTTGACGTACTGCTCGCACAGGCGCGCGAGCTCCGGGGTGACCTCGTACTCGCCGTGGAGCAGCTTGTGCTCGTCGGGGCTGAGCCCCTCGAGGCTGACCTTGACGGTCGGGCTGGGCTCGCTCGCCTCGGCTTCCTCGCTCGCTCCCTCGGCCGAGGCGGCTTCCGGCGCAGCTTCCGCGGCCGGAGCCTCGCTGGACGCGGGCTCGTGCGGCTCGGCGGGAGCGTGCTCCTCGTGCGCGTGCCCTTGCGCCTGCGGGGCGGAGCCTTCGGCTGCGTCGCCGCCGTGGGGCTGCGCCTGGGAACGCTCCGCGTCCCGCTGCTCGACCGCCGAGGGATCCGCCTCCCGGTGATCCGCGTCGCGATGATCCACTTCGTGCTGATCCGCGTCGTTCTCCGCATCCGCGGGATCCACATCCGAGTTGCCCACATCGTGGCCCTGTGCCGACGGCGCGCGCAGTTCCTTGGGCAGCGGAGTGACGAGCTCGTCGGCGAGGCGGCCCAACCCGCGGTCGAGCGCGAGCTGGACTTCCGGCTCCGGGCGGCGGTGCGGGAGAAACAGGTCCTCGAGCTCGAAGCGGTCCATGCAGCGGCGGACGCGCTCGAGCGTAGGCTCGTCGGCCTTCACATAGATGCCGTCGCCCTCGAGCGAGCGCAGGATCGTGCCGCGGCGGCGGTCGAGCTCGGCGAGCTCGTCGCGACGCTGGGCGACATAGCGCACGACGCGCTCGGGAAGTCCCCCGGTGGCGGCGCCGCGGACACGGCCGATGAAAGGAGCGCGCAGACCGGCGTCGAGCATCTCCAGCGTGGACTGGACCTGCTCGGGAGAGATCGAGAACTCGCGGGCGAGTTCTTCGACGATGTGGATGGACGTCACAGGGGAGCCTCGTAGCTCGAATTGGTTCGCTCGCGCGGGTCGCGCCCACGGTTGCGGCGTTGCAGGCGGATTAGGATAGCCCCAGCCGTCGCTCCCCTGCGCTGAAAGTTGCACGAGTCGCCTCCGCAGGGGCGCGGGGCGGCTTGCAGATGGTCCGGTGTTGGTGGCGGGGCGAGGGATCAGATCCCGACACGCTCGGCCAAGGCCTTGCCGAAGCGCATGCCGGCCGAATCGTCGAGACCCGTGACGAGGTTGCCGTCGACCTCGACCTGACGGGTCGAGCACTTGGCGCCCGCGCGCTCGAGCAGCTCGCGCACGGCTGGGTTGGCGCACACGCGCCGACCCTTGAGCACGCCCGCCTTGGCGAGCAGCGCGACCGAGTGGCCCCACGCCGCCACGAGCTTGCCCTTGGCCATGGCGTCGCGCGCGAGGCGCTGCACATCCGCATCGTCGGCGAAGGCGAGCGCGCCCGCGCCGCCGACGAGGATCAGGCCCGAGTAGCCGTCCATGCTGGCGTTGGCGAGCAGGTCATCGACCATGAACTCGTCCTGGTAGGCGCCCTTGATCAGCTCGCTCATCTGGGTCGAGACCGAGCGCGTTCCGACATGCACATTGTAGAGCGAGGAGCGCGCGTAGCGCAGCGCCTGCTCGCCGAACTCGGACGGTGGCACGACCACCAGCACGAGGCTGCGGTACTGCTGCACCACGAGTCCGTCGGCGTCGACTGCGGTCTGGGGCTTGGCGTCCTTCTTGGCCATGGTGTCGCTCGCGGAGGCTCGTGTGGGGAACGGTGCGGAGAGGGGAAACTGGGCGGAACGGGCTGGGAGCGGCGCGGGGCTCAGGCGGGCAACTCGAAGATCGACACGCGCGTCTCCTCGGCGAGCATGCCCGCGCCTTGCGCGACCTGCCAGCCGACGCGCTCGTCGAGTCCGGGCACGGCCATGTCGCCGAGCTTGCGGCCGGTGAGCGAGTCGCGCACTTCGACCATCACCCCTGTCGTGATGTAGAGCTTGCCACTGTCGGCGTTGACCGCGAGGTCCGCACCCTCGTCGGAGTCGGCGAAGGTGAGCTTCTCGAACCACAGCGGCGCATCGCCCTCGCACGCGAGCGGCGCGAACGCGAGCAACGCCGGCCCGCGCCGGCCGAGGTCCTCGTCGGTGGACTGCGAGAGCAGCTTGAGCAGCGCTTCCTGCGGCAGCGCCGACTCGAGATCGTCGACGAGCGTGATCACCGCGCCCGCATCCGCGCACAGGTCGTGGATCGTCGGCTGCTTGGGGGCGACCACGATGCCGTCGAAGCGTCCCTTCGCGGCGTCGAGCGCGAGCACGCCGCGCTTCTTGGTGGCTTTCATCGAGCACAACACGAACACGCGCTTCCCCGAGCGCGCAATCGCGTGGTAGCGCTCGCCGTCGCGCTGGTAATGCCACAGCTCCTTGAGCGTCTCGCTGTCGTAGGCCGCGATGCGGTCGAGGCCCGCCACCACGCACATGTCCGCGCCGACGAGCGCCGAGTCGAACACCGGCAGCTTGGCCGCGGCGAGCAGCTCGCCCGTCTCGATCGACATGCGCACGATGCGATTGCCCGAGGTCGAAGGACCGAGCACGACCACGTCGCCCTTGCGGCCGAAGCCCGCGCCGAAGCCGCGCCCGTAGCCGACCTCGCAGGGCGAAGTCCACTTGGGCTCGCCGCTGGCGCGGTCGAGCAGCGCGAGCTTGCCGGGGATCGCGTCGTCGATCCACTTGTCGCCGGCGGGCTGGTCGTAGAGATGGACCAGCACGGATCCGCCCGAGCCAATGGCGATGCCATCGACTTCGCTCGTGAACTCGCGCGACCAGCGGCGGCGGGCTGTCTTGGTCATGGGGTCATGGAGGATAGCGAGCGCGAGGCCCAACGAGTACGAGACGCACACGCCAGACAAGCGGCGCAGGCCGCCCGGTTCGACCGGACGGCCTGTGCCGAAGTTCGTTGAGCGCGCCGCGGGAGCGTGGCGCGCGCCTCGGAGCTACTTCTCCTCACCCTTCATCACCTTCTCGGCGATGTTGCGCGGGACATCGCGGTATTCGTGCAGTTCCATGGCGTAGGAGCCGCGACCCTGAGTCGCGCCGCGCAGGGCCGACGAGTAGGCGAACATCTCGGCGATCGGCACCTGACCGCGCACGATGCGGATGTTGTTGAGCGAGTCGACTTCGTTGACCTCGCCACGGCGACTGTTCAGGTCGCCGACGACCGCTCCGAGGAACTCCTCGGGGACGCGGATCTCGATCTTCATGATCGGCTCGAGCAGCGTGACATTGCTCTCCGCCGCTTGGCGGAACGCGAGCTGGCCGGCCGACTGGAAGGCCATTTCGCTCGAGTCGACATCGTGCGACTTGCCGTCGTACAGCGTCGCGCGCACATTGACGAAGGGGAAGCCGAGCTTGCCGCCCGAGTTGAAGGCCGCTTCGAGGCCCTTCTCCGCGGCCGGGATGAACTCGCGCGGCACCGAGCCACCGACGATCGCGTCGACGAACTCGAAGCCGTTGCCCTCGGTCTGCACGGGCTCGAACTTGACGCTGATGACGGCGAACTGACCGCGGCCGCCCGACTGGCGGACATAGCGCGCTTCGGTGTCGACCATCTTGGCGAGGCGCTGCTTGTAGGCCACCTTGGGCTTGCCGGTGATGACCTCGCAGTTGTAGTCGCGCGAGATGCGCGTGACGATGATGTCGAGGTGCAGCTCGCCCATGCCGGCGATCACGAGCTCGCCGGTCTGCTCGTTGGTGCTCGCCTTGAAGGTCGGGTCCTCGCGCATCAGCTTGCCGATGACTTCGCCGAGCTTGTCGCGGTCGGCCGACTTCTTCGGCTCGAGCGACATCGCGATGACGGTCTCGGGGAAGGAGATCTTCGAGAGCTGGATCGGCTTGTCCTCGTCGCACAGCGTGTCGCCGGTGACGGTCAGCTTGAGGCCGATCACGGCCGCGATGTCGCCGGCCTTGATCTCGTCGATCGGCTGGCGCTTGTTGGCGTGCATGCGCACGATGCGCGTGGCGCGCTCGGTCTTGCCCGTGCGCGGGTTGAGCATCTTCTCGCCCTGCTTGAGCACGCCCGAGTAGACGCGCACGAAGGTCAGATCGCCCGTGGGCTCGGCGATCGTCTTGAACGCCATGGCCGCGAGCGGCTGGTTGTCGTCGCAGTTGCGCACGAGCTTCTCGTCGGGCTTGCGCGGGACCGAGCCTTCGACCGACGGGACATCGATCGGCGCCGGCAGGTAGTCGACGACCGCGTCGAGCATGAAGCGCACGCCCTTGTGCTTGAGCGCCGAGCCGCACACGACCGGGACAATGTCCATCTTGATCGTGCCCTTGCGGAGCGCGTGCTTGACCATCTCGATCGACGGCTCCTTGTCGTCGACGAACAGGTTGAGCAGCTCCTCGTCGTTCTCAGCGGCGAACTCGAGCATCTTGTGGCGATATTCCTTCGCCTTCTCGAGCATGTCCGCGGGGATGTCGAGGTCGTTCCACTTCTTGCCTTCGGTGTCGTCGATGAACTCGAGGTAGCGCATCCTCACGAGGTCGATCAGGCCGCGGAAGTCCTTCTCGCCGCCGACGGGGATCTGAATCGGCACCGGGCGGGCGCCGAGGCGATCGATGATCGTTTGCACGGAGAAGTAGAAGTCCGCGCCGATGCGGTCGAGCTTGTTGATGAAGCAGATGCGCGGGACGCGGTATTTGTCGGCCTGACGCCAGACGGTTTCGGACTGGGCTTCGACGCCGTTCACGCCGTCGAACACGGCGACCGCGCCGTCGAGCACGCGCAGCGAGCGTTCGACTTCGGCAGTGAAGTCGACGTGACCGGGGGTGTCGATCAGGTTGATCGTCACGCCGCTCCACTCGACCTGCGTGGCGGCCGACTGAATCGTGATGCCGCGCTTCTGCTCGTCCTCGAGGTAGTCCATCGTGGCCGCGCCCTCGTGGACCTCGCCGATCTTGTGGATCTTCTGCGCGAGGAACAGGACGCGCTCCGACACCGTGGTCTTGCCGGCGTCGATGTGGGCCATGATCCCGATGTTCCGGTAGAAGGCGAGGCGCTTGGCGCTCGCCCCGGTCTGGGCGCTGGTCGCGGTGACGGAGCTCATGGGTAGTGCGGCGGGAGGGAGCAGTAGGTCGATCGTGAAGTCTTCCGCGGAACCCGGAAGCCGGGACGCGGCGCGAGTCGGCGGACCGATCCGAGAATCGGCCCAGCTGGCTTTTGAGAGGGAAACAGGGTAGCGAGCACAGAAAAATCGTCAACCGCGAGGCCAGCCAAGGGCTTTGGAGGGGCTGAGAATGGCCTTGGAGCTAGTGCTCGCGCTCGGTTTGGCGACGGTGGATGTGGTCGTGGCCCGGATGGTCGCAGGTCGCGCCATCGCCAGCGGCCGGGTTTCCCGAGCCCGCGCCGGCGCTGCGACCGTGGCCGCTCCCGTGCGGGGGATGGCCGTGGTGATGGTGACGGTGGTGAGCCAGTGCGTCGCCGTCCGACGAGCCGAGTTGGGCTAGGAAAGCCCGCGGGCCCTCGCGCAGGAGCACCCACACCGTCAGCACGCCGAGCAGCGCCGCTGCGGAGATCACCAGCGCGCTGTGGGAATGCTCCTCGCCGCCATGCTCGTGTCCGTGAGCGTCCACGACCGCAGCGGCGAAGCTGTCGCCGAGCAGCGCGTTGGCCCCCCACCCGAGCAAGCATGTCGTGAGCGCGGCCGTCGCCACGAAGGCCCACGCCACCGCGCGCGAGTGCAGCTTCGAGAGCGCGCCGAAGGTCGTCATGTTGGTGGCGGGCCCGGTGAGCAAGAAGGCGATCACCGCGCCCGGCGCGAAGCCCTTGGCGAGCAGCAGCGCGGCGAACGGCGTCGCGGCCGTGGCGCAGATGTAGGTCGGCATGCCGGCGAGGCTCAGCACGATCACCTGCACCCAGGGTGGCATGCGCTGCGCCCACTCGGTCGAGATCCATGGCTCGATCAGCGCCGTGAGCACGAGGCCGAACAAGATCCACGGCGCAAGGTGGCCCCATGTCTCGAGCAGCCCGTGGCGCACGGACGCCACCGCGCCGGCCGGTCGCGCCTCGTTGTTCGGCACGCGCTCGAAGCGCGCGCCCTCGCGGTCCGCGAGCCGCCCGACGACGAGCCCGACTGCGAGCGCCACGATGGCCGCCGCCCCGACGCGCGCCAGCGTCGGCCCGGGCCCGAGCAGCTTCCACGACAAGAGGATCGAATCGACGCCGATCTCCGGCGCGCTCACCAAGAGCGCCAGCGCCGCGCTCGCTCCCACGCCCTTGTGCACGAGCGAGCGGTAGATCGGCAGCACGCCGCACGAGCACACCGGCATGGGCGTGCCGACCGCGACGCCCGCGAGCGCCTGCCGCAGCCGCGAGCCGCCGGAGAAGCGCCGCAGCACGGTGCCCGGCACGAAGGCCTCGATCAGTGCCGCGCCGAGCACGCCGACGAGCAGGTACGGCGATGTCTCGATCACCAGCTCGCCGAGGCGCCCCGCGAGGGCGGACATGTCTTCGCCGTGGTCGTGCCCGTGCCTGCCGCCGCCCGCCGCGAGATACGGCACGAAGAAGCTCGCTGCCACCACCGCGCCCAGACCGGCCCAGAAATGCCGCTCGTGCTCGTGCTCGTGGGTGTGCTCGGAGGCCGGCGCGTGCTGCAGCACGAGGTGCAGCAGACCGCCCGCGAGCAGCGCCGACAGGACCGCGGTGAAGGTGCCTTCGCTGGCCGGCACGACCTGCGGACCGAACCATGTCAGCGACGCCATCAGCGCCAGCACCGCCACGGCGACGACGCGCCCGAAATGGTGCTTGGCCCGGCCCCACAGGAGCAGCCCGAGCGGCAGGCGATGGCCGACGACCACGAGCAGCGTGGCGATGCCGACGCGCTCCTCGTTGACGACCGACGCCAGCGCCGCGCTCTCGATCAGCTCGTGGGCGACGAGCAACAGGACCACGAGCACGCCCACCGGCAGCTTCAAGCTCTCGCCGCCCGTCGCGAGCAGGCGTTCGGCCCACACAGGCAGCAGCAGGCCGAGCGCGAGCAGCACGAGCGCCCAGAAACCGAGGTGTGCGCCCGCCTCCGGCATCAGGTGGAAGAACGACAGCACGACGATGCCGCCGATCGTGGCCCCGTCGATCAGCGCCGGAAGCATCGGCACGCGCCGCGCGAGACGGTCGAGCAGCGGGCCGACGACGAGCGCGAGCGTCGCGATCGCGAGCAGGAGGGTCGGGTTCACGGGACGTGCGGCGCAGGCGCGCGGGCGCGAGAGAGTAGCAGCCGAGGGCGCGCGGCGCGCGGCAGGGATGGCTGCGCGGCGCCGCGCTCCCGTGCGCTCAGGCCGGAGGCAGCGTCTCGAGCAGGGCGAGCAGTTCCTTCGCGTCGCGCCGCACCCACGCGCGCCCGTCGCGCAGGAAGGGCTTGATCACGGCGCGCTCGACGGGAGTGCGATGGCGCGCGACGAGCCGACCGAGGGCGACGAGCGCATGCCCGCCGACACCGGGATCCGCGCACAGGTTCGCGAGCGTGTCGACGAGCCGCGGCGACGAGAGCTTGGAGAGCGAGAGCACGAGCAGCTCGCGCGCGTTGCCGTGCGCTCGCGTGCATGCGAGCTCGACGAGCTCGGCCTCGACGGAATCCTCGGCGAGCACTTCGATCGCGGCGGCGAGCGCCGCCTTCGGTGAGGGCGGCGAGTTCGGCGTGCGCCGGAACGCTGCCAAGAGCGGGCGCAGCGCGAGCTCGCGCGCCCACGGCACGGCCAGCACGCGCGCGAGCTCCTCGACCAGCTCCGGCTCCTGCGCGCTCTCGAGCGCGCGGACGAGCTGCGGCACGACAGATTCCGCGCGCGCTCCGTGACGACGCAACTCAGGCAACTGGTGCACGCGGAAGCCCGCGGCCGCGAGCTCCGCGAGCAGCGGGCTCACCGCCGCGCGGTAGCGCTCGCGCGCGGGGTCATTGGTGGGTCGCATGCGTTCGCACTAGGGCTCGTGTCGCACTCGATCGCCGGAGAGGGCGCGCCCGGGGAACCAGCCGCGCCCAACGGGAGTCGCCCGCGGCAACTTCTGGCCGTTCTGCGCGCTCTCCCAGAAATGGAAGGGCATCCCCTGCCCCCAGAACGGCTCCGGCGTGTCCTGCACATGCAGGCCGAGGTGCGGCTCCGGGCACAGCGGGGAAAACGCGGAGAAACCGATGCGACCGAGCGCGTCGCCGGCCGCGATCGGCGCACCTTCCGCGACCGGGATCGAGCCGCGCTCGAGTCCGCTCGCGAACAGAAACTCGTCGGCGGCGAGTTCGATCACGACATGGTTGCCAAGGTCGTTCGCGTGCAGCGCGCCATCGTCGGGCACATCGTTCACCACGCGCACGACCTTGCCGCTCGCGGGAGCCACGACCGGCGCGCCACGGGCATGGGCGCTCGCGGGGTCAGCAGGCTGCGCGCGCGTCGAGCCCTCGCGCTCGAGCACGAGCACATAGGCGAAGCAGCGATCCGGTCGCGTGCGCCAGATCGCGCTCGCATCGTCGACGCCGCCCCACGCGACGGTCCACTCTCCTTCGAGCGGCACGCGAATGCGCGCGAGCGTCGGACGCGTGCTGCGTGCCGCGGGGAACGGCAGGCCGTAGCTCGCGGTGCCGACCACGAAGCACAACAATCCGAACGCGATCAGGCGCTGCGTGCCGCTGGACGCGGGCCGCCGGATCGAACGCCCGACGCCGAAGAGACCGACGAGGAACGCGGCGAGCGCGAGCAGCCACGGCCCGTAGAGGTACGCCTTCACCGGCGCGACTCCGGGGCGCTTCAGCCCGAGAAACACGGCCAGTCCGAGCTCAGCAGCGACGATCAGCCACGCGGCCACGATCCAAGCCTCGGGGCGCGCATTCGACTTCGTTTCAGGTTCCATGGACAGGCCTGTTGCGGCCAAGGCGTTCGTGCGCCGCGACGAATTCGTGCGAGCAGAAGCTCGCCATGAGCGAGAGATCGCCGGCCAGCACGGTGGCGCCGAGCAGCTCCGCGAATGTGTTGGCGTGCCCGTCGCCGAGGCAGCCGAGCAGCGCGAGACACTCGGCCGCCGTGCCCTTCTGCGAGCCGCCGCCGACCGTGCCGACGAGCAGCGAGGGCAGGGTCGCGCTCGCGTACAGGTCGCCGGCCGCGTCGACGCGAAAATCCAGCTGGCCCTGCGCGCACTCGACCAGGTACGCGATGTCCTGGCCGCAGGCGAGCAGCACCGCGGCGAGGCCGTTGGCGGACTGCACCAGCCAGTTGTGCGTGCCGAGCTGCGCGAAACCCTGCGCGTAGGTGGCGTGAATCGCGACGAGCTGCTCCGGCGTGACTCGCGCCAGATCCGCCAGCGCCGCGCGCGGAATGGTCGCCTCGGCGACGACGCTGCGGCCGCGGCCCTCGACGAGCGAGCGCGAATTGGCGCGCTTCTCGACATCTTGGCCATGCACATAGCGCTCGAGCGCTCCCGTGCGCCGCGCCAACTCCGCGCTCACGAGCTCCGCCGCGCGCGCCGCCATGTTGATCCCAATCGCGTCGCCGGTGGTGAACACGAGCCGCAGCAGCAGCCGGCATCCGAGCACATCGGTCTCGAGCGCGACGAGCTTGCCGTGACGGGTGGAGCCGGCGACGAGCTGTGCGAACTCGGGCTCCGACGCGCGTGCGTGCGCCGCGGCGGCTAGTGCCTGCTCGAGTCCCGCATACACGAGCATCGGATGCTGCGAGAGCCCTTCGCGCGTCACGCGCGCCTTCGCTCCCCCACCCGCGCCCATCAGGCGCATGCCGCGCGAGTACGACGCGACCAGCGCGCCTTCGTTGGTCGCCATCGGCACATACACCTCGCGCGCCCCCGCGGTGGTGTCGACGCGCAACGGCCCCGCGATCCCGAGCGGAACCTGCGCGAACCCGATCAGGTTCTCGACATTGCCGCGCGCCGCGGCCGGGGGCACAGGCGAGCCACCGACATGCTCCAGAGCGCGACCCGCCGTGCGCTCGGCCAGCGCTCGCCGCTGCGCGACCGCGTCGGGCGCGTAGTCGTCGCTCGCCGAGCGCGGAATGCGGGGCAGTTCGGACATCGGGGCGCGAGAGGATAGCCTTTGACGCGCGACGGCGCCCTCGAACCGGTGCCGCTGCGAGGTTCCACCAGCCCATGCTCGACTTTCTCGGCGCCATCACCGGCATCTTCGTGGTCGTCTACGACGGCCAGCACGCGCTCAAGTTCACCCTCGGACGGGCGCGCGAGGTGGTCGGCCCCGGCGTGCACTTCAAGTGGCCGATCGTGCAGCGCTTCCGCGTCGAGGAGACCAAGCACACGACGCTCGATCTCGAGCCGCAGGTGATCCAGCTCGCCGACGACCTCGTGTACGAAGTCGACTGCAAGGTCATGTACCAGATCGTCGACCTGCGCAAGTCGATGATCGAGATCGACGACCTCGTGATGGGCCTGAAGAACCGCGTGGTGCTCGCCGTGCAGGGTGTCGTGCGCCGCCGCGATCGCCGCACGATCCGCGATAGCGCCTCGCTCGTCGCCGAGATCAAGGCGAACCTCGCCACGGTCGAGGAGCAGTGGGGCGTGCGCATCCTGCAGCTCGGATTCTCGAACATCTCGCCGAGCCCGACGACGCTGGAGATCACGCAGCTCGAGCTGCTCGCGAAGGAGAAGCTCGCGCTGTACGCGCGCCTGCGCGACGCAGGGCTCGGCGACGCGAGCTCGGTGGCGCTGCTCTCGGGCGCGGTCGTCTCGCTCGGCGCCGACGAGGTGCCGCCGTCGCGCACCACACTCGCCGCCAAGACGCGCGCGCTCGTCGAGGCGCTCGACGCCGAGGACGAAGCGCGCAAGAAGGCCGACGAGGACGACGCTGCGGAGTCGAAGTCGGACGAGGACGACGACGAAGGCCGAATGATCCAATCCCAGCACAAGGGCTAGCGGCGTGCAGGACATCGCCGATCCGGGCTTCCTCGAGCGCGCGTGGATGTGGCTCAGCGCGTTGGTGCTGCTCAGCTGGAAGGAGCACACGCGCGAATTCCTCTACGCGATCGCGGGCGGCGTGTGGGCGGTCATGCGCCTCGCGGGCAAGACCGTCGAGAGCGGCCATGTCGGCGTGAAGTTCAGCTTCGGCCGCGTCGCGCGGATGTGCGATCCGGGCTTCTATCCGCTCGTTCCAGTGCTTCAGGTGATCCGCATCGTGCCCTCGCGCGCGCGCACGCTCGACCTGCCGCGCCAGACGCTCGCCACCGACGACGGGCTCGTGTTCGAGATCGACGCCAATGTCGTCTACCGCGTGACGGATGCGAGCAAGGCGCTGGTCGAGGTGCGCGACTACGAGACCGCGCTCGGTCAGGTCTTGAGCCTCTCCGTGCACGAAGTGCTCGCGACGCGCAATCGGTCGAGCCTGCGCGTCTCCGCGCGGCTCGACGCGGCGCTGCGTCAAGCCATGCAGGAGCGCGCCGCCGCGTGGGGCATCGCGATCGAGCGCGCCGGCTTCACGAGCATCCGCCCGCTGCAGCAGACCACGCGCATCACCCAGCTCCGCAGCCGCCTGCACACGCGCGCCCGCGTGCTCGAGACCCTCGCGAGCAACGACCTCGCCGCGCACCTCGCGCTCGGTCTCGTCGGACCCTCTAGTCGCCTCGTCGCGCGCACCCGCGCGCTGCGCGCCGTCGAGCGCCGCTCGCGCGAATCCGCCGAGTTGCGCAACCTCACCCACCGCCTCGACAGCTGGCTCGGCAGCAAGGACAAGTCCCTGCTCTCTACCGAGCGCTCCGCCTTCCTGCGCAACGCCCGCGAACTCCTGCTCGCCCGCCGCTAGCGCGCGCCGGCGGGCGCGCCCTTCACATGCTGGTCGAACCAGTCGATCATCTCGGAGAGCGTGTGGAGCACGCTCTCGCGGGCCGCGTAGCCGTGGTCTTCCTCCGGTAGCACGACCCAGCGCGCGCGGCCGCCATTGCCGGCGATGGCTTGGTAGAGGCGCTCGCTCTGGATCGGGAAGGTGCCGGGGTTGGCGTCCTTCTCGCCGTGGATCAGCAGCAGCGGCTCGTTGATCTTGTGCGCGGAGTAGAACGGCGAGAGCGCGTTGTAAATCGCGGGCGCTTCCCACAGCGTGCGTCGCTCGCTCTGGAAGCCGAACGGCGTGAGCGTGCGGTTGTAGGCGCCGCTGCGCGCGCAGCCCGCCTTGAAGAGGTCCGTGTGCGCGAGCAGGTTGGCGGTCATGAACGCGCCGTAGCTGTGGCCGCCGACGCCGACGCGCTCGCGATCCGCGACCCCGCGCTCGACCGCGAAGTCGATCGCTGCCTCTGCGGCGGCGGCGATCTGGTCGAGGAATGTGTCGTTCGCGGTTTCCGGATCGCCGACGATCGGCATGGTCGCGTCGTCCATCACGGCGTAGCCCTGCGTCAGGAAAAACAGGTGCGAAGAGCCGCGGATCGAAGTGAAGCGATGCTGCGAGCCGCCGACTTGGCCCGCGGTCGACGCGTCGGTGTACTCGAGCGGATAGGCCCACACCACGAGCGGCAGGCGTGTGCCGGGCTGGTAGCCGGCGGGCAGGTAGAGCGTCGCGGAAAGCTGCACGCCGTCCGCGCGCTGGTAGCGCACGAGCTCGCGCGTGATGCCGCGGATCGAGGGCTGCGGATCGCGGTACTCCGTCAGCGCGACCCTCGTGCCAGCCGCGAGATCGCGCAGCCAGAGGTTCGAAGGCTCGCTGCCCGATTCACGGCGCGTGAGGAAGCGCGGCGAGAGCGCCATGTCCGTGTCGATGATCGCGCCCGGCAGCTCGTAGCAACCGCTCTCGCAGCGCCACAGCCGCTCGCTCGCGCGCGTGGCGAGGCTCTGGCGATCGAGGAACGGACGCGCGCCCTCGGGCGAGTCGCCCTCGCCGACGCGATAGACCCACTCGCCGGACTGGCGCACGACGCGCATCCCGTCGGGCAAGGGCTCCATTTGCAGCGTGCCGGGATTCCCGTAGCGGTCGTTCTGGTTGCGATCCTCGAGCACGACCGGCTGCGCGTTCCCGGAGAGATCGTGCAGCGTCGCGCGCAACCACTTGCGATCGCGGTCGAACTCGCTCGAGAGCACGAGCTTGGGATCGCGAAACCACGCCAGACCGCGCGCGCGGTGCTCGACCTTGAAGAGCTCCTGCGGCTCGCCCTTCGAGCGCACATCGAGCTCCAGCCAGCGATCGCGGTGCGCGACCTTGACCTTCGGGTCGCCGCCATCGAGCGCCTCGACCCACACGAGCCGCGTCGGATGGCCCGCGCGCCACGCGACCGAGCGCGGGCCCGTCGGCACGCCGTCGATCGGGATCGCATCGAGCAGGCCGTGGCGCTCGATCGTGCGCACGACCGCACCGCGCGCGTCCCACACTTCCGTGCGCGAGGGAAAGCGATCGAGCGTCATCACATAGGAGTACGGCCGCTCGAGCGTGGAAACGAGCCACCACTGGCCGTCGGGCGAGCTGCGGAACGACGCGAGCGCGCCGCTCGCGCCGATGTCGCGCGCTTGCTTGCCGTCCCAGCGCACCGTCGCGAGCTGGGCCTGCGCGAAGTGCTCGAGCAGCGCGCTGTCGTGCTCGTCGCGCAGCAGGTCCTGATAGGTGCGCACCGGCGAGCGGCGGCCGCTCGACTCCTGAATCGAAGGCCCCGCGGGGGCGCGTGGCATGGAAGGGGCGGGTCCGCGCTCGTCGGGAATGCGCTTGAAGGCGAGCGACATGCCGTCGGGCATCCAGTGGAAGTCGGCGAACAGCGTGTTGAGTCCCGTGGCCACGCGGCGCGGCACGAACTCACGCACATCGCAGCACCACAGCTCGAGGTCGTCGTCTCGCACGAGCGTGAACGCAAACAGGTGGTCCTTGTGCGACCACGATGTGCTCCCGATGCGCGCGCCCTCAGGGATCGGCACGCGGCGCTGCGTGGTGCCCTCGAGGTCGCGCAGCACGAGCCCTGTCTCGAAGCTCGTGCGGTGCGGAGCGTTCGTGCGCGGATCGACGCGCATGCCGGCGAGCCCGATCCACGGCCGCGCCACATCCTGGATCGAAGGCAGTGACGGACGCTCGACGAGCAGCATCCAGCGACCGCCCGGACTGGGCTGCGCGCTCGGCGTCAGCGGCGCATCGACGAGCTCGACCACCTCGTTGGGCGGCGAGCGATAGCCGTCGCCGGGAAGCACGGCGCACAGGAACAGAGCGGCAAGGCACGAGAGCATCGGGATCTCCAGCTTCGGGGACAGATGGCCGATTCTAGGGAGCGCGAGCCCTTGTCCCACCTGCTCCCACCCGCCATTCTCGCCCCACCGTGTCCCACGAACCTCAGGAACGCCTCGACGACCGCGCGCCGATGCGCCGCGCCATCGAGCTCGCCCGCACCTCGATCGCGAGCGGCGGCGGACCGTTCGGCGCCGTCGTCGCGCGCGACGGGGTCGTGATCGCCGAGGGCCAGAACCGCGTCACGGCGTGGAGCGACCCCACCGCCCACGCCGAGATCGTCGCGATCCGCGCGGCCTGCAAGGCGCTCGCTTCGTTCCAACTCGACGGCTGCACGGTCTACTCGAGTTGCGAGCCGTGCCCGATGTGCCTCGGCGCCCTGTACTGGTCGCGTCCAGCGCGTCTGGTGTTCGCCTGCACGCGCGTCGATGCCGCGCAGGCGGGCTTCGACGACGAGCTCATCTACCTCGAGCTCCCGCTGCCCGTCGCACAGCGGCGCCTGCCGACCACGACGCTCTTGCGGGACGAAGGCCTCGCGGCCTTCGCGGACTGGGCCAAGGCAAGCGCGCGCCGCGGCTACTGAGCGCGCACGCGCACGCCGGAGCGAAACGCGACCGTCTCGACGAGCTCGCCGGAGTCGTCGAAGAAGCTCCACTCGCCCTGCTCTTGGCCGCCGATGTAGGTGCCGCGAGCCGCGAGCGCGCCGCTTGCGTGAAAGAGCTCCCACTCGCCCTCGCGCACTCCGCCGCGCGAAAATCCCGCGCATTCGAGCACGCCGCTCTCGCGCCACCAGCGTGTCGCCTCCGGCTCGCGCGTTCCATTCGGCACTTCCGAGCGCGGGTTGCCGTTCGACCACCACGAGCGCCAGGTGCCCACGGGCTCGCCTTCGCGGTACTCGCGCTCGTGCTCTTTCTGGCCATTCGAGAAGTAGCTCGTGTCGCGACCGTGCAGCACCTCGCGCCCGCCCGGCAGCTGCAAGAAGCCCCACTCGCGCTGCAGGCGAGTGCGCTCGCGGTCGTAGTACGAGGTGCGACGCTCGAGCTGCGGCGCGCGCCGCTCCATGCCCTTGCCGAGCATGCGCGCGGACTGCTGGAAGTCCGAGGTGCAGCTCGCGAGCAGCGCGAGCGTGACGAGCAGCGGCGCGCGCATCAGCGAGCGTCGAGCAGGATCGCGCGGAACAGCAGCAGGAAGCACTGTTGCGACCAGCCTCGATAGTGCGGGCTGAACGAGAAGAGATGCACGACGCCGGTGCCATGCTCGGCGCGCACCCACGCGGCGCGATCCTCGATCGTTGTCGCGCCCCGAATCCAGCCGGAGAGCAGCAAGCGCGTGGGCGCGAACTGGAGCAGCGTCTCGACGCGCGCGTCCGGCCGCGGCTCGAGCTTCCACGCCGCGGAATCGGAGAAGAACACGCTCACGGAGTCCGGCAGGCCGCGCGTGAGCGCATGCGGCTTCGGAATTGCGCGCAGCACGCTGCCCGGGCAGTTGAAGGCGCCCTCGCCGTCTTTCGCCTTGTCCTTGGTGACATTGACGAGCGGCAGCTCGAGCAAGTCAATCGCCCACTGGCTCGCCGCTCCGACCGTCACCAGCCGTCCGCCGGAGCGCACGAATTCCTCGATCGCGACGGCACCCTGCGGCTCGAGGCCGCGCACGAGCTCGCTCGGCGCGCTGCCCGGAGCGCGGCCTTGGTCCAGCGTGCCCGGGCTGATGTCGGGAATCACGAGCACATCGATCCACTTCGCGAGCTCGCCCGCGCGCAGGCCCTCGTTGCGCACGGTGGCGTAGGGCAACTTCCATGTGTCGAACACCCAGCGCATCCAGCCCTCGTCCATCGAGCCCGTGTACGGGGCATAGAGCCCGACGCGCGGCATGCGCTCGAGCATGCGTGCGCCCTCCTTCGCTTCGGGCACGAAGCGCGCCTCCTGCCCGACGAAGTACAGCCTCTCGCCGCGCGCGAGGCGCTCGAACACGACGCGCCACGCGTCGCTCTCGAGGACGGGCAGCTCGGCACGCGCGGGAGAGGCGAACGCCACATCGACATCCTCCGCGGAGCGCAGCCGCTCGACCTCGACCGTCGGGCGCTCGACGCACTCGACGACCTGCACTCCAAAGAGCAGCGGCAGCGTCCAGCCCGCGACATCGTAGGGCGCGTCGCCCTCGGGATAGCGCTGCGTCTCGAAGAGATCCTTCACATGCTGGCCGTAGGGCTGGTCCCGGAAGATCACCAGGGAGCCCGCCGGATACTCGCGTCCGTCCGCCGTGAACTTCGCGCGCGCGACATGCAGCTCGACTCCGCCGCGCAGCAGCGTGTCCACCAAGCGTCGACTCGCGCCGCAGTCGTCGTTGTCCGACGGTAGCACCCACGCGCGCGGCGCTTCGTCGCGGCCCTTGCCGATCGAGCGCTCCGCCGCTTGCAGGGCGTTCTCGACGAACAGCCGCGGCTCGCTCGAGAGACTGCGCAGCAAGGAGCGCCCGAAGGCGAGCTCGTAGTCGATGATGTCGCGCAGGCGCCACCAGCCGCCCGGCCACGGCAGCGGGAAGTTCACTCCCGGCGCGTACTCGCCCTTGCCGCCCGGCGCTTTCAGCTTCGAGCGCTCGAGATGAACGGGGCTCGCGTAGTTCACCGAAGCGGCTTCGGTGAGCAACCCGACGATGTTGTGGCGCACAGGCACATTGCGATTGCCGCCGTTCCACCACTGGTCGTAGGTCACGCCCGTGGCGACGCCCGAGAAGCCCTCGCGCGTCATGTCGTGCAGCGCGCGCGTGCCGAGCAGGTTGATGCTCGACATGATCGTCGGATCGAGGTTCGGATTGAGCGGATCGCGGAACGGCGGCACGAACATGCGCTCGCCGAGCTGACCCTGCTGGTGCACATCCCAGTAGACCTGCGGATGCCAGTCCTCGTAGAGCAGCTTCGTCACGAGGCGCGTCTCGGCCTGCGTGAGCGCGAACCAGTCGCGGTTGTTGTCATGGCCGGTGTAGTACTGGTAGAGCTTCGGCATCGAAGCCGTCTCGTGCTCGGTGCCGACGATGCCGCGGTACCATTCGCACACATGATCGAGTCCGTCGGGATTGGTACACGGAAGCACCACGGTCACGATCCGCTCGCGCGCGCTCTTCCACGGCTCCGCGTCGCTCGTGGCGAGCTGGTGTGCGAACTCCATCCCGAACTGCGGCGCCGCCGTCTCGGTCGAGTGCATCGCGATCGAGACGACGAGCACGGGAACGGTGCTCGCGACGAGCTCGGCGCGCTGCGCCGCGTCGAGCCCGCGCGGGTCGGCGATGCGCGCAGTCGCAGCGCGGATCGCCGGCAGGCGCGCCATGTTCGCCTCGGAGGTGATCACCGCGGCGAGGAACGCGCGTCCTTCGGTGGTCTGGCCGAGGCGCTCGACGCTGACGCGCGCGCTCTGCTCGTCCAGCCGCAGGTAGTAGCTCGACACCTCCTCCCAGTCGGCGAGCGCGAAGTCCGCGCCGACTGGGCGGCCGAGGTGCTCGGCGGGAGTGATGACCTGCTGGGACCATGCGCAGGCGGCGAAGAGCGGCGCGGTGAGGGCGGCGAGGAGCTGGTTCACGGCCTCACGGTAGCGGCACCGCGCGGGGGGGCGCCAGAGCGAAGGGCGTACGGCGGTTCACGCTGCAGAAAGGTGTGGAGTGTTGCGGGGAGGAGAGTGCGCCTAGACTTGGACTCCGTGGCGGTGAACCTCGGAGTCGAACTCGCGCTCACGGCGGGCAGCTATCTCCTCGGCGGGATTGCACCGGGCTACTGGCTAGTGCGCTGGAAGACGGGCCGCGATGTGCGCGAGCAGGGCAGCGGAGCGACCGGTGCCACCAACGCGGCGCGTCTGCTCGGTGTCGGCGGATTTGCGCTGATATTCGTCCTCGATGTGCTGAAAGGTGCGGCGGCCGTGCTCGTGGCGCAGGCGCTCGAGGTGTCGCTCGCGTGGACGGCGCTGGCGGCGCTCGCGCTCGTGCTCGGACACATCTGGCCGCTCCAGCTCGGCTTCCGCGGCGGCAAGGGGGTCGCGCCGCTCATCGGAGCCTGGCTCGTGCTTGCGCCCCTGGCACTTGCGCCCTGCCTGTTGCTCGGCGCGGTCGTGCTGCTCGCCTCGCGCGCGTTCGTGCGCTCGGGCCTCACGGGCCTCCTGCTGCTGCCTTTCGCGGCTTGGTGGCAACTGCACGCCTTCGCGCCCGTCGTCGTGTCCACAATCATGGTCGCGGTCGTACTATTCGCACATCGTCAGCATTGCCAGCCGTCCCGCCCCATGACACTTCAGCCGAACGGAAAGTCCCGTTGAGCACGCTGCCCCAGCTTGTCTTCAAGCTCGCCGCGGACGCGGATGAAATCGACCAAGTGCAGGCACTGCACTATCGGACATTCGTCGAGGAAATCCCGCAGCATCCGCCGAACGACGCGCGCCGCCATGTCGACCGCTTCCACGCGAACAACATCTATGTCATCGGCAAGCTGGGAGGGCGTGTGATCGCGACGCTCGCGCTGCGTGGCCAGCGTCCGTTCTCGCTCGACTCGAAGGTGCCGAGCCTCGATCGCTTCCTCCCGCAGGGCCACCTCCCCGTGGAAGTGCGCCTGCTCGCAGTCGAGCGAGAGTTTCGTCGCACGGCGGTCTTTGCCGCGCTGCTCGAACACGGAGTGCGCCATGCACTCTCGGAAGGCTTCGATCTCGGCGTGATCTCGGGCACGACGCGCGAGCTCAAGCTCTACCGCCACATGGGCTTCACGCCGTTCGGGCCACTGGTTGGAACGCCGGACGCGGAGTACCAGCCGATGTATGTCACGCTCGATCGCTTCTGCGAGAACGCGCGCGGCAATCCGGCCCTCGGCAGGATCGTGCAGCCCTTGCTCGAGCGCCCCAACGAGCTCAATTTTCTGCCCGGGCCCGTCACACCGACGCCCGCAGTGCGCGCCGCGCTCGCCGCTCCACCGATCTCCCACCGCAGCGCCGAGTTCGTCGAGAACCTGCGCGAGGTGCGCGCGAAGCTCTGCCGCATCGCTCGCGCCCGCGATGTGCAGGTGCTGGTCGGATCCGCATCACTCGGCAACGAAGTCATCGCCGCGCAGCTGTCGCTTGTCCCCTCGCGAGGTCTCGTGCTCGCCAACGGCGAGTTCGGCGAGCGCCTCGTTTCACAATCTCGCCGCGCACGCCTCGATTTTGCCGTGCTCTCGCGGCCGTGGGGCGCGGAGCTCGAGCTCGCCGATGTCTCCCGCGCGCTCGAGCGCATCCCCCCGGGCGGGTGGATCTGGTTTGTGCACCATGAGACCTCGACGGGCATCCTCAATCCGCTGCGCGAGCTGGTCTCGATGGCGCAGCAGCGTGGGGTGCGCGCCTGCGTCGACTGCGTGAGTTCCTTGGGCGTCGTCGATGTCGACCTGCGCGGCGTGCACCTCGCGAGTTCGACCAGCGGCAAGGGGCTCGCGGCCTATCCGGGACTCTCCCTCGTGTTCCACGACTTCGCGCCGGAGCCCGAGCCGGAGCGCCTGCCCGGATATCTCGACCTCGGCCACTGGGCGACCCACGACAGCATCCCCCACACGCATTCCTCGAACTTGGTCGCCGCGCTCGCCACTGCTCTGCACGACATCACCGAAGAGCGCATGGCGAGAATCGCTGCCCAGTCGCGCTGGCTGCGCGACGAGTTCGCGCACCTCGGGTTCACCTTGCCCGCGCCAGAGCGTTCCGCGTGCCCCGCCATCGTGACGCTGGTTCCTCCGCAGGGCGTGAGCGCCTTCGGACTCGGCGAAGACCTCGATCGCCGCGGCTTCTGGACCAGCTATCGCAGCGACTATCTCGTCGAGCGCGGCTGGCTGCAGGTCGCTCTCATTGGAGATCCGTCGCGCGCAACTCTGGAGAAGCTCGTGCGCGTGCTCGGCCATGTCGTGCGTCGTCGCGCGAGCGTCGCGAGCTCCTGAGGCGTGCTCAGTCGACCGCGAGCGACAGCACGATCTCGAACACGATCAGCAGCACGATCAGGATCTCGAGCACTTCGGCACGCAGGGTCGACGCGTCGTCGTGAAGCTTGTCGTAGACATTGTCGAGCGCCGCGAGCTTGCGCTGAGCCGCGTCGTTCCATTCCTGCAGGCGAAAGCGCGTCCCCGCCTGTCGCAGCACGCGCGCCAGAAACTGGTCGCCCGACACCTTGAGCGTGTTGCCGACGCGCTCGAACAGGAAGGCTGCTTCCAGTTGCATCGAAGAGAGGCGGCGCAGGTCGCGACGCAACGCGAGCGGGCCGTACAAGTGTCGCGTCTCGCGCCGCGAGAGCGAGCGGTACGAGTCCTCGAGCGCGGCATCGAGCTGCGCGTCGAGGAAGCGCATCTCGAGCAGTTGCACATTGGCGTACTCGAGCAAACGCAGCACATCCTCAGGCTGGTCGTCGAGCACCACCGCCGCGTGCCAATCCACGAGCGTCAGGTCGTCGGGGCCGTACTGCAACCGCACCGACAGCGCGTCGGCCTGCACTTCGCGCGAGAGCGGCGCGCGCTCGGCCCGCAGGATGCCCGCCAGCAGCGGGCCGCAGTCCGCGAGAAAGCGTTCAGCGTCATCGCCGAGCATGTGCGCGGGCAGACGAAACACGGAGTAGTCCTCGAACACATCCGCGAGACCGGGCTTCGTCACATGCGCGGGAATCGCCTGCGCCAAGGCCAGCGCCCGGGCGCGAGCCGCATCCTCGAGCGATGTGTCGACGGCCAGCGCGCAAGACAGCTCGACGCAGTCCGCGAGCTCGCGGTCCATCGCGATCGCGAAGGACACGAGCACGGCCCCGAACTCGAAGATCACCACCTCGCATGTCGCTTCCGTGGTCCAGCGCCCGATGGCGAGCGGTTCGCAGCTCTGCACGATGCGGAGCGGAGGCGGCTTGAACTGGAAGTACGCGGGCGCCGGGTGCGTATGGCCGAGCTTGCCCTCGCTGCTCGGCTCGCGAATCGCGCGGGCTGCGCCTGCGAGATCGATCGACTGCGCCACATCGAACGCAAACAGCGCACGGCACTCGCCGCGCGCATTGCCCAGAGCCCCCGCGCCCGACATGCGCCCAATCTAGACCATGCGGAGCGTCGTCTCCAACGGCCGGCTAGCGGGCCCTGCTACGCTCCTCGCCATGAAGGACGCGATCGTGATCGGTACCGCTCGTCGGCTCGCGCGCTCCTGTGAGGTTCGCCGCCCCGGCGGATTCCGACTCTCGCGCTTCGATCCTGCGGACACAGGCCCGTTCGGCTCGGAGGACAAGCCGCGCGCGCAGGAGATGCTCGGCGACAGCATCCGGATGCTCAGCGAGCTTCAGGATCGGCTGTACGCGCAGGACCGCTGGTCGCTGCTCGTGATCTTTCAAGCCATGGATGCGGCCGGGAAGGACGGCGCCATCAAGCACGTGATGAGCGGTGTCAATCCGGCCGGCTGCGAGGTGCACTCGTTCAAGGCGCCGAGCACGACCGAGCTCGACCACGACTACATGTGGCGGGCACTGCGCGTGGCGCCTCCGCGCGGGACGATCGGCATCTTCAATCGCTCGTACTACGAGGAGGTGCTCGTAGCGCGCGTGCACCCCGAGATCTTGGGCCGCCAGCGCATTCCGCCCGAGCTCGTGACCCGGCGCATCTGGAACGAGCGTTTCCGCGACATGCGGCGCATCGAGCGCTACCTCGCGCGCAACGGCACGGTCGTTCGAAAGATCTTCCTCAATGTCTCGAAGGCTGAGCAGAAGCGGCGCTTCCTCGAGCGCATCGACGAGCCCGAAAAGAACTGGAAGTTCTCCGAGGCGGACCTCGGCGAGCGCGCCCACTGGGACGAGTACATGCACGCCTATGGCGACATGATCCGCAGCACGTCGAGCGAGCACGCGCCGTGGTACGTGGTTCCGGCGGACAACAAGTGGTTCACGCGCATCGCCGTCGCGTCGATCCTCGTCGACGCACTCGCGAGCCTCGACCTGCGCTACCCTGCGGTCGATCGAAAGCGCCGCGCGGCTCTCGCCGTGGCGCGCAGGCAACTGCTCTCCGAGGATTGATCCATGTTAGCTCGCTTCGCGCCCTTCGTCTCCCTGCTCGCCCTGCTGACCGCCTGCTCGGCTCCGCGCATCGATCTCGCGGCGTGGCGCGAGGCGGAGCTGTGCCCGCTTGTCGCCGAGAGCGAGGCGCCGGGTGCTCTGGCGCGCTTCGAAGAGCTGCGCGCGAAGGATGAGCTGTCCGAAGCGCGTCCGCTCGCCCTCGCGGCCGCCGCGGCGCTGCCCGACGATCCCAAGGCGCTGTACGCGGCCTCGCTGGCAGAGTCGGATGGCATGGTTCTCAAGGCGGAGGATGACAAGGACGCGCGCAACCACTGCGCGGCGAGCGCGCTCGAGTATGCGCAGCGCGCCGTCGAGCGCGGGGCGAGCGGCGCGCGGGCGCAAGCCCAGCTCGCTTGGTCGCTCGGACTCACGACGCACCTGCAGCCGATGTCGGAGCGCAGCGGTCATGCTCGCAAGACATTGGAAGCCGTGGCGCGCGCGCTGGAAGCCGATCCCGACGAGCCGACGGCGCTCGCAACCTGCGCCCTCGTCCATCTGCGCCTGCAGACCCTGCCGTGGATCGCGAAGCTGATGGCATCCGACCTGCCGGATTCGAGCCTCGCGGACGCCGAGCGCTGTGCGTTGCGCGCCGTCGCGCTGCGCCCCAGTCGAGAAAATCGCAGCATCCTCGCCAAGGTGCTGATCGCCGCGGGTCGTGAGAACGAGGCGCGCGCCGTGATCGACGCCGGTCTCGCCGCCAAGCCGGAGTACCCGCGCGACCACGCGCTCGAGGCGAGCTTGCGCGCGCTGCGTCCGTGATCCGATGTCCAGCATGTTCCCCGCGCTGCTGATCGCGGCTTCCTGCGCTATCGACTTCGCCGTACTGTCGCTGCTTCTGCGCAAGAGTGACCGCCCGCTCGGATTCGCTCGCGCGAAGCTGTCCCTGCTGCTCGTGGCGCTCGTCGCGACGATCAAGATGCCGTTCTTCGCGTGGGCGGCCGGCAGCTTTTTCTTCGGCGTCACGCTCGGTTGGGTGACGCTCGTCGCGGTCACGCCCATCGTCGCATGGCGTGTTCTGTTGCGACAGGATGCCACGCGAGCGACGCGGGCACTGGCTGCCGCAGGCGCGCTCGGCCTGCCGGCGCTCGGTCTCTACGGCTCGTTCTTCGAGCCACGCAACCTCCAGCTCGAGCGCGTGGAAGTGCCGATCGATGTCGCGCACGCGCCCGCCGAGCCGCTGCGCATCGCGGTCCTCGCCGACATCCAGTCGCGCTCTGTCGATGAGCACCTGCGCACCGCAGTCCGCGAGGCCATGCGCTTCGCCCCGCACCTCATCGTGCTGCCGGGCGATTTGATCCAACTCGAGAGCGAGGCGGAGTATCTCGCCGCGGTGCCGGAGTTCCGCGCGCTGCTCGAGCCGCTCGACGCCCCGCTTGGCGTCTACTTCGTGATCGGGAACACCGACACGGACGAGCTCGTCGCGCGCGTCTTCGAGGGTACTCGCGTGCGCCTGCTGGTCGACGAGTCGGTCGAACTCGAGTTCGGCGGTCGGCGGATCGTGCTCGGCGGCGCCGACATCTTCCAGCTCTCCCCCTCATCGCCCGAGTGCTTCGTCTCGCGCTTCGATCGCCGCGAGGCCGACGAGCTGCGCATCCTCGTCAGCCACCTGCCCGACCACGGACTCACCTGGCTGGGCGGCGCAAAGCCGGCGATCGACCTCGCCATCGCTGGTCACACGCACGGCGGCCAAGTCACGCTCCCCGGCTTCGGTCCGCCCGTCACGCTCTCGCTCGTGCCCCGCGCCGTGGCCGCCGGAGGCCTGCACCGCGTCGACGGCCGCCAGATCTACGTCTCGCGCGGCATCGGAATGGAGCGCGGCCTCGCTCCCCCGCTGCGCCTCCTCTGCCCGCCGGAACTCTCACTCCTCACGCTCGTGCCAGCGCGCGATTGACCTCGCCGCACGCGTGGAGCTACGGTCGCTGCGTGCGCTCCCCTCGCCGACTCGCGCTGCTTCTGTCCGGGCTGCTGCTCTCGCTCGCGGCTCTCGGAGCATTCGGCCTGCGTGCGTGGCGTGTGGACGAGGGGGAAGCGCGAGCGCGTTACGAGTCGCAGGCCCGAGCGATGACGCGCGCGGTGAAGCAAGCGCTGACGCGGACCGTGGAGCGTCTCGAAGACTCGCCCCATGCCGTCGCTTGGAGAGCGTCCACGGCCGGCCAATTGCTGCAGCCCGTGCCTGCCGTGCTCGTTCTTCCGGACGCGGAAGACGCGGCGCTGAAGGCCGCGGTCACCGCGGAGGTCGATGCGTTGGACCGCGCTGAGCGCAGCCGAGACGCTGAGCTTCGCCTCGCGGAGTTGGCCGAACGCGTCGATCGACCCGGCATTTCCGCGTGGGCGTCAGGTTGGTACGCTGCGCGGGCCTTGCGCTCCGGAGACTCGGCACGCGCGCGCAAGGCGTGGGAACGAGTCGCGCGCATGGAATCGAGCCTGCGCGATGAACGCGGGCTGCCCGTCGCGCTTGCCGCGCTCAGCGAGCTTGCGGCGCTCGACTCCGATCCTGTCGAAGCGCTCACGGCCCTGCATGGGGCTCTGCTGGCGGCGCGCGCATCACTGGACGACACGGCCACAGCGTTCCTGTTGCTCAATGTCGAGGAGCGCGTCGCCCAGCGCGATGCGGCCGCGGCCGAGCTCCTTCGAGCCGAACGTCTACGCGCCACGCGCGCGCTCCGTGTGGCGGCAGCATGGCGGCGTGGGGCACCCGAGCAGCTCGACACGGAGTTGGAGCGAAGTTCCTGGCGTGTGCTGTTGCCGCAGGATCCCTTGCTCGTGCAGCTGGGCACATCCGAGTTCGTGCTGCTCGCGCGCTCCACTCCCGACGGTTGGTTCGGCGCGGCCGCAGAGCTCGAGGACGTGCTCGCCGCGGTCTTGACGGCCGATGAGGTCCGCAGCTGGAACGAGCTTGGCTTCGGGGCTCAGCTGCTCGATGAGAGCGGCGCGCTCCTGGCTGGCGAAGCCATGGCGGAGGACTCGCCACAAGCTCGCGCAGTCCTCGCCGCACCCTTCGAGCGCTGCACCGTTCGCTGCAGCGGCTTGCGTTTCGAAGAATTCGTCGCGAGCGAACGGCGACGCTTCGCATGGCTTGTGGGCGTGGGCATCCTGGCCTTCACGGTCGCCTCGGTTGCGGCGTTTGCCACGGTGCGAGCCGTGACGCGCGAAGCGCGACTGTCGCGGGAGCGTGAGCAGTTCGTCGCGGCCGTGACGCACGAACTCAAGACGCCGATCGCGTCCATTCGGCTGCTCGCTGAGCTACTCGAATCCGGAACCGTTGCTCACGACAAGGCGCGCGACTTCGGTCGACGCACGGTTCGGGAAGCCGACCGGCTTGCGCGCCTCGTCGATGGCGTCCTGCGTTACGCGCGCGTGGAGAAGGGGCTCGACCGTAGCGCTCGGACGCGCGAGGACTTGCGAGTCCTCGCGCTGGAAGCGCTCGACTCCGTTCAGCCGTTGGCGCACGAGCGAGGCTTCGAGCTGCGCTCGCAAGTGGAGAGCATGAGCGTGCATGTCGATCGCGACGCCATCGTGGGCGCACTCGCGGAACTCTTGGACAATGCCACCAAGTACGGCGATCCGAGCGGCGGCGTCGACTTGAGCTGCGAGGTCGGTGAGACCTGCGTGCGGCTGTGCGTGCAGGACCGCGGTCGCGGCATCGATCCCGCGCGTCGCGAGAGCATCTTTGAGCCTTTCCGAAGGCTCGCCGACGAGGCGACTCGCGAGCAGCGCGGAGTCGGACTCGGGCTCGCGCTCGTGAGGAGTGTTGCGCGGGCGCATGGCGGCGACGTGCGCTGCGAGGCGCGCGCTGGTGGCGGAGCTCGCTTTGTGCTCGAGATCGAGCGAGGATTCCGGGCGTGAAACCGCGCCGCATCTTGGTGGTCGAAGACGAGGAGTCGCTCGCCGTCGGGCTCGAGTACGCGTTGGCGCGCGAGGGCTTCGAAGTTGTCGTTGCGCGCGACGGAACTGCGGCGATGGAGGCCCTGAAGCGCGAGGCGCTCGACCTCGTGCTCCTCGATGTGATGCTCCCGCGCAAGTCGGGCTTCGAGGTTCTCATGTCCCTGCGACGCGCAGGCCGCGAGCTGCCCGTGATCCTGCTCACGGCGAAGAACCAAGAGATCGACAAGGTGCACGGCTTCGATCTCGGCGCGGATGACTACGTGACCAAGCCCTTCAGTCTCGTCGAGCTTCTCGCTCGCGTGAAGGCGCGCCTACGCTCGCGCGCCGATTCGAACATGGACTGCCCTGCCATGCTCGAGATCGGTCCCGCGCGGATCGACTTGCGAGCGCTACGGGCCACTCTCGATGACCGAGTTGTGGAGCTCTCGCTGCGCGAAGCCGACATGCTGCGACTCCTGTGGCGCGAGCGCGGTCGCCCCGTTTCGCGCGAACGCTTTCTCGAGGAAGTCTGGGGACACGAGAGCTCGCCCACGACGCGCACGGTCGACCAGCACATGCTCAAGCTCCGACAGAAGGTGGAGCGCGATCCAGCGGCGCCGCGTCACCTGCTCACAGCCTTCGGAGTCGGTTACCGGCTCGAATCCTGAACGTTTGACAGCTTTTGACAACTTGCGACCAAGCCCGTGACAAGCTGCGGCCGTCGGGAGCGTCTCATCGGTATTCAGGAGGAATCGACCATGAAACGTATCGCACTTTCGACCGTCATCATCTCTGCGCTCGTCGTTGGCCCCGCCCTCGCAATTCAGTCCACGAACGCGCGCGGACTCTTCGAGCAGGCATCCTACGCGGAGCACCAGCGCCACGACCTGCAAGCCGCGGAGCAGGGCTATCAAGAGGCCCTCGTGGCAGCCCAGACCGCGCAGGACACGCCGGTCATCGCCGAGGCCAAGGCCGCTCTCGATCGTCTGCGGCAGCGCTCCGGCGCGGCCGCCGCGCAGAGCGGTGAGGTGCCCGAGGGCGCGATCAAGCTCCTGCAGCTGGCGGCCGCGGAGTCCAACAACGCGGCGCGGGCGAGTGACTTGGCGCTCTATGGGGACGTGCTCGTGCCGCTTCTCGAGCAGATGGTCAACGAGCCGTCCGGCACGCTGATCCACACCCCGAACGGAAGCTGGCTCAACCAACCCCAGCTCGCAGCGAACGCGCTGGTGCGCATCGAAACCCCGAAGGCTCGCGTCGCGCTGGCAAAGGCGATTTCCTCGCCGGATCCGTTGCTGCGACGGCATGTGGTCTCCTTGCTCGGAGACGAGGATGTCGAGTTCCTGCTCGTCGCGGCCAACGACGCGATCCCCGCGATCCGAGAGCGGGCCATTCAGAAGCTCGAATCGACCGACGATGCACGCGTCATGCCCATGATGCTCGCTCGTGCGCGCGCGGGCGCATCGGGGGGCGTGCGCTGGCTCTGGCGCAACGCGCCGATGGAGCTGATCCCCTTGGTCATGAAAGGCGAAATCCCCGGCGTCGCGCCCAAAACATTGCACTTCGGGCATTTCCCCGTGCCGCGAATCCCCGGCGATCTCGAGATGCTGGCAGAGTTCAGCGTGCAATCCGGGCCGACGGATGTGCGCGATGCGGCGGTGCACCTCGCAAGCCAGCTGCTCATCATTGAGTCGACTCCGTCGGAGAGCGACCTCCAGCGTCTCTATGAGATCGCGCTCAAGTACCGCATAGCCTGGAGTGTAGAGCTCGTGGGGCTGGGCGATCCCGAGCGAGCCATCGCAACCCTGCGGAGGTTCGTGCGAGACACTCCGGACAAGCTGGAGCCGGACCTCGATCTGGCTGTGCACACCGCGCTGAAGGCGCGGCTCGCGACCCCGCAGACCCTCGCCGAAGTCGTGGATCTCGCGCTCGATCTGCAAGACAAGACGGACATCGAAGCTCCCGGCCAGCATGCTCTGCACAACGCGGTGAATATCGCGCTGCGGGCCCCTGCGGTAACTGCCACACAGGCGCGCAAGGACAAGATCCGGCTCTGGCTCGGACTACGCCCTTCCGTCCGTGAGGCGCACGTGGACGATGTCGCTCGCTGGATCAGCGCCGAGTTGCGCGGCGGAACTTCCGTGGCGGTTCCGGCGGAGCTTTCCGCGGACTTCGCTGCGCTTGTGCGCCCGCTGCTCGAACTCGAACGCGAACCGGCCACCCATCAGGCGCTCGCCATACTGACGACACTGCCCGAGCCGATCTCTCTGGCAGAGCTGTTGGCGCTGGCCGCGGAGTTCGGACAGATCTCCGAACAAGGAAGGCTGGCTGCGCAACGCAGTGCGACCGGCGAGCCCGCGGAGGTTGCTCGGGAGTTCAGCGTGTATTGGGCCGCGGCTCCGGCGAATACGGCCGCGACGGAACGCGCCGTCCGTGTCGCGAGGCTTGTCGCGGAGATCCCGGCGCCGTTGCGTGTGGCCGCGGTTCGCGCAGCGCTCGAGTTGGAGCTGGCGCCGGAGACCGCGACGCAACTGAGCTATAGCCTGCTGGCACCATTCAATGCGCACCAAGGCGCGAGCGCCGATGCGCTGGACTTGGCTCTCGCTCTCGCGAAGCGCGTGCCCGCGAGCGAAGTCGGAGCGCGGCTGCTGCTGATCCGCGCCATTCGGTCGACGCTCCACGAACCCGGCGTGCCGTTCCTCGGCGAAGCCCTGCGTTCGAAGCAGGCGGAGGTAAGACTGGCGGCGCAGGGAGCATTCGAGGCCCTGCGAGCGCAGCGCGAGGCACTCGAGGAGTTCGAGGTGTGGATCGCGCTCACGAAGGAGCAGCGCTCGACGACACAAGAGCTGATCTCGCTGCTCGACAGCCGCAAGCGCGAGGTGGTCCTCGGCGCGGTGTCCTCGCTGGGTGCCATCAAGGCCACCAGCGCGCTGCCTGCGCTCGTGCGATTGCTCGAAGGCGATGACGAGGAGCTGAAGCGAGCCGTCCGCGATGCGATTGCGCGCATAGGCGGACAGTAGGACCGCCGAAGTCCCACTTCCGTGCAGCTGCGCGAGGTGCTCGCGCAGCTGCACGACGTTGAAGCCGTCCTCAGTCTTCGACGACGTGCTGCGCGTAGAGCTTGCGCAGCTCGGACCAGTGCGCGATGTCGAAGCGGCCCGAGCGCATGCATTCGACGGCCCCGTAGGCCATCGCGAGGGCGTGGTGCGTGTTGTCGTGCTGGAACAGCCCCTGTCGCCCGTAGGAGAGCAGACGCGGCACACTCTCGACCCACTGCTCGAGCCGGCCGAGCGGTTCCTCGTAGCCCGTGAGGTAGATCGGGTAGGCGGCGGGGAGACGGCGCGTGAAGGTCGCGATCGGCGCAGCGGGCAGCGGCAGGCCGCAACCGGCGAGGTCCTCCGCGAGCAGGCGTCCGAGGGAAGTGTCGTCCATCGGCCAAACGGCGTCGCCGAGCGCGCACGGAAGCTCCGCGCACAAAATCGTCGTGCCCTTGGGACGACCGAGGTCGGAGTAGTTCTTGGGCTCCGACAGGCGCGTGATGCGCGTCGTCGCGCCGGGGAAGTAGTGCGCGTCGTACTCCGTGAACTGCTCGACGGGCAGCTGGACGTAGATGAGGATCATCGAGCGGTATGTCACGCGCGCGGCAGCGTCGAGCACGTCCGTCGGGACTCCCTGCGCCATCGCACGCGCGAGCGCCGTGACGGGAATGGTCGACCACAGGTAGTCGGCTTCGAGGACTTCGCTGCGCCCCGTTCCCTCTGCGTGCACGCGCCACGGCGCGTTCTCGCTCGCAGGTCCCTCGATGCGCGTCATGCGCCAGCCGAGCCGCATGTCGGCACCCAGCCGCTGCGCATCGGCCGCGTAGGCTTCGCTGATCTGCCCGAAGCCGCGCACCGGATAGAAGAAGCGGCCGGCTCCCGGCGCCTTGAAGCCCGGCACGGCGTTCAGCACCTTGCGCACGAGCTTGCCGAAGGAGCCCGCGGCCACGCGCTTGCGCGCTTGCACGCCACTCAACTCCTTCGGATCGCGACCCCACAGCTTGACCGCGTAGGGCAGATAGAACTCATCGGCGATCGTCGAGCCCAAGTTCGCGCGGATCACCGCCTCGAACGTGTCGCCGCCGTTGGTACGGCCGGGGAGCTTCTTGGCGACCATGTCGCGCAGCGTGCCGAGCGCGAAGCGCTTGTCGAGCCGCAGCAGCAGGTCGTGCGGCTTCAGCGGGAAGTGAATCCACTTGCCGAGCAATCGAATCCGTCCGTGGCGCGGACGATCCTTGAGATCGGCGCCGAGCAACGCGCGAATGTCGGCGAAGATCGCCGCATCGGTCGCCGGATGCAGCCGGTGGCTGCCATAGTCGAGCCACTGGCCGCCGTGCTCGAACGAGCCCGCGTTGCCACCGTAGTGCGCCCCAGCCTCCAGCAGGGTCGCGCGTCCGAGCTTGCGCCGCGCGAGCTCGCGAGCAGCGCCGACTCCGGCGGGGCCGCCGCCGAGAATGAGCACCCGCGGCTCAGCCACGACTTGGATTCCTCTGCAAAGCGAGCAGCGAGTCGCGACCCGCGCCGGTGCGCGCTCCATCTCGATATCCGAGCACGAACCACAGGACTCCGCCGAGCAGCCCCGTCGCGATCAGCACCGACTGCCACAGCAGCGAGGCGGCCACTCCGTCCTGCTGCGCGATGCTCGCCATCGCTCCGAGGAAGCCCGCCAGCGTGACCTCGCGCAGTCCCAGGCCTCCCACGGAGAGCGGCGCAAGCGTGATCGCCTTCGTCATCGGCACCGCGAAGAACCACACCGCCAGCGGCGCCTCGATCCCAATCGAGCGACCGAGCTCGCGATTGAGCAGCACGAACCAGCCTTGGATCGCGAGCGAGAGTCCGAGTACCACGAGTGCGCGCGACGGCCGCGCCGCAAGTCGCCGCATCGACACGAGCGTGCGTCCGATGGTTCCGCGCAGCTTGCGCGGCCAACGCTCGAGCTTGCGCCGCAGCAGAAGAGGCAACGCGACGAGCGCTCCGACAGCGGCGAGCAGCGCTCCGACCTGCACGACGCTCTGCGCCCAGCCCGGCATCGCCGCACTCGACCACAGCGCGCCGACCACGATCAGCACGAGCAGCGCAAAGGTGTCGATCAGGCGCTCCGTCAGGCCGCCGAGCACGCTCGCTTCCGCTCGCCCCGTGACGCGCGCTGCGAGCAGCGCCTTGATCGCGTCTCCACCGACGATGCTCGGCAAGCACAGGTTCGCGAACATCCCGGCGGAGTAGCACTGCGCCGCATCCATCGCGCCGAGTCGCGCGCGCGCGCTCGCGATGCCGAGGTTCACGTTGTAGCGCCACTTGAACACGCCGAGCGCATGCCCCGCGACGAAGCCGGCCCACACCAACGCCCAAGTCGAGAGCGGCACCCGCAGAACCGCATCGACGAGCTCGCCCCAGCGCACCTTGAGCGCGATCCACGCGAGCGCCGCGACCGTGAGGCCGATCTTCAGCGCGAGCTTGGCCGTCCGCTTCTGCATGGCGCGCTGGCTCGGCTCCCTACTTTGCTCCGACGTCCCGCAGCGCGACGACGACCTCGCTGCCACCGAGCGTCCCCCAGCAGGTCAGCTGCACGCGATAGTCGCGCTCGATGCGCGCCCAGATCTCGGGCTCGGCGGCCTTCATGCGGGTCGGGGTGCAGTACACGATCCAGGTCCTCGGGTGCGTGCGCTCGAGACTCTCGAGCGCCTCGACGCTATCGACGGGCGTCCACGCACAATCGTAGTAGTCGCGATAGGGCACCACGGTCATGTCGACCGTCGCCACGGCGTCGCCGGGCCGCCGCTCGCGATCGATGTGCGCCTGCGCGCCTTCGTAGTCCTGCTTGGGCAGCCACGCCACGGGCACCGTCGCGGCGCTCATCAGGCAGGCCAGCGCCAGCGCGGCCGTCGTGAGCCGCGGGAGCAGCCCGGCGAGCTGCCCGAACGAGAAGATCCTGACCCAGTCGACGATGCCCCGCACGGCGACCAGCACGGCAAATCCTGCTGCGAAGAAGAACATGCGCGGCCAGAGGTTGTGGCGAGTCGCGAGCAGGACGGCAGCCGTCACGACGACACCGAGAAGAAATGTCCCGGTGAGCGCGCGGCTCTGGCGCCAGTAGGAACGAACGCCGAGCGCGAGCACCGCCAGTCCGCCCGCGAGAGTGAAGGCACCGCCGGGCACGCCCTGCGAGAGGCCACGCAGAGTCTCCGCGACGAGCCACGCCGGATCCTTCCACTCGACCTTGGCTCCCGGCATGGTCGGAGCGAGCAGCGTCGCGACGTACTGCGGCAGCACGAGCGCGTGCAGCACGAGCGAGAAGATCGTCGCCATCACGAAGCCAGAGAGCACCTGATGGTGCGCCGCGGCTACTCGCTGCCCGCGAGCGCGCCACGCACAGCCAGCCCACACGAGGACATGCGCTGCGACGGCGAACACGGCCGTCGCGTGAATCCATGTCGCCAGCGCCATCCACGCTCCGTAGCGCAGCGGCGCGCCGACGCCCCGCGCCTGCGAGCTCGCGCACATCCGCAAGAACTCGGCCGTGCCCAGCAGCGTGAAGAGCAGCAACCCCGTGTAGCCGCGCGCGTCTTGCGAGAACCACACGTCGTGGTACGACACGGCGAGCAGCGCCGCTGCAAAGATCGCCTCGCGCCCATCGGTGACGAGCCGCGCCAGTCGATGCAGCGCCAGCACGCCGAGCACGCCGAGCACGACGGCAGGAAGTCGCACAGCCCACGCGCTCTCGCCGAACACCGCGAACGAGCCACGCGCCAAGAGCGAGTACAGCAGGTGCTGGTTCTGGCTGTCGAACGTGGACACGATCTCACGCGGTTCCTTGCGCGCGTAGTGCACGAGCGTGTCGATCTCGTCGAACGAGAGCCCTGCACCGAGGCCCGGCGTGCGCAGCGCGAGCGCCAGCACAGCGAGACCTCCGAGCGCCCACAGCGCGCTCGCATCAAGGCGTTCGGGGCTGCGAATTCCCGTCGTGAGCAGCGCCTCGCCGCCCTCCCCGCGCGGTGCGAGTCGCTCAACCAGCACTAGCACGAGTCCGGTGAGCGCGAGCATCCCGCGCAGCAGATCGACTCCACGCCCGAGCGCAGCGCGCCGCGACTCATCGCCCGCGAGCAGGAACTCGAGCAGCGCCTCTCCCGGCAGGAGCAACGCGCACGCAAGGCATGAGAGCGCCGCCGCGAGCACCCACCGGTTCATTCGTACACCCTGCACGCCGAGCAGTCTGCGTCGCACGCCGCCCCATTTCCACCGGCCCGCGCGGGCCGCCGGCCTCAGCTCCGCGCAATCCGACGCAAGCGCAGCCCCGCCGCGAGAAACAGGGCCGATACCGCCAACGGAATCGCAAGCTGCAGCACGCGCAGCAGGTTGCCATTGGTGGCATGCGCCTCGAAATGGCCGCGCGCGACCGCCACCTCGACCTGCGAGCCGTCCGCGAGACGCGTCGACGAGCGCGCGCCGGTCTCGGTCACATCGTCGAGTTCGACTGGCCCGCGAAAGTCGTGGCGCCCGAGCTCCGCGCCGTTTGCGTCGAGCACACGCGCGGTGACCGCGAGCTCCGGGATGCGATTCCAGCTGCGAGCGGCGACCAGCGCCACGAAGAGCGTGATGACGAGGTTGAGCGCGCCGACAGCGAGCAGAAGCGAGGCCGCGCGCTGCGGCGGTAGCGGTGCCCTGGCCATGGCGCGGCGATGCTAGGAGAGCAGCTCAGTCGGACTCAAGCTCAGCGGGGCACATGGTCGGGCGCGATGCACACCGGCCCTTCGGGCAGCGGCTCGACGGCCTTGCGCCAGCGGCCGATCTCGCCGCCGAAGCGGTAGCGCAGCAATGTCGCGAAGAACTCCCAGCACGTAGTCGCGCGCACATGGCTCAGACCGTGACCGCGCATGCGCGCGAACACATTGACCTCGAGCACGCGCACGCCGAGGTAGTGCGCCTTGATCATCAACTCCGGGTCGAGGAACCAGCGCTTGGACTGCAGATCGAGCCGGCGCAGCACATCGCGGTGCACGATCTTCGGGCTGCCGTTGACGTCGATCGACCCGAGGCCCGGCCACAGACACAGCACCATGCCGTTGTAGGCGATCGACACGAACTTGCGCGTCCAGCCGTCGAGCCGGAAGCGGCGTCGCACCTTGCCGATCAGCTTGCCGTCGCTGTAGCGCACGGCCTCGAACAGGCGCACCACATCCTCGGGATCGACCTGCCCGTCGCAGGGGATCATGCCGACCCACTCCGCGCGCGCCTCGCGCAGTCCGCTCAGGATCCCCAAGCCGTAGCCCTGATTGACCTCGACCTTCACTTTGCGCACCGGCAGCCCCTTCGAAGCCAGTCCGTCGAGGATCTCGCCTGTGCGATCCTTCGAGCCGTTGTCGACGGCGAGGAGCTCGAGCGCGACTCCGGCCTTCTCGAACGCCGCGCACAGGGCGGGCAGCGTGAACGGGATCGACTCCTGCTCGTTGTAGCAGGGCACGACCAGCGAGAATGCCGGGGACTTCGGCGTCATCAGGCGGATGCCGCGTCGGCAGCGCGCTCCCTCACCAGCCTACGCCGCAGGTCGCGCGCGAACAGCGTGCGGGTGAACTTCCCCAGCCCCGAGGCGTGCTCCCCGAAGGTCCCGACCTTGGTCAGGATGAGCGCCTTCGTCTCCGGCGCGCACTCGGCGGACACGCTCACGCGCTCCGGCAGGCGGAAGTCCGCCAGCGGCCGCGCGTAGCCCTGCTCGGCCCAGCGCTCGACATCGAACTGCGTGCTCCAGCGGCCGATCTCCGCAGTCGTGGCCGCGAACGGGACATGCAGCACGACACCGCGCAGGTGATCGATCACTGCCGCGAGCTCGTCCTCCGCGTACGCCGCGCCGCGCTGGCGCAGCGCGCTCTCGATCGACAGGCGCAGGAACTCGAGCGCGTCCTGCGTCACGAAGAAGCGCCCGAGCATCGAGTACTTCGACAGCAGGTTGCCGCCGAGCGTGCCCTCGACGAGCTGGGCGTAGTGTTCACGCGCCCACGCGAGACACTCCTCGCGCGTGCGGAAGATCTCCTGGCGCGATTCTTCGAGGAACTCGCCGATCACCTTCGTGAAGCCCTCCGGGGCGCGCGCGAGCAGCGACTGCATGTGGCGCACGAGGTCGAAGGGCTTGACGCCGTGCGCGCGCGCGAAAGCGAACGGCTCGTCGTAGTTGCCCTCGTAGTGGAAGATCGTGAGCAGCAGGTGGAAGACGCGCGTCTCGAGGTAGTCCGCGAACGAGAAGTCGGGGGTCGCCACGACCATCTCCTCGACCTCGATCAGCGGCGTGCCGGTGTAGTCGCCGATGTTGCGCGCGACCACGCGGAAGCGCGTGTCGAAGCCGAACTTCGCGCGTTCCTCGGGATTGGCGAGCTCGGCGCCGTGCAGGAGCATCAGCTGGTGCGCGGAGATGCGCTTGGCGCCCGCGTCGAGCAGGTCCTCGACCGCCTTGAGGAAGCTCTGCTTGCTCTCGCCCGGCAGGCACAAGATGAGCTCGCCGTAGCTCTGCATGCCCTGCGACTCGAGCTCCCTTTGGATCTCGCGGTATGTCTCGAGCTTGATGTTGTCGCGCTTGATGTTTTTCAGCACGACCGGGTTCATCGACTGCACCGCCGCGGTCATCGGCAGCGCGCCCTTGATCTTGCGCATCACCTGAATGATGCGCTCGCCCTTGTTCTTGCCGGTCGTCGTGCGGATGTAGCGCGGCCAGCCGTAGCTCGTCTGCAGCCAGCCGATGTAGTCCGCGAGCTCGACATCGCGCTCGTACATGCCGAAGTTGTCGTCAGCGAAGCACAGCGTGATCTCGGGCTTCACGCGCTCGGCGAGATAGGCGAGGTCCGCCTTCACATTGTCGACCGAGTGCGCGAACACGCGGCTGTTCGAGCGCACGCCGGAGTTGCAGAAGGCGCAGGTGAAGGGGCAGCCACGCGAGATCTGCATCATCGGGAAGTAGCCCGTGCGCAGGTACGGCTCCATCAGGCCCGCGAGGTACGGGCTCGGGATCTCATCGAGGTCGCGGATGCGCTCGACCTCGCCGCCGCGCTGGAACACGCCGCGCGCGTGGTCGAACCAGTCGACGCCGGGAATCTGGCCGTCGCGCAATCCCTCGGCGCGGCCCTTCGATTCGACCAGGCGCTCGAGCAGGTTCACGAACGCGCGCTCGCCCTCGTAGGTCGGACCGTCGATGTAGGCGTCGACCTTCGGCAGCGCGGAGAGGAACTCGCCGCGCACGCTGTCGACGAGCGGATAGTTCGGGCCTCCCATCACCACCACCGTGCGCCGCTCGCGCGCCTTGGCGTAGCCCGCGAAGTGATAGGAGAGCTCCTCGTTCCAGGCGTAGTTCGAGAGCCCGAGCAGGTCCGGCGCGAGATTGTCGAGGGCGCGCTTGAGGTCCTGAGGCTCACGAAAAATGGAGATCTCGAGCTCGACTCGCCCAGCGAATTGGGCCTGCGCGTAGGTGGCAAGGTTGGCGACACCCAACGGATACACATCCGAACTCAGGGTCAGCAGGTTGTGTCCCAGATCGGCGAGGTAAATGCGCAGACGCACGGAACTTCTATCTTAGGGGAACGACAGGGCTTGGGGGTCTCTCTTTCGGGCACCGACGATGGCTCGGTCAAGCACAATCCAACAACGGCTCTCGCTGGCCGCAACAAGAGCGCAAATTACCCACTATCAACGACTTGCGAACGGAGCGCCAGTTCCAGCCCCGACTCAGGCGAGCGCCGAGCGGTACCACGGAATGGTCTCGGCGAGTCCCTGCGCGAGCGTGCGCTGCGCTCGCCAGTCGAGCCACGCGCGCGCCTTCGCGCAGTCCAGATACTGGCGCGGAATCTCGTGGCTCGCCTCGTTCAAGATCACGGGTGCGAGGTCGCTGCGCCCCAGCGCCGCGAGCAGCAGGGCCACGATCTCGAGCACCGACTTGGGCTCCTCGGTGCCGAAGTTGAAGGCCTCCCCGTGGAACTTCGGCTCCCCGAGGCGTTCCGCCAGCGCAAGGTACGCGTCGACCGCGTCGCGCACATAGAAGTAGTCGCGCACGAAGGAGCCGTCGGAGCGCACGATCGGGCGCTCGCCGCGCACCACCGAGCGAATCGTGCCCGGGATCAGGCGGTTCCAGTTGAGGTCGCCGCCGCCGTACAGGTTGCCGCAGCGCGTGATCGCGACGGGCAGGCGATAGGTGTGGAAGTAGCTCGCGCAGATGAGATCCGCGCACGACTTCGAGACATCGTAGGGGAAGCGGCCGACGAGCGGCGCGTCTTCCTGGTAGGGCAGCTTCTCGTGGGACCCGTAGGCCTTGTCGCTCGAGGCGACCAGCACGCGCTTCACGAGCCGCGGCAGCTGTCGGCAGGCCTCGAGCAGCACCCATGTGCCCTTGATGTTCGCCTCGAAGGTCGAGAGCGGCGAGCGGCTCGCCGTGCCGACGATCGTCTGCGCGCCGAGATGGAAGACCGTGTCGACCTCGTACTCGTTCAGCGCGCGCAGGACGGTCCGAAAATCCTCGAGCTCACCGCGCACGATGTTGCAGCGCGCGGAGACTCCCGTGCCGAGCAGCCGCGACTGCGGCACCCAGTCGCGCACGAGCGCCGTGACCGACGCGCCGCGCGCGACGAGTTCCTCGCACAGCGCGCTGCCGAGCAGCCCGCTCGCGCCGGTGACGAAGACGCTGGTCTGCTTCCAGTGGCTCACTTCCACACCTTCCACGGCGCGTCGCCTTGGGCCCACAGCTCGTTCAGCGTGAGCGCTTCCTTGTAGGTGTCCATCGAGAACCAGAAGCCGTCGTGCTGGTACAGCGCCAGCTCGCGGTCCTTGCTCATGCGATCGAGCGGACCGGTCTCGAGGATGCAGTCGGGATCGAGGTAGTCGAACACGCCCCTCTGCATCACGAAGAAGCCGCCGCTCGTGAGCGAGTTCATCATCGGCTTCTCCTGGAAGTGCGTGACGATGCCGCGCTCGTCGACCGACACCTCGCCGTAGCGCGAGCGCGGGTGGAAGCCCGTCAGCGTCGCGAGCTTGCCCATGCGCTTGTGGTGCGCAACGAGCTTGTCGAGGTGGATGTCCGAGAGGCCGTCGCAGTAGTTGAACAGGAATGTCGGAGTCTCGATGTACTCGCGCGCGCGGAAGAGCCGCCCGCCGGTCTGCGTCTTCGCACCGGTCTCGACGAATGTGATCTCCCAGTCCTCGATGTCGCCGTCTTCGGTGTGCAGCACCTTCTTGCCCGACTTGAGTCCGAGCGTGAAGTCCGAGTCGTGCCACTGGTAGTTGAGGAAGTAGTCCTTGATCTGCTCGCCCTTGTAGCCGAGGCACAGGACGAAGCGCCGGTAGCCCCAGCGGTAGTAGACGCGCATCAGGTGCCAGAGGATCGGCCGCCCGCCGACCTCGACGAGTGCCTTGGGCTTGAACTCCGTCTCCTCGCGCAGGCGCGTGCCCTCGCCGCCGCAGAGGATCACGACCTGTTCCTTCTTCCACTTCATGGGCTCTCGGCTCGGGGGAGTTGGGGCGGCGCGGCACGCTTGGGAGCGGCGCGGCGAATCGTAACCATCGGGGGCCACCCCCGCCGACCTTGAGCCCCCGCCCTAGCGGTCCTCGGGCCTCACTCCGGGGCCGCGCCGGTCGGGACCGGCGGGGCGCCGGGGGCGGTGGAACTCGAAGGCCTCGATTTCCTTGAGCAGGTAGCCGACCGCGGCCTCGAGCTGCGGATCGCCGCCGCCGACCATCAGGGCCGGGTCGTCGATCACCTCGATGTCCGGCGCCACGCCGTAGCCCTCGACACCCCATGTGCCATCGAGCTCGTAAAACGCGAAGCACGGCACGCTCACGCTGGTGCCGTCGACGAGCGAGGGCTCCTCGGTGATGCCCACCAGCCCGCCCCATGTGCGCCGCCCGACCAGCGGTCCGAGCTTCGCCTGCCGGAACAGGTACGGGAACATGTCGCCGCCGGAGCCCGCGGGCCCGTTGATCAGCATCGCCTTCGGCCCGTGGTGCGCGAAGCCCGGGGTGATCCAGTCCTCACCCGCGCGCGAGGCCCAGAAGTTCGTACGCGGCCGCGCGAGCGCCTCGACGAGGCGGTTGGGGAACCAGCCGCCGGCGTTCCAGCGCTCGTCGACGACCAGCGCGTCCTTGTGGTACTGCGACACGAGCTGGCTGAAGAGCTCGCGTCGACCGTCCGTCGCCGTGTCGGGCACATGCACATAGCCGACCTTGCCGCCGGAGAGCTCGTCGACGCGCGCCGCGCGCGCCGCGACCCAGTCGCGGTAGCGCAGCTCGCCCTCGGACTCGACCGGCACGACCACGAGCCGCCGCTCGCTGCCGTCCTTGGCGGGCGCGGCGCACAGCACGATCTCCGTCGCGCGGCCGATACGGCCGAGGAACGCCGCGCACAGGTCGCGCGACGCGTCGGGAGCGACACCGTTGACCTCGAGCAGCCAGTCGCCCGCACGCGCGTCGAGCCCGGGCTCCGCGAGCGGACCGCGAGCGCGCGGATCGGAGCTGCCGGCGCCGAGCACGCGCGCGATGCGGAAGCGACCGTCCTCCAGCGTCCAATCCGCGCCCAGCAGACCCGCGCGCTGTCCCTCCGCCGCGCGCTCGGGCACGCCGTCGCCGCCGTAGTTGTAGGCGTGGCCGACATTGAGCTCGCCGATCAGCTCCGTGATGAGAAAGTGCACATCGTCGCGCGAGCTGCAGTCGGCGATCGCCGCGAGGTAGCGCGCGCACAGCGCGTCCCAGTCGACGCCGTGCATGCCCTCGTCGTAGAACGCCGCGCGGTACTGGCGGCGCACGTCGGAGAGCACCTGCGCCCACTCGCGCCGCGGATCGACCGACAGCACGAGCCCGCCGAGCTCGAGCGCGTCGCCGAGCTTGGCATCCGCGGCCGCATCGACCATGTGCCAACTCTCCCCCACCTTGGCGAGCAGCTTCTTGCCGTCGGCGGTGAGCTCGTAGGCCGACACCTTGTCGAGCACGAGCTTCTCCTCGCGCTCGGCCTTCTTCGCGCCCGGCTCGAAGCGCACGAGCTTCGGCTCGCCTTCCGCGCCGCCGAAGGGCGAGCGCATGTACAACACGGCGCCTTCCTGCGCCGAGAGGTTGCCGAGCGCGCCGGGCTTCACCGGCCAGTGCACGAGCCGCCCTTCGATCCCGTCGAACTCGATCGCGACCGGCTTGGGCGCCGCCTCCTCGGGCTCGACCTTCGGCTCGTCCTTGCCCGCTGTCTCGCTCGCGGGCTGCACTTCCTTGCCCTCGCGCGGATCGACCGGCACGAGCGGATTCACTACATCGCGGCGCAGCGCGATCGCGCACAGCACGCGCGTGCCGGCAAAGATGAAGTTGTCGTCGAGATCCGAGTCGAGGTCGCGGAACTCGCGCTGCGATGTGAGGTACAGCCAGTCGCCGTTG
>VGYZ01000031.1 GCA_016872795.1 Planctomycetota bacterium
GCCGAAGGCAGTGCGCTGGCTGAAGGGTGAAGCGATCCGTCCGTCGCTCAGCGGCCGCTCACGGGCACAGCGTCCACTCCAGTCCCTGCGACAGGTTCGTCGTGCCGGGAGCGGACGGATCGCGGAACCAGCACTGCCCATTGAAGACCTGACCCGAGGAGAGTGGCTGGCCGAGAGCGGTCGGGCGGGCGGCCATCCAGTCGCGCCAGTCGATCGCAAAGCTGCCAGTGCAGGTGTTGTTCGCGCCGCCCGAGTTGAGCGTGTTCATGCGCTGGGTCGGTGCCTTGACGCACAGGAAGCTCGAGGAACCCGTCGCCCACGATGCGGCGTTGCGGCCGGTGATGCCGTAGAAGATCAGGCCCTGCTTCTGGCCCTCGACATTCGCCACGCTGAGCGTGAAGCCGGACACCGCGCTGACGCTCGGCGTACCGCTCGAGGAGAGCGTGGCGTTGCAGCCGTTGGTGGTCGTGCCGGCGGTGCAGTATGTCGCGACCGCGGGGCAAGTTGCCGTGAAGCTCTTGGTCGCCGAGTAGCCGATGTTGCCCATGCGGTCGACGGCCTTGACGCGGTACTCGACCAAGCCCACTAGGCTGCCCGGGAGGAGCCCGCGCCAAATCTGGCCCTGGCTCGCTTGCATCGTGACGCTGGTGAAGGCGGGGGCCGGGGCGACGCGGTACTCGAGAGTGACGGGGTAGTACCATGTCACATAGTAGGATGCGTTGTCGTAGACCTGCGCGCGCACCACGGTCGGAGCCGCGCCAGCGGTGCGGCCCGGAGCCTGCTCGAGGTTCGGGATGCGCGGGATGCGCGTGTCGACCGTGTTGAGCAGGTTCTTGAAGTAGTACTCCGGCTCATCGGCGTCATTCGAAACCATCACGTCCGTGTCGCCGTCCTGATCCAGGTCGGCGCAGTCGGCGTCGAGCGCCGTGTTGCCAGCGCTCGGCATCGCGGACGCGGTGACATCCGTGTGGCTGAAGTTGCCGGTGCCCGTCCAGTTGTTGCGGTAGAGCTTGTCCTGGCCCGAGAAGTTGGCGACATAGAGGTCGAGGTCGCCGTCGTTGTCGTAGTCGAGGAAGTCGCCCTCGTTGTCGTCAGCGCCCGAGCCCGAGAGTACTTGGGTGTTCGAGTAGGTGCCAGCGCCATCATTGCGCAGCGTGATGTCGTCGAACCCAAAGGCGGCCTGCCAGTTGAGGCCATAGATGTCGATGTCGCCGTCGTTGTCGCAGTCGGCCATCTCCTGCTCGTAATGGCCGTTGCCCGACGAATAGCCAGCGGGGAATGTCGCGCCGGTCACGTCGCGGAACGCGAGCGTGGTGCCCGAGAGCAGATTGCGGAACATGCGCGGCGCTTCCTGACGCGCGCCGTGCAGGATGTCGAGGTCGTAGTCGCCGTCGATGTCGCCCACATCGATGTCGAGGGCCGAGCTCGCCACATCGCAGTTCGTGCCGGTGGAGTTCGTCGTGTTCGAAGCCTGGTTGCCTTGGCACCAAATGCCGGGATTGCCGGTCGCGATGGTCTGGCCCGTGAGTTGGTAGCCCGACGGGTTGAACTCGGCGAACACGCCCGAGCCGTTGTTCAGGAACAGGCGCGTCGGCACGTTGCCGCCGAAGGCGCCGCCGTAGGAGCTGTGGACGAGGTCGAGGTCGCCGTCGTTGTCGAGATCGCCGAAGTCGCAGTCGCAGGAAAAGTCGATGAAGCCCGTCGAGGGCAGGACTTGGCTCGCCGCGATCGACGACTGGCCCGCCACGCCGAGGCCCGACCAGCGCGCCGCGCTCTGGTCCTGATAGAAGCCCTGCGTGCCACCCTGCGCGCCGCCCATGTTCACCCACCAACGGTTGGACTGGTTGGAGAGCTGCGAGGTGTTCGACACGTAGATGTCGAGGTCGCCGTCGAGGTCGATGTCGGCGAACTCGATGTCGCGGCTCTGGTCGAGCACCGCGGGGAACTGCGTGCTCGTGCGATCCACGAAGAAGCCGATCGTGCCGCCGACCTCGCCGCCGCGGTTGATCCAGATGTTGTTCTGGTCGTTGCCGAGGTCGCCGCCCTCCGCGAGGATCGCGTCGAAGTCGCCGTCGCCGTCGACATCGCCGAAGTCGACGTTCTCTGTGTAGCCCAAGTTGCTCGCCGGGAACTGCGTCGTCGCGTTGGTGAACACGATCTGCGCCGAGGAGACGGAGGCGAGCGCGAGGGCGGCGGCTGCCGCGGAGACGAGACGGGAGAGGGTCATGCGAAGGTTCTCGGAATATGATTGAAGAAGCGGGCCGCGCCCGGCTGGCTGAAGAGCGGGGGCGGAACTCCCCTTGAGCCAACAGACGGACGCAAACGGGGCAGAGGTTCCCTTAAGAAGACCTCATGATAGGCGACCTGCGGCGAAGAGGGAACAGGAAGGGGGGGGGGTGGTTGTGGGCCAGGGAAAAGCCGTCAAGTTCCAGCCGTTGCGGGGCCCCGTCGGGCCCGCCCCGCAGGGCTCAGCGGGCCCCGATCGAGCGCTCGATCAGGACGCCGACTAGAAACAGGCCGCCGCCTACGAACAGGCCCTGGAACTCGTAGGCCATCGACTCGAGCCCGCGGCCCTCGAAGCCGGCGCTCATGGAGACGAACACCCCAAGCAGCACGATCACCATGCCGATCCCTTCGAGGATCTTGGCCAGCCACCACAGCTTGTCCTTGCTCACCGCGGCCTCCGGGACGGCGCGAGCTCCAGCTGGCGCAGGGTTGCGTCCGCAAGGCGCTCGGGAGTGAGCGACGAAGTGTCCGCGTCCGGCTTGTAGGAGCAGTAGTCGGACGCAGTGCTGACCACCTTCTCTCCCTGACCGTAGAGCTCGATCTCCGCGGCAGAGGTCGGCGCGAAGAAGCTCACGATGCGCACGCCGCGCGCGAGGCCCACATGCAGGGCGAGGCTGTCGCTCGTGACCAGCACATCGCACAGCCCGACGCGCGACGCGAAGTCGAGCAGCGCGTTGTCGACGCCGGCATCGACGAGCTGCACTCGCCCCTCGCAAGCTGCGACGATGTGCTGGTTGCGCTCGCGCTCGTCGGCGCCGCCGAACAACACGAACATGCCCGTGCCGCCCAAAGCCGACTGCACGCACTCGGCGAGCTCGACCGTCCGCTCGACCGAGAGCATCTTCGAGTGCCAGCGACCGCCCGCTCCCGTGTTGAGGCCTATCACGGGCCCGTGGCTCCCCAAGCCATGGCGCTCGGCGAAGGCGCGCGCTGCATCCATGTGCCGCGGCTCGACATGCAGCTCCGGCTTGCCCATCGGCAGCCCGAGCATCGAGGTCAGGATCTCTGGGTGGCTGCGCTGGTTGGCGACCTTGCGGCGGTCGGCCTCCTGCTTGCCGTGGACCGAGAGCAGGCCCATGTCGAACCAAGGGCCGACATCGCTCGTGTACACGCGCTGGCGCGTCGCACCGTGATGAGCGCCGGAGAGCCGCTCCGCATCGAGTGCCGAGGCGAGCGCGCACAGCGGCTCCTCGTCATCGAGCGAGATCACCCAGCCCCAGCGCGTCGACGACAGCCGCGTGCGCACCGCGGCGCAGCTCGCCTCCGCGCGTGCGTCGAGCGCCACGACCTCCGCAACCCCAGGATGCAGACGCACGAGATCGACCGCTCCCGGCGCAGTGACCCAAGTGATACGCGCGTCCGGATGCACGCTGCGGAGCCCCGGAACCAGCGCGGTCGTACGCACGACATCGCCGAGCGCTCCGGTCTTCAGGATGAGGATCGGGAACAAGGTGGCAGGGTTGTAGTCTCCGCGCCGTAGCAAGGCAAACGCGCGCGCCGTGCTCAGCCGCCCGCGATTACGAGCAGCAGCGCAAGCTCGTCGCCATCGGAGACGAGTGCCTGCAGGCCGAGCGCCTTGCCCGAGCGATAGACGGCGGGACGCAGCGTGCTCCAGCGCGGCTCCGCGCGGCAGAGCTCGGTGAGCACCTCGAGCACCGTCGCGGGAAGCGCGAGCGAGAGTTCGCGCGGCGACTCGCCCGCGATGCGCACGCGCACGGTACCGAGCGCACGCTCGCCTCGAGTCTGCGCAGGTGTGAGAACGACATCGGCCCCGCGCGCGGCTCGCCACGGGCGCAGCGCATGCAAGGCCGCGATGCGCGTCGGAAGGAGCCGACCCGTGTGCTCATCGAGCCCGCGCCGGCGTGCGTACTCGTCCCACACACCCCTCGCCCGCAGCCGCGCGGCGGCCCACGCGGGCACATCGCTTCCCTCCGGTGCCCCCAAGCGCTCGTTGAGCAGGCGCTGGAGCGTCGAGAGCGCCGCACCGGCGTCGAGCAGGGAGAACGAGCGCTCGTCGAGGTGCGGCGCGAGCTCGTGCGCGAGCTCGTCTGGGCTGCACAGCCCGTCCGAGAGCAGCGCCGCGGCCGAAAAAGCGCAAAAACCCGTCATGTCGAGCGCGTTGGCCCAGTCCTCGTGCCACGCGACGAGCGTGCCCTTGCCCGAGGGTTGTTCGGGATCGGCGGCCTCGGGCGGAAGATCGAGCCCCGTGCTCGCACGGAAGGCTTCCAGATCGGCGCCATCGACCGCGAGAAACGGAAAGGTCCGCATCGGATCGCCGCCGCGCGATGACACGCACTGGCCGAGCAACGCTGCGAGCGGGGCGTCGGCGCGCACCGTGGCGCCCTTGGCGCTCGGCGTCGACAGCCCCAGTTCGCGCGCGAGCCGCACGGAGCCGAGCGCCAGCCGAGCGCCTTCGCCGCGCGCTTCGCACGCGTCCGCGAGGAGCGCGTGCGCGTGCGCGAGATCGCGCGGACGCACGAGTGCGAGCGCCGCCCCCACTTCCTTGGCGTCGAGGCCGAGCTCGTCACAGGCGCGCAGGAGCTCGAGTGCATCGTCGAGGCTCGAGAAACCGAGCGCGGAGGAGAGCGCGTGACTGGCGCCAAAGCGCGCCGGCTGCCGCGCTCCGCGGCGCGTGTCGAACTCCCAACCGCACGGCGTGGGACAGCCCGAACAACCATGGCGCCCCGCGCGCGCGTCGCGCGCCTGTGCCCCCATGCGCGCGAAATCCGCACCGCTCGCCGCGCCCCCGGGCCGCGCCGCGAACGCATCGAAGAGCTCGAGCGTGCCGCCGGACGCGCGCGCGAGCAGCCGCGGCGAGCGGGCCAGACGCGCCTTGAGTTCCGCTCCGCCGTCGTCGCTCAGCTCCGTCCCGCACACGGCGATGGCCTTGAGCCCCATGCGGCCTAGCACCGCGCCAAGTCCGCCGCGACCGACGAAGTGCGGCACATCGCCGCCCGACGCGAGGCTCGCGAGCGCGACGCCGCGCTCGCCCGCGAGGCCGATCGAGAGCGTGCCGCAGGGCCCGAGCCGCTCGAGGAGCGCCGCGTGCGTCGCGCGCGGTGAGCGACCGGCGAGCTCCGGCCACGCGTGCAGTCGCGCGCTCCCCGCAGCGTCGATCACGAGCACATTGCCGCTCCCCGCGACCTGTCCGGAGACGAACAGCCCGTCGACGGAGCGCGCGAGGGTTCGGCCGAGCGGTCCTCCGACGAGTCCTTCGGAGTAGAGCCCGGTGAGCACGGCGCGTCCCGCGACGCTCGCACGGGCGGCCGTCGGGAAGCCGCGGCGCACCAGACGCCCCACGCACACCGCGAGGGCCTCCGGCTCGCCCGCGAGGTCGCGCCGGACGAGCTCGGCGAGGCCGAGGGCCCCGCCGCCGAGCCGTCCGAGGCCGCCGAGCCACGCTTCGGGTGCACTCCAAGGCCGCGGAACGACGACGGCGCCCGCGGCGAGCGCGCGCAGGTCGACCTGCAGCACGAGCGGAGCCTGCGCAGTCTCGAAGTGGGTCGCCACGGCCAAAGGATTGCGGCGGGGCCGGTTGCGACCCGCGCAGGGGGAGCCTAGCTTCTTTCGCCCTCGCGCGCGGTGCGACCGGTGGAACCCCCTCGAAGCCCCGCGCCCAACCCCAGATTCGCCCACCATGTTCGGCTCTTTTCCCATCGCCCGCGTGTTCGGGACAACGGTGCGCATCGACCTGTCGTGGGTGCTGCTCGTGATCGGCACCGCGGCGCTGTGGCCGGGCGATCCGCTGGCGGCGGTGATCAACCTGCTGCTGCTGTTCACGCTGGTGACGCTGCACGAGCTCGGCCACACGCTGGCCGCCCGCTACTTCAAGATCGAGGTGCTCGACATCACGCTGTGGTTCTTGGGCGGCATGGCGCGCATGCGCGAGATCCCCGAGAACCCCAAGGTCGAGGCGGTCGTGGCCCTCGCGGGGCCGGCGGTGAACTTCCTGCTGGCGGCGCTGGCGCTGCCGTTCCTGCTGGCCTCGGGCATCGCCAGCATGAGCGACATCGCGCCCAACGCGACCGCGACGCTGGCGGGCCTGCTCGCCAACTTCATCCTGATCAACCTGTTCATGGGCGCCTCGAACCTGCTCCCGGCCTTCCCCATGGACGGCGGACGCGTGTTCCGCGCCTTGTGCGGCGTGTTCACGGACTGGCTCAACGCCACGCGCATCGCCGCGGGCGTGGGCAAGCTGTTCGCCGCGGGCCTGATCGTGCTCGGCTTCGTCTCGCGCCAGTGGTCGATCGCGGCGGTCGGCCTGTTCGTGTGGCTCGCCGGTTCGCGCGAGCTGTGGGCCGTGCGCATGCGCCGCATGCAGCAGCAGATGCGCGAGCAGACATTCGGGGGCTTGGGCGAGCGCGCGGCCACATTCACGCCGGTCGAAACCGAGGAGCCTGCGGGCTCCGGCACCAAGACGGACCCCAGCGGGGACGACCCCAGCGGCGCACGCCGCCCGAGCGACAATCCGCTGGCGCAGGGCAGGGCACTCGACGACGAGGCCGTGCGGCGCCTCGAGCAGTTCCGCGGCAGCATCCGCAAGCCCCGCGATTCGCAGGACTAGCCGCGCTGCGCCTCATTCGAAGTCGTGCGCGGCGGCTCGACGGCCACCCGCTCGCGCCAGACGCGGTCCTCTCCGAGCGCACGGCACGGCAGGCGCGCGTCCCGTTCGCTCAAGTCGACCTCGCCACGCCACACGGATTGCTCCTCGAGGAAGGGCCACGCCTCGAGCACATACACGCCCGGCTCGAGGCCCTCGAAGCGGAACGCGCCCGAGCGCCAGAGCTCCGCGTGCGATGTGAAGCAGTAGGCGCGCGCCACGGCGCTCCCCCACTCGCCCTTGCGCCACAGCACGACGCGCACGAGGGACATGTCCATGTAGTCCCAGGTGTCGGAGAACTCGAAGCCGCCGCGCAGCGTGCGCGCACCCTTCAGCGCCAGGTCCGCGACGGCCACGGAGCCTGACTCCACCCGGATGCGCTGGAGCACCGTGGAGCCCTGCTCCACGCCTACTGGCCGCACGCCGAGGTCGTAGCTGCCGGGCGCAACCTCGCGCAGCTCGTACCAGCCTTCGAGGTCGCTCGTGGTCGTGAAGAGCGGCGCGAACAGGTCGCCTTCGGGTGCCTCAGCGAGTACCGCCGCGCCGGGCAAGGGCGAGCCGTTCGAGTCGAACACGCGGCCGAGGATGCGCGCGGTCCCCTGCTCCGAAGCCACGGCAGGCTCCTCCGTGGCATTCGCTCGAGGCTCGTCCGAGGCCCCCTTCGCGAGCGCGAGCGGCTCGCGACGCAGGCCGTCGAATGCGGGCCCGGGCAGGTTCGCGGCGGCCCCGTCCGAAACGATCGGTGCGAGTTCCGACGCATCCGATCGGGAGTCGTGCGAGTGCCACCAGAACGCGAGCGACAGGAGCAGCGCCACAGCGCCGAGGGCGAAGAGCGCGCGAACGGGAGGAGCGCGGAGGCTCAGCACGGCCGCACCTCGACGATGCTCGAGTCGTGCCAAGCGTAGCGCACCGCGGTGGCCGTGGTGCTCGAGCCCGCAGCAAGCGAGCCGCCCACATTGACGCCCTCCCTCTGCACGCCGAGGCTCCCTCCAACGGTGCCCGAGTTCGTGACCTGCGCGGTGTACACCGAGGTCCAGCGCACGAAGATCTTCGGCTTGCCCGTCTCGCCCGAGCCATTGAGCTCGATCACGCCCGGGTAGGCAAACAGCTGACCGGCGTGGTTGCAGATGAGGATCGTCGCGCTGTCGCCGCTGGCAGCGCAGGCACCGAGGAAGTTGTCGCAGACAAGGTCCTCCTCGAACCCCACCGGACTACCGCTGTCGCCCGCCCAGCGCTGGCCGGGGGGCAGCGGAGGACGGCAGAAGGTGAAGAGCGCGCGGTCGCCCATCGGGACGCAGGCCGGCAACGCGCCGCGGCAGGAGCTCTGCGCAGAAGTGGGGAGCGGGAAGAGGGGCAGCGCGGAGAGCGTGCCGAGGGCGCACGAGGCGAGCGCGCCCAGAGTGAGGGTCGTAGGCGAAAGACGACGGGAAAGGTCGGCTTGCATGGGAAAGTACCCGTTTCGAAGGGATCCTTGGGCGGCGAGCACCTAGCGCCTGAGATGTCGGACAGACCCCGCGGTGCAGGACGCGCGCCCTCTGCTCGCGCCCTGCCCATCCGTCGCTCGCGGTCCGCTCTGGTGGCGGGGGAAAACCAGAGAAATTCCGCTGCGCCTCAATTCGCGGGCGCTCGAGGCTTGAGATCCGGCAGCTTCCGCTTCAGCCTGTCGTCTCTCGGCCATGGGAACCCCGCGCGATTGGGCGACGCTCGAGCGCCTCCCTGCTCGACAGCTGCACGCCGTGCAAGACGCAGCGCTCCGCCGTTGCGTGCGCGAGGAGCTCTACCCGTTCTCGAACCACTACCGCCGCGTGTTCGACGAGGCCCTCGTGCGGCCGGACTCGATCGCGTGCGTCGCCGACCTCCAGCGGCTGCCGTTCACCACCAAGCAAGACCTGCTGCGCGCGCAGTCGACGCCGGAGACGCGCTACGACTTCGTGCTGCGCCCGAGCCCGGATCGCATCCGCGCCCATTGGCCCTTCTCGCGCAAGCTCGCGCTCGTGCTCGGCGGTGCTCGCGCGCGCGAGGCGCTGCGCTTCCAGTACACGCCCAACTTCCTCACCTTCACGACCGGTCGCTCGAGTGAGCCGGTCGGCTTCGCCTACACGCCCTTCGACCTGCAGGTGCTGCAGCAAGGGATCGCGCGCATGTTCGACATCGCGGGCCTCGACCCATCGCGCGACCGACTCGTCAACCTGTTTCCCTTTGCGCCCCACCTCGCCTTCTGGGCCGTGACACTCGGCGGCTTCGAGACCGGCGCGCTCGTCGTGCCATCGGGCGGCGGGAAGGTCATGGGCACCGACGGCTCGCTGCGGCTGCTCGAGCGCCTGAAGCCGACCGTGATCGTCGGCACGCCGGGCTTCACCTACCATGTGCTGCGGCGCGGCAACGAGCTCGGCACGAGCTTCGCCAACGTGCACACGCTGATCCTCGGTGCGGAGAAGGTCCCGCCGGGCCTCAAGGACAAGATGCTCGAGGCGCTGCGCAAGGGCGACGCCGGCGAGGTACGCATCCTCGGCACCTACGGCTTCACCGAAGCGCGCATGGCGTGGGCCGAGTGCCCCAACGCGGACAATCACTCGACCGGCTACCACCTGCACCCCGACCTCGGCGTGTTCGAGGTGATCGACCCCAAGACGGGTGCGGTGGTGCCCGACGGCGAGGACGGCGAACTCGTCTACACCGGCATCCTCGGCCACGGCACGAGCGTCCTGCGCTACCGCACGGGCGACCTGTGCGTGGGCGGCATCACATGGAAACCGTGCCCGAACTGCGGTCGCACGCTGCCGCGCATCGGTGCCGAGCTGCGCCGCGTGAGCGAGCAGCACGCGCTCTCGCTGACCAAGATCAAGGGCACGCTCGTCGACCTGTCGGTGATGGGCAGCGTGCTCGCGGCCATGCGCGATGTCGAGGAATGGCAGGTCGTGATCTCCAAGCGCAATGACGATCCGCTCGAGCTCGACCAGCTCGAAGTGCGCGTCGCGCCGCGCGTGGGAGTCGATGTGGGCGAGCTCGCCACGCGCATCCAACACGATCTCGCCAACGCGACGGAGGTCGCCCCGAACAAGGTGCATGTGCTCACGCTGCGCGAGATGCTCGAGCACCTCGGCATGGAGAGCGCGATGAAGGAAAAGCGCTTCCTCGACCGGCGACCGAAGTCATGAGGCGCGGCGTCGTCCTCGCCGCGGGCTGCCGCACGCCTTGGGCCAAGGCGGGCGGCACGCTCCGGCGCGAGGACGCGGCGCGGCTCGGCGCGCTCGCTGCGCGCGAGACGCTCGCGCGCAGCGGCATCGATGCGAATGCGCTCGACGAGGTGCAGATCGGCTGCGTCGGTCCGCCGCACGACCAAGTCAATGTGGCGCGCGTGATCGCGCTGCGCGCCGGCGTGCCGGAGCGCGTGAGCGCCGTCACGCTCGGCCGCAACTGCGCCAGCGGCATGGAGGCCATCACGAGCGCGGCGACGCGCATCCTCGCCGGACGCGGTGAGCTGTTCCTCGCGGGCGGAGTCGAGGCGATGAGCGCCTACCCGCTCGTCTTTGGACCCGAACTGACCGACATGTTCGCGCGCCTCGCGCGGGCGAAGTCGCTGGGCTCGCGCCTCGCGGCCATGGCCCGCTTCCGGCCGTGGCACCTCAAGCCGCGCATCGCGCTCGTCGAAGGGCTGACCGATCCGACCTGCGGTCTCATCATGGGGCGATCGACCGAGGTGCTCGTGCGCGAGTTCGGGCTGACGCGACTCGAAGGCGACCAGCTCGCGGTCGAGAGCCACCGCCGCGCGGAGGCAGCGCGCAAGGCGGGGCGTTTCGAGCGCGAGATCGTGCCCGTGATGCCGCAGGACGCGCGCGAAGGCTGCACGCTGCGCGAGGACGACGGGATTCGCGCGGGACAGTCGCTCGAGCAGGTCGCGAAGCTCAAGCCGTACTTCGAGAAGCCCGACGGCGTCGTCACGGTCGGCAACTCGTCACAGGTCACAGACGGCGCGTGCACGCTGCTCGTCGCCAGTGAAGAGCGCGCGCGCGAGCTCGGCCTCGAGCCGCTCGCGCGCATCCGCGCGTTCGCCTACGCGGGCCTCGCACCGCAGCGCATGGGCCTCGGCCCGGTGTTCGCGACGGCGCGCGCGCTCGACCAAGCGGGCTGCACGCTCGCCGACATCGGACTCGTCGAACTCAACGAGGCCTTCGCGCACCAGGTGCTCGCCTGCCAGCGGGCGTTCGCGAGCGACGCCTTCGCGCGCGCGGAGCTCGGCCGCGAGCGCGCGCTCGGCGAGCTCGACCCGGCGCGGCTCAATGTCCACGGCGGCGCGATCGCGCTCGGTCATCCCGTGGGCGCGACGGGCGCGCGGCTCCTGCTCACGCTGGCGCACGAGATGCGCGAGCGCGATGTCGAGCTCGGCCTCGCGACCTTGTGCATCGGGGGCGGACAGGGCGGCGCGGTCGTGCTGGAGCGCGTGCGATGAACATGCTCGAGCACATGCCCAAGCCCGAAGGCGAGCCCGCGCCCGGAGCCTGCGTGCGCATCGAGCGCCCCGAGGCCGGCCTCGCGCTGCTGCGCATCGCTCCGCCCCACCGGCGCCTCGCAGTGTTCGACCGGCCGCTGATGCGCGATCTGGCGCTGGCGCTCGACGAGCTCGAGCGCGCGAAGGACATCCGCGCTCTAGTGCTCACCGGGAGCACACCGATCACCTTCGTCGCGGGCGCGGACATCGACGCCATCGAAGGGCTGGTCGACATCGCGCTCGCGACGGAGCTCGCGCGCTTCGGACAAGAGCTCTTCGAGCGCGTCGCGCGCCTGCCGTGTCGAAAGGTCGCGGCCGTCGGCGGGCCGGTGCCCGGCGGCGCCTTCGAGCTCTCGCTCGCCTGCGACGCGATCGTGCTCGCGGAGCATCCGAGCTCGCGCATCGGACTCCCCGAGACGCGGCTGGGCATCCTGCCGGGCTGGGGCGGCTGCCAGCGACTGCCGCGCCGCGTCGGCGTGCCCAGCGCGCTCGCCGCGATCCTCGCCGGCAAGCTGTACGCCCCGCGCGAGGCGCTGCGCAACGGACTCGTCGATCGCCTGTGCGCGCCGGAGAGCCTGCTGCGCGTGGCGAGCGACATCGCGCTCGGTCGCGAGCGGAGTCCGCGGCGCTCGCGCGGCGCGAAGCGCTGGCTCGTCGACTGCAATCCGCTGGCGCTGGCGGTGATCGCGGCGAGCGCGCGCAAGAACCTGCGCGCGCAGACCAAGGGGCGCTACGCGGCGCCGGAACGCGCGCTGGAGCTGGTCGTGCGCGCACCGCTCACGCCCCTCTCGCGCGGGCTCCAGCGCGAAGCGCGCGCGCTCGGCACGCTCGCGGTCGGCGGCACATGCAAGAGCCTCGTGTCGCTGTTCCGCGGCTCCGAAGCGGCCAAGAAGCTCGCACGCCTCGACGACGGCACGCAAGCGCGCGCGATCGAGCGCGTGGGCGTGATCGGCGCCGGTGTGATGGGCGGAGCGATCGCCGGGCTCGTCGCCGAGCGCGTCGGCTCCGTGCGCCTGTGCGATCTCTCGCGTGCGGCGCTCGACTCGGCACAAGCGGCGCACTTCGGACGCATCGACAAGGCCCGGCGCCGTCGCATTCTCGAGCCGCACGAGGCGCGCGCCGCGGCCGATCGGCTCGAGACCGCGACGAGCATCACAGGACTCGCGCGCGCGGACCTCGTGCTCGAGGCCGTGGCCGAGAAGCTGGAAGTGAAGCGCGCGGTGTTCGCGCAGGTCGCGGCAGGGGTGCGAGAGGACGCGATCCTCGCCACGAACACTTCTTCGCTCTCCGTCAGCGCGATCGCGGCCGGACTCCCGCACCCCGAGCGCGTCGTCGGCCTGCACTTCTTCAACCCCGTGCACGCCATGCCGCTCGTGGAGATCGTGCGCGGCGAGCGCACATCGCCGGACACCGTGGCGCGCACCGCGCGATTCGCGCTCGCGCTCGGCAAGACACCGGTTGTCGTCGCGGATGTCGCCGGATTCCTCGTGAACCGCGTGCTCGGACCGTACCTCGACGAGGCCGTGCGTCTGTTCGAGCAAGGCATCGCGGCCGAGCGCATCGAGCGCGCCGCGCTCGACTTCGGACTGCCCATGGGGCCGCTCGAGCTGCTCGACGAGGTCGGGCTCGACATCGCGGCCCACGCCGCGGCATCGCTGCACGCGGCCTACGGCGAGCGCATGCGCTCGAGCCCGCTCGCGGGCGAGCTCGTCGCCGCCGGACACAAGGGCAAGAAGAGCGGCGCAGGCTTCTTCACCTACGCGCCCGACCCCAAGTCCGGGCGCGCGCGCAAGGGAGCCCTGAATCCGGCTGCGATCGCACGAGCCCGCGGAGGTGCGCTCGCACTCACCGACGAGCTGCTGCGCGACCGGCTGGCGCTCGCGCTGGTCGCCGAGGCCGCGCGCTGCCTCGAGGAACATGTGGTCGCGAGCGAGGCGGAGCTCGACCTCGCGACGGTCTTCGGCATGGGCTTTCCGCCGTTCGAGGGCGGGGCGCTGCGCTATGTGCGCTCGCGCGGCGCGCGCAGCGTGGTGGAGCGGCTCGCGACGCTGGCCGCCTTGCCCGAGGTCGCCTCGCGCGACGGCGCGCGCGCGCGCTTTGACGCCTGTGAAGCGCTGCGCAAGCTCGCGCGCGAGTGAATCGGCCGATTTCGCTCGCTCGGACGAGCGCGCGGCCGCGGTTCCACGGCCCGGTTGGACTTCCGCGCTCTCCTCGTACGGTCTATGTTCCCGCCCCCCCCATGATGACGCTCCGCGAAACCGGTCTGCACATCTCCCCGAAAGCCGCGCTCGTCGCCGAACTCTCGCGCAGCCTCGCCGAGCATCCGCTCCACACGCGCTTCCGCCGCATCCAGGACATTTGGATCTTCACGCAGCACCATGTGTGGTGCGTGTGGGACTTCATGTCGCTCTTGAAGTCGATCCAGCGCGAACTTGCGCCCGCGGCATGGCCTTGGCTGCCGAAGACCGATGTAGACGCCGCACGACTGATCAATGAGATCACGGTCGGCGAGGAATGTGACCTCGGTCCCGACGGGCGTTTCCAAAGCCACTACGCGATCTATGTCGATGCGATGCGCGAGTGCGGTGCCGAGGTGAGCGGCATCCTCGGCTTCCAGAGCGACCTCGAAGCCGGCGTGGCGTGGCGCGAGGCGCTCGCACGCGCGAACGCTCCGCAGGTCTCCAAGGAGTTCACGCGTACGACGCTCGAGATCTGCGAGGCGAGCCTGCCGGAGCGCATCGCCGCGTTCACGCTCGCGCGAGAAGAGATCATCCCGGCCACATTCCGACCGCTGATCGAGGGACTCTCTCGCGACGCGGCCCAGGCCGCGCGCGTGCAAACGCTCCGGTGGTACCTCGATCGCCATGTCTCGATCGACGGCGACGAGCACGGGCCCATGGCCGCGAGGCTCTTCCGCTCGTGCTGCATGGGCGACGAAGCCACCGTGGTTCGTTCTCTGGCCGCCGCGACCCGCTCGCTCAAGGCGCGCTTGGCGCTGTGGAACGAGATCGCGGCGCGGCTCGCGCGCTGACAAACTTCAGGGAAGCACTTCGAAGCCGGCCGGTGGCAGCACGCTGCGACCGGCGGGACCGAAGATGATCCCCGACCATTCGATGCGTGTCCCGACGAGCTGGTGCATCGTGCTCGCATCCGGCTCGAACCACGCCGCGACTCGCCCCGATGGCGGCAGCGGCCCGCTGGTGTACAGCAGGTCGGGATCGCCGGCGTTGGAGAGCGTGTAGCGCAGGAGGCGTGAGGCGTTGAGCGGCAAGCTCAGGTTGCCGAAGGTCAGGCCCGGCGTCGTACCCGCGCTGCTCGCGAGCAGCAGGTAGGCGCGGCGATCCGCGTCGTGTCCGACATTGATCACGATCGGGACGGGATGGGGATCGAGAGCCGAGATCGCGTCGTAGCCGAGGTGCAGGGGCACGACGGGATCGACGCGCAGCGTGAGCTCGGGCCACAGCGTGACCGTCGAGATCCCGTCGTTCACCGTGATGCGGAAGCGCGCGCTCCCCGGCACCTGTCCGGCGCGAATGCGCAGCGTGTAGGTGCCGTCGCCGTTGTCGACCGCCGGGGCAGAGAGGCTCGCCGCGCTGCTCGAGCCAAAGTTCGTGACGGACACCGCGGCGCCGCCGTGACCGACGGGAATGCCGTCGAGGTCGCGCAGGAACAGCGTGACCTCCGCTTCCGTGCGACCGTCGGCGACGAGTGCGGCGCGGTCGGCGAGGGTCTCGCTCGCGATGTGGTCAGGCCGTCCGGAAAGCGCGGCGCGCCATGCGTCGAACTGCGTGCGCAGAGTGATCACGGGGTCCGGCGTGCTCGCGTTGCCGATCACATTGAGCGCCGCGTACATCTGGCCCTGCGCGCAGCCCGAGCTCGAGTTGCACACCGAGCCGCCGGTGTCGCCGACGCGCGAGATCAGGAAGAAGCCGGTGTAGGCGCTCTGGAACGGCTCGGGAGGCGGCAGGGCGCACGAGGTCGGTGCCGAAGCGTTGCAGGAGCAGCGACCGTCGCCGCCCCAAAAGCGCGCGGCCTCCATCGCGGCCATGACCTTCTGCCCGATGTCGCCCTGAGTCTGGAGGAAGGCCTGCTCGGCGGCGAGCACGACCTGGTTGCCCGTCAGGATGTTGCCCTGGATGGCGTAGCGCCACTCGCCCACGACGCCCACGACGCCGGGGTTGGCGGGAATCGTCTGCGAGCCGGAGAAGGTCACCGGCATGTTGTCGAAGTCGACGATGCCGAACTGGCGCGACTGGGCGCCCTGCACGCCGAGCAGCTGCTGCAGGATCTGCTGCGGTGCTAGCCCCGCGTTGAGACCGTTCCAGATGATCTGGCGATTGGCGGCACCCGAGTCGACCAGCGCCTGCGACGCGCCGCCACCGATCCCCGGCCGCATCACGGGCAGGTTCAAGCGCAGGTTGAAGTTGGACAGGCAGGTCGCCGACGAGATGCACACCTCGCGGGTACGCGTGTTCACGGCGACGATCGACCAGGTCGGAAAAGCCGGCGCGGCGGTGAGCGTCACGGCGATGGCGAAAGCAGTGATGCGGCGAAGGATCTGCATGGCTCCCTGAGGATACGCGCAATTTCAGGGCATGAGCGCAGGAAAGACCCCGGGAGCCCCGCGGGCTCGACTCCTGCGGGAGCGAAAGGTAAGGCCTCGCGGTCGCGACGGGACGCCTAGCGCAACGCGTCCTCGAGGGCCGTGGCGCGGTCCGTGCGCTCGTCGCGGTACTTCACGATCAGGGCGCAGGCCACCTGCAAGTGCCGCCCGGCGGCCCACTCGTCGCTCGCGGGCCGCGATCCGGGCACGACCACGGCGTACTCGGGGATCTCGAGCGGTCGCTCGCGCGTGCCGCGCAGCTCGCGGCGATTCGGCAGGTCGTACACGACGGTGCTCGCCGAGAGCACGACGCCCGACGCGAGCACCGCGCCGCGCCGCACGAGCACGCCCTCGTAGAGCCCCGTGTTGCCGCCGACGAAGGCCTCGTCCTCGATGATCACGGGGCGCGCGCCGGCGGGCTCGAGCACGCCACCGACCTGACAGCCCGCGGAGAGGTGCACGCGCTTGCCGACCTGCGCGCACGAGCCGACGAGCGCGTGGCTGTCGATCATCGAGCCCTCGTCGACGAAGGCGCCGATGTTGATGTAGGCGGGCGGCATCACGATCACGCCCGGAGCGAGAAACGCGCCGCGGCGCACGGACGAGCCGCCGGGCACGACGCGCAGCTTGTCCGCGAGCGAAAATGTGCGCGGGCCGATGTCGCGCTTGTCGACGAAGGTGAGCGCGCCGGCGGAACTCTCCGCGAGCGGCGAGGCGCGGAAGAGCGCGAGAATCTCCTCCTTCACCCATGCGTTCACGCGCCACGCGCCGTCGTCGCCGCGCTCGGCGACGCGCACGCGACCCTGCTCGAGCGCATCGAGCAACGCCGCTTTGGCGAGGCGCTCGCTCACGCGCAAGCCTCTGCGCGCGCGAGCAGCTCGCGCGCCGTCGACTCGTAGTCTGCGACCGCCTGCTCGAACGAGCGCTTGGTGACGAGCTCGTGGTCGGTGTGCGCATCGAGGATGCGGCCGGGCCCGTAGAGCAGCGGCTTGCCCCAGCGGCCGAGGTGCGGCGCATCGGTGCCGAACGCGACGGGAATCGGCTCGTGCCCGCGCGGGACCTCGAATTCGATCGGGCCGTAGCTCTTGTAGGGCCGCTGGAGAGCGACATGCGGCGAGAGGCACGCGCACAGCTTGCGCTCGGTGGTCTCGACGGGCTCGACCGCGCGCAGGAGCAGGCTCGCGACCGCGCGATCCGCAACCACATTCGCCGCCACCCCCCCTTGGATGGTGCCGATGTTGAGCGTGCCCGGCCCGAGCAAGGCGTGGCGGCCCCAGTCTTGCGCGAGCAACTTCTCGATCGCGTACACGAGCTCGTGGATCGCGCTCGGCCCGATGTTCTGCGAGCTGTGCCCCGCGACACCGCTGGCGACGAGCTCGGCCTTGTAGACGCCCTTGTGCGCGCCCGCGAAGCGGTTTTCCGTCGGCTCGCCGACGATCGTGAACGCCGGACGCCACGGTTCCGCGAGCTGCGCGTTGGCGAGCGCCGCGCCGGCGGAGTCCGTCTCCTCGCCACAGGTGAACAAGAATCCGATGCGATCTTCGCCCTGCGCGAGCAGCTTGCGCGCGGCTTCCATCATCGCGAGCGCCGGTCCCTTGGCATCGCACGAACCGCGACCGTGCACGGCCGCGCGATCCTCGCGCGGCCCGAAGAACGGCGGCACCGTGTCGAGGTGCGTGCAGAACACGACGCGCGGACGAGCGCCGCGAGCGAGCACATTGAAGCGCCCGGGGGCGAGCTCCTGCCGCTCGACGCCGAGCCCGAGCGCCGCGAGCTCGCGCGAGAGCGCGTCGGCGTAGTCCTTCTCGTCCCCCGTCACCGACGGGATCGCCACCAGATCGCAGAGCTTCTTGAAAATGCCCACGGAGCGGAGTCTAGCAGCCGGGCGAAGCGTTGCCCGGTGCTCTGACGCAGACCTCTGAGCCGTGGAGTTCGTCTCGCCGCAGGAACGAATTCCGCTCGTCGCAGCTCGGGTGGTCGCGCAGCAGCGCGTAGGCTGGGCGCCATGCAGGCCACCCCCAAGCTCGGGCTGCTCTCCGGCATCGGCCTGGTCGCATCGAGCATGATCGGCGTCGGCGTGCTCGTGTCCGCCGGCTGGGCGGCGAGCGTGCTCGGTCCGGGCGAGATTCTGCTGGCGTGGCTCGTCGGTGGTGCGATCGCCTTGTGCGGTGCGCGCGCCTATGCGGAGCTCGCGCTGCTCGTGCCGCGCTCGGGCGGCGAATACCGCTACCTCGCAGACCTGCTGCATCCGGCGCTCGGAGAGCTCGCAGGGTGGGCCTCGCTGTTCCTCGGCTTCGCGGCGCCGGTCGCGTTCTGCGCTGCGATGGCCGATGCGTACGCGGGGACGCTGGTGGAGTTGCCTCCGCACGCTGTCGGAGTGTCGATCGTGGTCGCGACGACGACTCTCGGCGCGCTCTCCGCGCGTGCGACGCAGCGCGTGCAAGATGTCCTCGCGCTCGCGAAGGTCCTGCTGTTCGCGCTATTTCTCGCCATTGGCCTGTTCTCGGGCTCCAACGCGTGGCCGACATGGCAGCCCGAGATTCCCCACGCGGACTTCCCGATGGAGAGCTTCTTCGCGCAGCTCCTGTGGGTCGCGCTCGCCTACACCGGCTGGAACACGGCGAGCTACATGAGCGAGGAGTTCCGCGAGCCGCGGCGCGACGTTCCGCGCGCGATGCTGCTGGGCACGCTGCTCGTGATGGCGCTCTACCTCGCGGTCAACTGGGTCTTTGTCGCCAACCTCGACGCGAGCGTGTTGGCGGGCTGGCGCGCGGAAGGCGGCGACAGCGCGCGCACGACGCTCGCGCACTTGATCGTGCGCGAGCTCGCTGGGCCAAGCGGCGCGGCCGCCATGTCGGCCTTCGTGGTGCTGGCGATGCTCTCGTCCGCGAGCGCCTTCACCGTCGCCGGACCGCGCGTCTACGCGGCGATGGCGAGCGATGGAGCGCTGCCGAAGCTGTTCGCGGCGCGCAGCGGAGCGACGCCCGTGGCCTCGACGCTGCTCCAGGGCGCGGTCGCCCTCGCGCTGCTGCTCACGCACTCCTTCGACCTGCTGGTCGAGAACTGCGGCGCCGTGCTCACCTTCACGACCGCACTCGCCGCGCTGTCGCTCCTGCGCGTGCGCTTCTCGCCGCCCGCGGCGCTCGCCGCGACGCGCATCGGCGCGATCCCAACCGCCTGCGCCGCGCTCTACTTCGTCGCCTCGGCGTGGACCCTGTGGGCCGCCGCCGCGGAGCGCCCATCGCGGCTCCTGTGGATCGCGAGCCTGTGCACGGCCGCGCTCGCCGCCTACGCGCTTCGCCGCCGAGTGCGCTGAGCGCGCGTGAGAATCTCAGTTCGCGGCGAGCGCGACGAGCTTCGCTCCGCTCGCCACCGCTTCCTTTTCCTTCACGAACAGCGCCTTGACCGTGCCGGCGGAGCTGGCGGCGATCTCGTTCTGCATCTTCATCGCCTCGAGGATCAGGAGCGGCTGGCCCTTCTCGACGGTGTCGCCTTCCTTGACGAGCAGCTTGACGACCACGCCCGGCATCACGCTCTTGACCGTACCGCCGCCCTTGTGGGACTCGCGCTCGGCCGCGTGGGCGGCGCGCTCGCGCTCGTCCTCGATCTCGACCGCGTACAGGTGACCGGCGATGCCCGCGGTGACCTGATGCTCGTCGCCCTCGATCGACAGGCCCCATGAGCGCCCGCCGGCGAGCAGCGCCACCTGCCCGAGGCTGTCGACCTCCTGGTAGTCGACATCCATGTCCTTGCCATCGCAGCGCACATGCAGCTTGCCGAGCCGCTCGACGACCTCGACCTCGTGCGCCTTGCCGTTGACCGTGACGAAGTACTTCACCGGGCACCTCCGGTGCTCGCGCCGACATGCGGGGGATAGGGCGACAGGCTCGCGCGGCTGCGCGACGACCACGCGACGCGGCCCGCGGCGCTGGTGTGGAGTGCCTTGCGCTGCATGAGCAGGTGCCGGTGGATCGCCGAGGCGACGGCGACGAGCACATCCTCTCCGGCGCGCGGCGTCGCGAGGTCCATGTGCGCGAGGAAGTGCGTGTCGAACTCGCCCTTGACGAACTTCTCCTCCTCGAGCACGAGCAGCGCGACCGGCGCGCTGGTGCGCACGCCGCCGACATTGAGCTCCGCGAGCGCGCGCTTCATGCGCTCGATCGCGGCGTTGCGGTCCGGCCCCCACACGATCAGCTTGGCGAGCATCGGGTCGTAGTTGAGGCTGACCTCCATGCCGCGGTAGATGGCCGCGTCGAGGCGCACCCACGGGCCGCCGGGCGCGCGCAGGTTGTGGATCGTGCCGATCGAAGGCACGAAGCCGTTGAACGGGTCCTCGGCGTTGATGCGCACCTCGATCGACCAGCCGTGCTTCTTCGCGAGCACCTCCTCCTGCGTGTAGCCGAGCTTCTCGCCCCACGCCACGCGGATCTGCTCGCGCACGAGGTCGACGCCGTAGACCATCTCGGTCACCGGGTGCTCGACCTGCAGGCGCGTGTTCATCTCGAGGAAGAACACCTCGCCCTTCGAATACAGGAACTCGACCGTGCCCGCGTTCTGGTAGCCCACGGCCGCGCCCGCGCGCACCGCGATCTCGCCCATCTTGCGGCGCAGCGCGTCGTCGACGACCACGCTGGGCGCTTCCTCGATCAGCTTCTGGTGGCGGCGCTGGATCGAGCACTCGCGCTCGCCGTAGTGCACGCCGTTGCCGTGCCGATCGAACAGCACCTGCACTTCGACATGGCGCGGCTCGTCGACATAGCGCTCCATGTAGAGCCGTCCGTCGCCGAAGCTCGCGAGCGCCTCGCCGCTCGCCGTGCGGAACGCGGTCGCCATCTCGCCCTTCGAGCGCACGAGGCGAATGCCCTTGCCGCCGCCGCCGGCCGCGGCCTTGAGCGCGATCGGGTAGCCGATCTTCTCGGCCTCCTCGAGCGCGCGCTCGACATCGTCGACGGGATCGACGAGGCCCGGCACGACCGGCACCCCGGCCTTGGTCATGTTGCGGCGGCTGGTGATCTTGTCGCCCATGGCCTCGATCGCCTCGGGCGGCGGACCGATCCACACCAGCCCCGCCTCGGTCACCTTGCGGGCGAAGGCCGAGCGCTCGGACAGGAAGCCGTAGCCGGGGTGGATCGCCTCGGCGCCGGACTGCTTGGCGGCGGCGATGACCTTGTCCATGTCGAGGTAGCTCTCGCGCGGCGTCGAGCCGCCGAGCCCCACCGCGCTGTGGGCCATGCGCACATGCAGCGCACGCCGGTCGACATCGGAGTAGATGGCGACGGGCTCGATGCCCATCTCCCGGCAGGTGCGGATCACGCGCAGCGCGATCTCGCCCCGATTGGCGATCAAGATGCGTCGAAACATGGGGCGCCGATTGTACGCACCGCGCGCCCCACCCCCTCGCAGGCAGGGGCAGAGCGCGCAGGTCGGGCGGGGTGAGCGGTCGGGAGAGCGGCTGACGAGCGGGCTTTGGGGGGGGGCGGGGGGCGGCTGCGGTTGCTAGGCTCGTTTGGGCTCCGCCCGAGAGGAGAGAGGAGTTGGTTGGCGTGAGGACTTTGCTGCGTCGCGCGGTCTATGGCTCGCTCGTCGCGTTCGGCCTGATCCAGCTCGTGCCGTATGGGCGCGGCGTAGTCGATCCGCCGGTGACGAAGGAACCGAGCTGGGACAGCCCGCGCACCCGCGAGCTCGCCGTGCGAGCCTGCTTCGACTGCCACAGCCGCACGCCGCGGCGCCCGTGGTATGCGCAAGTGGCGCCCGTGAGCTGGCTCGTGCAGCACGACATCGAGGAAGGTCGCGAACACCTCGACTTTTCCGCGTGGGACCAGCCGCAGCGCGACGCCCACGAGGCCGGCGAAACGATCGAGGAAGGCGAGATGCCGCCGGAGATCTACCTGCCACTGCACCCCGAGGCGCAGCTCTCGCAGAGCGAGAAGGCAGAGCTCGTCCGCGGCCTGCAGGCGAGCCTCGCCGACGCGCTCCGACCGGCGCGTCGCGGTGCTCGCGAGCGCCGCGAGCGCGACGACGACTGAGCGAGCGAGCGCGAGCGAACATGAGGTTAGTTCGGAAAAGGGGGTGACGAAGCTCTTCCGTGCAGGGTAGATTTGCGCCCCTCCGCCGACGCGTGCCCGCGCAGCTCCCCCCACTCACGAGCTGCCGAGGCCCCGCTCGAGCGGATCCCTCAAGGACCCCCACATGCCTGTCTCCGTCGACCCCGCAGCGCAGCGCGCTGCGACGACTCCGGACCTTCCGCCAGCTACGAACCTCGGTCGCCGCACCGGCCGCGCGTTCTTCTACCCCGACGTCAGCGACGGGGAGTGGAACGACTGGAAGTGGCAGTTCAAGAACCGCGTCACGACGCTCGAGCAGCTCGTCGCGAAGCTTCCGATCCCGCCGCAGGAGCTCGGTCTGCGCCGCGAGGTGCTGTCCGACTTCCGCATGGGCATCACGCCCTACTACCTGTCCTTGATCGACGCCGACGACGAGGCGGATCCGATCCTCAAGCAGGTGGTGCCGCTGTCGGACGAGTACTACTTCCGCGCCGTCGGCGAGGAAGACCCGCTGGGCGAAGAGAAGTTCTCGCCGGTGCCGGGCATCACGCATCGCTACCCCGACCGCGTGCTGATGGTGATCTCGAACAACTGCGCCATCTACTGCCGCTACTGCACGCGCAAGCGGACCATGTACGACGGCGCGACGCCGGACATCGAGATCGACCGCATGGTCGACTACATCGCGCGCACCCCGCAGGTGCGCGATGTGGTCGTGTCCGGCGGCGACCCGCTCAACTACTCGAACCAGAAGCTCGAGTCGATCCTCTCCAAGCTGCGCGCCATCCCGCACCTCGAGATCATCCGCATCGGCAGCCGCGTGCCGGTGGCGCTCCCCCAGCGCATCGACGACGAGCTGGTGGAGATGCTGCAGCGCTACCACCCGCTGTGGGTCAATGTGCACTTCAACCACCCGCGCGAGCTCACTGGGGAAGCCGCGCACGCCTGCGACAAGCTCGCGCGCGCCGGCATTCCGCTCAACAACCAAGCCGTGCTGCTCAAGGGCGTCAACGACTCGGTCGAGACCGTCAAGTCGCTGTGCCAAGGCCTGATGAAGATGCGCGTGCGGCCGTACTACCTCTACCAGTGCGACCCGGTGCGGGGCACCGAGCACTTCCGCACCCCGATCTCCACGGGCATCGAGATCATCGAGGGTCTGCGCGGGCACACCAGCGGGCTCGCCATTCCGACCTATGTGGTCGACGCCCCCGGCGGCGGCGGCAAGATCCCGATCCAGCCGCAGTACCTGCTGCGCTACGACGAATCGAAGGGGCGCGCGGTGCTGCGCAACTTCCAGGACAAGATCTACGAGTACCTCGAGCCTGGCTACCTGCGCGACGAGATCCGTCCACCGGCCCCGCGTCCGCAGGAAGCCGAGCCACGAACGGCCGAGTCCGCGCCGACGAGCGAGGCCCAACCGCCGGTCGTCGGGAAGAGCCGCTGGGTCCGCAGGGGCGCGACAGCGCGGCGCGAGAAGAAGTAGGCTCTCGCGCCCTCACCGGCGCCCCCCCATGCACATCGGCATCGCCTTCGACCTCAAGGCGGACTTCCAGTCGGAGTCCGCGCGCGCGAGAGAGGGCCGGGCTGGCGAGCTCCCCGACGATCTTCTCGAGGAGTACGACTCGGACACGACCGTGTCCGCGATCGAGCGCGCGCTCTCCGCGCGCGGCCACCGCGTGACGCGCCTCGGCGGAGGACGTCGCTTCGTCGAGAGCCTCCTGCGCGAACGCGTCGATCTCGTGTTCAACATCGCCGAGGGGCGCGGGTCGCGCTCGCGCGAGGCGCATGTGCCGGCCGCGTGCGAGATGCTCGGCGTGCCCTGCACGCACTCCGATCCGCTGACGATGGCCGTCACGCTCGACAAGGCCATGGCCAAGCGCGTGGTCGCGTCCGCGGGCGTGCCGACGCCCGGTTTCGTCGTGGTCGAGCGCAAGGCGGATGTCGCGCGCGTCACATTCCCCTTCCCGCTGTTCGCCAAGCCGCTGTTCGAGGGCTCGAGCATGGGCATCCGCCACCGCTCGCGCGTCACGCATCCAGACGAGCTCGCCGAACGCGTCGGCGCGCTGCTGCGCGACTACGGCGAGCCCGTGCTGGTCGAGGAATTCTGCACGGGCGCGGAGTTCACCGTCGGCATCCGCGGCAACGGCGAGGGCGCACGCGTGATCGGCACGATGGAAGTCGAGCCGCTGCTCGTACCGCGCGAGCAGTTCGTCTACTCCCTCGAAGTGAAGCGCAACCCGAACTGGGCCGAGGAAGTCTCCTACAATGTGCCCCCCAAGCGCGCGCGCGCCGAAGTCGAGCGCGTCGAGCGGATCGCGCTCGACGCCTACCGCGCGCTCGGCTGCCGCGACATCGCGCGCATCGATGTGCGCTGCGATGCGGCCGGCGATCCGAAGTTCATCGAGTGCAATCCGCTGCCGGGCGTCGCGCCGAGCTGGAGCGACCTCGCGATCCTGTGGGACCGCCTCGGCGGCAACTACGACACGATGATCGGCGCGATCCTCGACGAGGCCTGCGCGCGTCTCGAGCTCGCGTGAGCGCCCCATGGCGAGCATCACGGTCCTCTACAACGACGACAGCACGCTCGCGCACGGCTCGGAGCAGGACGCAATCGCCGTGCTCGCAGTCAAGGACTGTGCCAAGGCGATCGCGGAGGCGCTCGCGTCGCGCGGGCATCGGGCCGCGGCCGTGGGCGTGCCGCCGGAGCGCGAGGGCGTGCTGCGCGCGGTCGCGAATGTGCGAGATGGGCTCGTCTTCAACCTCGTCGAGAGCCTCGGCGGCCACTCGCGCTTCGAGCAGGCCATGGCGTGGCTCTACGAACTGTACGGCGTGTGCTACACCGGCTCGGGCCCGCGCGCCATGGCGCTGTGCATGGAGAAGCCCGTGACGAAGGCGGTGCTCGAAGCGGTGGGCCTACCCGTGCCGCGGGGGACGGTGCTCGCGCGCGGCGACGAGAGTGTCGCGGGCCTGCGCTTTCCGCTGATGGTGAAGCCCGCGCGCGAGGACGCGAGCCACGGGATCTCGATGGATTCCGTCGTGCGCGATGAAGCGAGCCTGCGCGCGCAGGCCCGACGCCTGATCGAGACCTACGCGCAACCGGCGCTCGTCGAGGAGTACATCCCCGCGCGCGAGATCAATGTCGCGCTGCTCGGCGGCGCGCGCGGCGTCGAGGTGCTGCCGCTCTCGGAGATCGACTACTCTCTCTTCGCGCCCGACGAGCCGCACCTCGTCACCTACGCGGGCAAGTGGATCGAGGACAGTCGCGACTGGGACCTCACCAAGGTCATCGCCGCGCGCGACCTGGCGCCGGCGCAGCGCGCGCGCATCGAGAGCATCGCGCGCGGCGCCTTCGAGACGCTCGAGCTGCGCGACTACGCGCGCGTCGACCTGCGGCTCGACGAGCGCGGCGAACCCTTCATCATCGATGTCAATCCCAACCCCGACATCTCGCCCGGCGCGGGCTTCCACCTCGCGGCCGAGCGCGCGGGCCTCTCCTACCCTGAACTCGTCGAGCGTGTCGTCCAGAGCGCGCTGTTCCGACATGGCGCAGTTGCGTGAACTGCGCGCGAGCGATCGCGCGGCTCTCGAGCGCATCGTGCGCGGAACGAACGCCTTCCGCGAAGACGAGGTCGAGGTCGCGCTCGAATTGATCGACGCCGGAGCGCGCGCGGGCTCGGGCTATCTCTTCGCGGTCGCGACCGACGAGCGCGACGAACCGCAGGGCTACGCCTGCTGGGGTCTGACACCGCTCACCGATGGCGCCTACGACCTCTACTGGATCGTGGTCGAGGCCACGCTCCAAGGAAAGGGCATCGGTCGCGCGCTGCTCGATCAGGTCGTGCGCGATGTGCGCGCGCGCTCAGGCCGCCTCGTGATCATCGAAACATCGGGGAAGCCCGAGTACGCTGCGCAGCGCATGTTCTACGAACGCTGCAGCTGCACGCTGCTCGCTCGCTATCCCGACTTCTACCGGCTCGGCGACGACAAGCTCGTCTACATGGTGCGACTGTGACGAAGAAGCCCCTCCCCACGCTCCCGATCCTGGTCGAGAACGCCGCCACGGCGACCTTTAACTGCGTCTACCCCGCCTGCGGCGGCTCGTGCTGCAAGCAGGGTCGTCCGCCCATCGAGCCGGGCGAGCTCGCGCGCATCGAGGCGAACCTCCCGAAGTTCTTGCCGCACTTGCGCGCCAAGGCGCGCGCGCTCGTCCAAGCGCGCGGCTTCGTGACGCGCCGCAAGAAGCAGGGCAACCCGATGCTCGCGGTGTCCGAGGGCTGGTGCGTGTTCGAGAACCACGGCTGCGTGCTGCACAAGGTCGGCGCCAAGGAAGGCGATCGCTTCCAGTACAAGCCGTGGGCCTGCGCGACCTTCCCGCTCGCTCGGCCCGGGAAGACGGACGGCTGGTATGTGCGCCAGTGGCAGCTTTACGGCGAGGCCTGGGACCTCTTCTGCCTCAACCCGAAGGAATCGAAGCATTCCGCCGTGTCGACGATGCAGGGCGAAATCGAGTTCGCGGCGCGGCTCGACCTTGGCGAGGAGGCATGGCGCGGCGGCTCGGTGCCGCGGCCCGCCAAGCGTGGCGCGGTCAAGCACGACAGCGCTAAGGCCAAGCGCTCCGCGGCTCGCAAGTAGGGCGGGAGGAAACGCTCGCGCGCGGCGTCGCAGATGGCAGTGGAACGGGAACGCGAGACGCCTGGACGCTTGCCCGGTGCGGTGTGGCGCGGCACGGCGCTGCAGGTGCTCGGGCGCTTCTTTGGCGCGGCGTGCACGCTGGCGATCCTGTGGCTCGCGAAGGAAGCCCTCGACGGCGCGGGCTTCGGCCGCTTCACATTCTACATCGCGCTGTTCGCGTGGCTCGACAGCGTGGCGAACATGGGCACCGGCCAAGTGGCGGTGCAGCGCACGGCCGCGGCGCCCGCGCGCATGGCGAATGTGCTCGCGGCGGCGCGCGGGATCCGCGTGCGAGCAGGACTCTTCGGCGTGCTCCTGTGCGCGAGCTTCGTATTCGCGCGCGATGAAGCCGACGGCGCGTGGATCGTGCTCGCGTCCCTGTATCCGGTCACGCACGCGCTCGAGCTCTCGACGATTCCTGCGCGCAACGCGCTCTCGTGGAGCGTGCCCGTCGCGGTGCGAGCGATCGCCGCGGCTATCAGCCTCGGCAATGTGCTCGCGCTCTCTCTCGCGGGTGTCGATCGACCCGCGCTGTACCTGCTCGGAGTCGCGCTCGGCAGCACGGTCGGCAATGTGCTCCTGCACCTCGCGTCGCGGCGACACCTGCCGCGCGAACGCGGCGAGCCCGCCAGCGAGAGCGGCTTCTTCCGCGAGGCCTTGCCGCTCGGGATCTCCGCGCTGTGCGCGCAGACCTACTTCTACATCGACAACCTCTTCGTCGAAGCATGGTGCGGGCTCGAGCCGCTCGGCCACTACAACGTCGCGGTGCGCGTGATGAGCTGGTCGATCATGCTGGCGCAGTACACGACGCTGACCGTGCTGCCGTGGCTGCGCCGCGAGCATCTCGCCGGTGCGCTCGGCCCCGCTCTTGCGCGTCTCGGTCCGCCGCTCTTTGCAGGAGCCGGACTCGCGTGCGGCCTCGCGCTGCCGTGGACCGGCTCGCTGCTCGCGCTGTTCGGCGAGGAATTCCGCGCGGCCTCGGACAGCTTGCGCTGGCTGCTCGGCGCGACGACCGCGATCTACGCGGGCTCGCTCTTCATGACCGCGCTGGTCGCGCTCGGCAGGAACGTCGCGAGCCTGTGGATCGCGGCGCTCGGCGTGCTGCTCAACATCGGTCTCAACATTTGGGCCGTGCCCGCGCTCGGCATCGACGGGGCCGCGCTCACCACCTGCGCCACGGAAGTGTTCGTCGCACTCGCGGGAGCGGCGGTGATCCTGCGCGCGGGGGTCAGTCTCGGCAGCCCGTGGCGCTGGCTCGGCGGCCCGCTGGGACTCGCGGCGGGCGCGGGACTGTCATCCCTGCTCGCGGTGGGCTATTGAGAGCGCCCCATGCGCGTCGGACTCGACTATCGCCCGGCCCTGCACAACCGCGAGGGCATCGGACGCTACGCGCGCGAGCTCGTGCGCGGCTTCATCGAGCTCGGCCTCGACGGCGACCTCGGACTCTTCGGCTACACCGCCGCCGCGATGCGCTTCTCGCGCGAGGAGCTCGGCCTCGCGGGCACGCGCGCCGAACTCCTGCGCATGCGGCTGCCGTCGCGCCTGCTTCCGTGGCTGCTCGCGCGTCTGGGCAAGGGCGTCGACGACCTCGTCGGCGGCGCGAGCGTGTACCACCACACGCAGCCCAACATACTCCCCGTGCGGCGCGCGACCGAAGTCGCCACGATCTTCGACTGCATCTACATGCTCCCGGACTCGGGCTATCTCGATCCGGCCGTGGCCGAGCGCATGACCGCGGCGGCGAAGGAGCAGGTGCGGCGCGCGAAACGCATCCTCGTGCCCAGCCAATATGTCGGCGCGGAAGTCGTGCTGGCGCTCGGCGCACACCCCGCGCGGGTCGCGGTCACCGAGCTCGGCTGCGACCACATCGCGCGCGCGCTGCCGCCGGAAGGCTTCGGGCGCGCCAAGGAACCCTATGTGCTCACGGTCGCACGCGTCGACCCGCGCAAGAACCACCTGCGCATGCTGCAGGCGTTCGAGTTGCTCGTGAAGGAAGGTCTCCCCCACCGCTGGATCGTCGCCGGTCCGCGCGGGCACGATTGGCAGGAGTTCGCGCGCGCGCTCGAGCGCTCACCGGCGCGCTCCCGCGTGCAGTGGATCGTCGATGCGCCCGAGGAGGACCTTCCGCAGCTCTACGCGCAGGCCGACTGCTTCCTGTTCGCGAGCCTCAACGAGGGCTTCGGCCTGCCGCCGCTCGAGGCGATGGCCTGCGGAACCCCGGTGGTGTCGAGTTGCGTGACCTCGCTGCCGGAAGTGTGCGGCGACGCGGCGTTCCTCGTCGAACCCACGGAGCACGAGCGCATCTTCGAGGCCGCGCGCCGCGTGCTGATGGAGAGCGAGATCGCGGCCGAGCTGCGCACGCGCGGCATCGCGCAGTCGCGCAAGTTCACCTGGCGTGAGTGCGCCAAGCACACCCTGCTCGCGTACCGCAACGCACTCGAGCCCGATCCCGAGGAGCCGAAGCTCCGCCACGTGTTCTAGGGCGTCGCGAGCCGCGCGCGGACCGCGGCTTCGTCCGTGTCTTCGAGGGACCACAGCGAGCGGCCTTCCATGCCACCGGCGATGGTGAGCACTTGTCCGCTGGTGTGACGCGAGACGAGCGGCGACGAGAGCCACGCCACGGAGCGCGCGATGTCGACCGCCCGCGCGAGCTGGCGCAGCGGCATGGTGCGACACACGCCGGCGATCGCGCCGGGGCGAGCGAGCTCCTCGCGCACCATGTGCGTCACGGTCCAGCCCGGCTCGACCATGTTGACGCGCGCGTAGGGATCGATGCGCACGACCTCGTTTTTCAGCGTGCGCACGAGTCCATACAGCCCTGCCTTCGCGACCGAATATTCCGCGTGGTCGCGCTCGCCGAAGCGGCCCGCGGTCGAACCGATGAAGCACAGCGAGGCGCCGTGGCCGTCCGTGCGAGCCCCCACTTGCTCGAGGTGCTCCATGAACGCGCGCGCGGTCCACACTGCGCCGAAGAGGTTGATCTCGATGGCGCTGCGGATGCGCTCCTCGCTCGCCTGGTGCAAACCCAAGTGCTCGCGCGGCCAGAAGCCTGCGTTCGCGATGCAGGCGTCGACGCGACCGAAGCGCTCGCGCCCCGCTGCAAACGCCATGCCCATGTCGGCTGGACGAGTGACATCCGCGCGCACGCAGTGCGCGCGCTCGCGCCAAGGCCGCGACGCGACATGGCTCTCGAGCTCGTCGAAGCGCCCGTGACCGGTCGCGACGACGCTCGCGCCTTCTTCCGCGAACACATTGAGAAGCGCTCGCCCAATGCCGCCGGATGCGCCGGTGACGAGCACCACCTTGCCTGCGAGTCCGAGGTCCATGGCGTTCAGTGCTTGGCGTTGTCGACGAAGGACTTGAACGCAGTTTCGAGCGCATCGCCGCGCTGGTAACCGAGCATCTTCCAGCCCTCGGGGGTCGTTTGGCCGAGGTAGCGCGCGCGCAGGTACTCGACGACCTTCGCGCGCGGCTCGGGACCCGCCCGGTACATCAGGAAGAACACGAGACTCCCCGCTTGATCGTAGAAGATGTGGCGCTCGCTGATGACCATGTTGCCCGGCATGCCCTCGTTGAGCGGCGGCAGCTGGAAGAGCTCGTCGTTGCCGAGCCCCGCGAAGTCCGACGCGTTCATGTCGACGAGGCGCTGCGTCGGGAAGAGCTTCGAGAGCGCGCTCGCCTGCTTGCACACATAGGCGCAGGCCGGATCGCGCTGCTTGCGACCCTTGCGGCCCTGCACGCGATCCGCGACCGCTTCCTCGATGAAGCGCGCCGTGCCTTCGACGATCCAGTAGCCGGGCAAGTTGCTGCCCTCGGGCTCGCGCTTGGTGCCCTTGGCGAGCCACGCGACATCGAGGTAGTGGTGCGTGAGCTCGTGCGACACGACCGAGAACACGCCGCGGCCGTAAGGATCCTGCGCTTCCGCGCCGCTGGGCACATAGAAGCGCGAGATGCCGCCCGAATACAGGCCGGCGCTCCACTCCGGCGGTCGTCCGCCGCCCGCGGGCTCGGCGAGGTACTCGTCGCGCGTTGCAAACAGGCGCACCTGCAGCGGCTGCGTGAATGTGTCCGGATCCGGCGGCAGGAGCTCGCGCAGCGTGCGAATCGCAAACTCGGCGGCGTCGAGGCAATCACCGACGATGCCCGGGTCGGTCGGCCGCGAGCACAAGGTCACGTTCTTGGTGCGCAGGATGATCACGCCGTCCTTCCACGCACCGCCGGTCAGCACGCGGTAGAGTCGATCCTCGCGCGGGACGAAGAAGGCACCGGTGCGCACGAGGCGCGGCGCCCACGCGGCCCAGCGCGCGACGGCCTCGGAACTCTCCTTCCACGGAAAGTCCGCGGGAATCAGGGGCTGCACCTCCGCGTCGGGCTGGCCCTCGAGCGGCGAGCGCTCCGCGCCCTCGATCAAGAGCAGCGAAGCCGTGAGGCGCAGGTCGTGCGCGGAGCACCACATCGCTGCCGCGCCATAGGCGGCGCGCGAGAGCTTGCGCAGCTCGAGCTCCTTGCCGAGCGGCGCCTTGCGCAGCGCTTCCTTGTTCGACTTGTCGTTGGGCTTGAGCGCCTTCACCTTCGCGTCGAGCTCCGCGAGCTTCGCGCTGTCGAGGCCGCAGTTCTTGGCTTCCGCGAACAGGCGCTTGCAGTCCTCGTCGAGGCGCTGCTTGTGGAAGAGCTCGAAGGCCTCGACGACGCGCGCCGCGTGTTCGGACTCCAGCGCGAGCTGAAACGACTGCAGGACCGGCTCCTCGTCGCCGAGTAGCTGCACGGTTCCGTCCTGCTCCACGAGCGCGACATCGTCCGCCGTGTAGCCACTCGAGCGGCCATCCTCGCTCTCCACCTTCCAGCCGCTGTCCGCCGCGCTCACCTTGCCCGCGACGTACGTACCGTCGTTGAGCACCACCCCGTCCCCGCCGCCGGGGCGCGGCAGCGCTGCGCTCGCGGAACCCGCGCTCGCACCTTTCTTCGGCGCCTTGCCGACGAGCAGCGTGAGTGCGCCCTTTGCATCAGCGACCACGACGAGCTGGTCCCCCACCGGATAGGCGCGGCGCTCGGGCGCGAACTTGCTCGACTGCCACAGCACCTTGCCGCTCGCGAGATCGATCGCGCGACCGCCCGCGTAGGCCACGTCGCGCGCAACGGAAACCGGGCCTTTCGAGCCACCGTCGGCGGCGAGGATCGTCGCAAGGCTTCCGCTCGCCTCCATCCGCACGAGCGCACCACTCGCATCGAATCCAACCACGCCGCCGCGCACCACCGCGACGCCACCGACGAACGACGTAGGCGTCGGCTTGGAATTCGATCCGTCCGCTACGAACCATGAGCCGTCCCCGCGCGCGACGAACCAGCCGCCGACGCCGCTCTGCGGCTGCACGCGAGCGACGCTCGCGCCCGCGAACTGCTCGGCCGGAGCGCTGCCGAGCGCGACGCTGCCGCCACCGATGCGGTTGATCTTGAGCGCGGCGAGGTCGTCGAGCTCGGCGAGCTCGAGCGACCATTCGGCTCCGGCGAGCTTGAGGCTCGCATAGGCCGGGACGCCCCACGAGCCGCCGAGTCGCAGGCAGGACGGTCCGCGCGTGCCCGCGAAGCCACCGCGCAGCTTGCCGCTCTTGGTGGCAAAGGCCTTGACCGAGGTGCCGTCGCCAAAAAGCGTGCCCGCGACGACGCGCGGAGCCACCGCGAGCGCCTCGGGGATGCGGCGAACTTCGGTCAGCTTCTTCTTCGCGAAGTCGACTTCGTACATCACGATCTCGCTGCCGAGCGCGACACCGACTTCGCCCTCCCACGCGAACATGCCGCGCAGCTCGCCCTTGCCCAGCCCCACAGTGCCGAGCGCCGCCTTGTCGACGAGGTCAAACGCCTTGAGCGTCAGCGCCTCGCCAGACTTCGTGCAGAAGAACAGCGTGCGATCCCAGCTGACCGGCTCGCCGAACGACATGCCGACGCTCGTGCCCGTGCCGGGGTCCGCGCGGATCGGCGCGACATCGACCCAGGCACTGCCGAGCGCGTTGCCTTGGGCTTGCGTCCAGCTGCGCTCGGGAATCTCGGTGCGCTGGGCGAGCGCGGACAGGGACAGCACCGCGAAGGCGAGGAGGCGTGCGACTTGCATGGCGAAGGGAGACGGTATCTCGCGCGCGCGCAGCGCGCCACGGGCGCGGAGTGCTGCGCGCGCTGCCCCGGGCAAATCCCGCGTGAAGCCGCGCGTTCAGGCACGGCGAACGTCGACGCGCGTGCTGTACAGGGAGTTGCTCTCGCCCATGTCGCTCGTCTCGCCGGTCACGAGCGCGTTCACGCCGACGCGCTCCGGGGTGTCCTCGGCCTTCGGCACGCCGTCGATCCGCACGAGCCCGCGAGCCATGCTCTCCGAAATTCCTGCGCGCACCGTGAGACTCGCCAGCTCGTTGGAGAGCACGAGCGCATCACCGTCGCTCGCGCCGAGTTCACGCGCGTCGTCCGGGTGCAGCCACGCGCGCACTTCGCCGCGACGGCGAAGGTGACGAGCGCTGTGAGAGAAGGTCGAGTTGTGCGTGTGCACGCTCGGCGCGCACACCAGCCAGAAACGACCGCGACCGAGGGCGCCATCGTCGGGCACATAGGTCGCCAGCGCCGGCTGGCCAAGTGCCGCGGCCCGATTGCTCACCAGCTCGATCTTCCCGCTCGGCGTGCCTGCACCTTCGACGCGCGGCTGCGTCACCTTCACAGGCTCGCCGCGCTCGAGCGCAGCGAGTTGATCAGCGTCGAGGTGCCGCGAGCTCGCCGCAATGAGATCGTCGACGAGCTGCTCGGCCCGCACATCGTGGCACTCGCGTGGGAGTCCGAGCGCCTTCGCGATCGCGGCAAACGCGTCCACATTCGAGCGCGGACCCTCCGGCGGCTCGCACGCCTTGCGCGAGCGCTGCATACGACGGTGGCCGTAGCTGCGATAGAAATCGTCGTTCTCCATGGAGAAGGTCGCAGGGAGTACGACATCGGCGAGCTCGGCGGTCTCCGTGAGGAACTGCTCGTGAACGACGACGAAGATGTCCTCCTGCGCCAGCCCCTTGCGGACACGCAGCGACTCCGGGCAGGTGACGGCGGGATTGTGGCCCCACACGAAGACCGCGCCGAAGCGTCCACTCTCGAGCTCGCGGCCGACCTTCACATGCCGGATCACATCCGCGCGCGCGTGCAGCGGCCGCAGGTCGGCGCGCTCGATCACGCTGTCCTCGAGCTGGAAGCAACTGAAGCTCTCGTAGTGCATGCGCTCGGGTCGGCCGAGCACCGCGACGAGCGACGCGATCGCGCGCATGCTCATCGCGCCCACGCGGCGGCGGCCGAAGCCGACGCCCGTCTTGAGCAGGAAGCGCTGCGACCTTCCGAGCAAGTCCGCGAGCTCCGAGACCGTGGCCGCGGGCACGCCCGTGACCTGCTGCACCCAGGCGAGATCATGGCTGGCGCGAACATGTGCCTCGAACGCATCGCCACCGAGGCAGCGCTGCGCGATGAAGCCTCGATCGGCGTAGCCGCGCTCGTAGGCGAGCCGCGCGATTCCGAGCGCGAGCGCTGCATCGGTGCCCGGTTTCACGAGCACGCCGCGCCCGCCCCAACGCTCGAGCGCTTGAATCGTATCCGTGCGATAGATGTCGATCGCGACCACGCTCACGCCGCGGCGCGCGAGTCGCTGCACGGCGGGCTGGAGGTGCTGCACGGTGCGCGCCATGTCGCAGCCCCACAGGAGCACGAAGTCGCAGTCGTCGACTTGCTCGAGATCTGCGCCGTACACGCCGCCGAAGACGCACTCGTAACCGGCGGTCGTCGAGCTGTCGCACAGCCCGCCGTCGACATTCGTTGCGCCGAGCGCATGCATCACGCGCAGCGGAAAGAAGCGCTGGATGCGCCCCATGTTGCCGGCGTACCACAGAGCGAGAATGCGCTCCGGCGTGGAGCGCAGCGGCGTGATCCGCTCGACGATGCGCGCGAGTGCCTCGTCCCAGCTCGCGGGCTCGAGCTTGCCGCCCGACTTCCCGCCGCGTCGCACGAGCGGCCGGAGCAGGCGCTCGGACGAGTTCAGCAGGTCTCCGTAGATCGCGGTCTTGCCGCACAGGACGCCACGCGAGTACCCGTGCTCCGGATTGCCGCGCAGCGCGACGAATCGGCCGTGCGCATCGCTCTCGACGAGCATTCCGCAGGCCTCGGCACAGTCGAGCGGACATGTGACCGGCGTGATCGACATCGCAAGTAGCCTAGCGCGTGCCCGCATCGCCGTGCAGCGCTACCCTACGGCGCGTGGCAAGGATTCGGATCGGCTTCGATGTGTCGCCGCTGCATGCGCCGCACCCGCCCGGCGTGGTGCGCGCGACGCGCGGGCTCGTTGAGTCGCTCGAGCGGCGCGGCGTGCTCGACGTCGTGCGGCTAGCGCCGCAACGCGACCTGCGCGCGTGGCGCCACAAGCGGCTGCCCGCGCTCGTGAGCGAGCTCGGACTGCTCGGCCTGCACTCGCCGGTATCGAGCTTCCCACTGCGCGGTCCCGGCCGCCGCCTCCAGACGATCCACGAGTTGCCGTGGCGCCACGGCGTGACCGAGAACGCGGACTGGAAGCACCGTTTTTGGGCTGCGTGGGGTCCGGCGCGCGCCGATCTGGTGCTGTGTCCGAGCGAGCATGTGGCCCGCGACCTTCGCCAGCGCTGGCTGCCCGGAGCCGCGCGGATTCGCGTCGTTCCGTGGGGTGTCGGCGCGCCGTTCGGCGATCTGCCGGAACCCGGTGCGGTCGACGAGATGGTGCTCGGCAAGTATCGACTCGGACAGGACCCGATCGCGCTGTGCATCGGTGCCGTGCGCGAGAAGAAAAACCTCGCCGCCGCGCTTCGCGGACTCGCGGAACTGCGCAAGCGCCACGGGCCGCGGATCCAGCTCGTCGTGACCGGCCCCGACACGCCGCAGCTGCGCCGCGATCTAGGGCTCGCCTCGCAGCTGGGTCTGTCGCGCTTCGTCTCGACGCCCGGCGAGATCCCCGAGGGCGACCTCGCTGCGCTGCTGCGGCTCGCGAGCGCAGTGCCGGTGCTTTCGCGCTCCGAAGGCTTCGCGTTTCCGGTGCTCGAGGCGCTCGCGAGCGGGAGCGTGCCGGTCGTGCCGCGCGACAGCGCCCAGTCCGAGCTCGCCGGCACGGCTGGGGTCGTCGTCGATGCCAACGATCCAGCGAGCGTGGCGGATGGACTCGTGCGCGCCGTGATGGAGCGCGAGACCTTGCGCTTCGATTGCGTGGAGCGCGCTGCACACTTCACATGGGACGCCTGCGCCGCGCGCGTCGAGGCGCTCTGGCAGGAGCTCGCTTGAGCGCGCCGCGCGTGCTCGTGTGCGGCACAGTGCTCGCACAGGGCATCGGCGGGGTGCAACGCCACAACCGCGAGCTCTTGCCGCGACTTGCGAGCAAGCTCGAGGCTCGGGGCGGGCGTCTGGCAGTCCTGCTCGGCCGCGACGGCCTCGACTTCGAGCTGCCCGCCTCGATCGAGCGCATCGCGAGCGGCGTTCCGGCGACTCCCGCAGCGTGGCGCGCGTGGCACGAGAGCGGTGCCTTGCGCTCGGTGCTCAAGCGCTCGAGCGCGCACGGCGGAGCGTTCGACCTGGTCCACACGGCGCACTTGCCGGCCCCGCGTGGACTCGAAGTGCCGTTCACGCTAACTCTGCACGACCTCAAGAGCGTCGCGAGCCCGTTCGTGCCCCTCGCCCGCCGGCTCGTGGGCCGCAGCATCCTGCGCTCGGCCGTTCGACGCGCGGCGCATGTGTTTTGCGTCTCGAACACGCTGGCGCGCGAGATGCTCGCTTTCACCGGCGCCGACGAGGCGCGCGTCTCCGTCGCACCGAACGGCTGCGATCACCTGCCGCGATTCGAGCGAGCTGCATCGAATGAGCCATTCCTCCTGTTCGTGGGTCGGCTCGAGCCGCGCAAGGATGTCGAGACGCTGCTGCGCGCGCTCGCGCTCGACCCAACGCTCCCGCGCGTCGTGCTCGCTGGCGCCGAGCAAGGTGACCACGGCGCCAAGCTGCGTGTTCTGGCGCAGCAGCTGAGTGTCTGCGAGCGCGTGAATTTCGCTGGTCCGCAATCGGACTCGGCCCTCGCGCGGCTGTACGCCGAGTGCGCGGCCGTGGTGCTGCCCTCGCTGCGCGAGGGCTTCGACCTGCCGCTCGTGGAAGCGCTGCGCGCGGGCGCGCCGGCGCTCGCGAGCGATCTTCCGGTGCATCGCGAGCTGGCGGGCGAGGCTGCGAGCTACTTCGCGTCGTGCAACCCCACGCAGTTGCTCAGCGCGTGGCGCTCGCGAGCGTCCCCGTCGTCGCCTTTGCTCGCGACATGGGATGACTGCGCGAGCGAGATGCTCTCACGCTGGACCAAGCTCGTGCGCTGAAGGCGCTCAACGCTCGTCGTCGACGTCGAGCGTGCTATCGGACTCCAGATCGCTCGCGGCGCGGTCGCTCGCACGCCGCTTGAACCACGCGGCGCCGGAGTACGCGAACCAGGCCAGCCCCGCCATCACGGCGAGCGCGGCGAGGGCGATCAGGAACTTCGTCCAGCCGCCGATCTGGGACAGCTCCGCGTTGGCGAGTCCACCCCGCGCATCCACCTTCGAGTACTGCAACACGCGCTCGCCCGCGCGTTCCTTGTTGCGCGAGATGGTCGCGCCCGCGCCTGCGGGTGCCGGGCCGAATCCAGTGTCGACCGACATGGCGCGCGCAGTGGCGGCCGCGGGCGTGGGCGATGCAGGTGGGCGGCGCAGCACGATCTCGGGCTCGCTGCGCGCAGGGGGCGGCGCGCTGCGGCGCTCGACGCGTGCGGGTTGCGGCGCGGGCTCGTCGGGGCCCTCGAGCTCGATCTCGTCGGCTTCCCTTGGCGCGGCGGGCTTCGACGAGGCCGCGGCGCGCGGTGCGTCGGACTCCGGCTCTGGGTCACTGGCGCGAAAGCGCAGGAAGAGCTCGCCCAACTGAAACTCACAGCCGTCGACGAGCTCGAGGCGCTGCACCCGCGCCTTCTGAAACAGGACGCCGTTCGTCGATCCATCGTCGTGCAGGCTCCAGCGTTCGCCCTCGCACTCGAAGTGCGCGTGACGGCGCGAGATCGAGGCATGCTTCAGCGTGATCGGCGTGTCGCTGGTGCGCCCGACCGCGTCGCCCGCGCGCACGCGGAACGACTTGCCGACTTCCGGACCCGAGAGCACGAACAACTGGGCCACTAGCCTGCCTCCCCCGCGCGCTCCCACTCGGTCGCGAGGCGCTCGAACTTGCGCTGAAATTCCTCCGCGCTCGCGCGGCCCTTGAAGGCCACGCGCCCCGCGATTTCGAGCACCGGGATCGAACGCCCATGGCGAGCCTCGAGCTCCGGATCCGAACGCACATCGACCTCGCGCAGCTCGTAGCGCCGCGAGACCTTGGCGCGCGCGAGCTCTCGCTTGAGATCTTCGCACAGCCGGCAGCCGCTCGCCGTGTAGAGCACCAGCGGGACGGGGCGCGAGCGCCAGCGATCGAGGAAGGCCACCACGGACGAGAGGATAGCGCACCCGCTCAGCACCTTCCCAGCGGCGGCGCGTTGCGCCAGACTCTGGCGACGATGGACCCGTCCGAGTCCCTGCCTGTGATCGACGTGCGCGGCCTCGTGCGCAGCTATCGGCGCGGATTTTGGGGGCGCGCCCATGTGGCGCTGCACGGCCTCGATCTCGCGATCGCGAGCGGCGAGTGCGTCGGCCTCATCGGGCCCAACGGCTCGGGCAAGAGCACGCTGCTGCGCGTGCTCGCGGCCATCGACGAGCCCGACTCGGGACAGGTGCGCGTCTTCGGCGCCGATCCCGACGCCCGCGCGACGCGGCTCGCCACCGGATTTTGCCCCGAGGACTCGCCCTACCCCACCGAGCTGCGCGCGCGCGATGTGCTCGCCTTGCTCGGCAGCCTGCGTCGCATGGAACATGCGGCTTGCGAGCGACGCGCCGCGGAGCTGCTCGAGCGCGTCGGGCTCGCGCATGTTGCACGCGAGCGACTCGGCCGCTTCTCGCGCGGCATGTTGCGGCGTTTCTGCATCGCGGCGGCGCTGTTGCACGAACCGAAGCTGCTCTTGCTCGACGAGCCGACCGCGGGGCTCGATGCACAGGGCTTCGCGGCCATCGAGAGCCTGCTCGACGAGGCGCGCGCGCGCGGGACGACGCTGCTCGTTTCCTCGCACCTCCTGAGCGACTTGCACCAGCGCTGCGAACGGCTCGTGGCGCTCGTCGACGGGCGCATCGTCGCGCAGGGAGATGCACACACACTCGCGGCGAGCCTCGGCGTCGCCGCGCGGCTCGAGCTGTGCTTCGAAGGACTCGACGCGGACTCGATCGCGGAGTTGCGGCGCGTCGCACAGGCTCGCGGAGCGCGCCTCGTCGGAGTGCAGCCCGCGCAGTCGAATCTGGTCGAGCTGTATCGCCGCGGCGCGGCTGCGCGGCGACCATGAACCTGCGCCTCGCCGCGCTGGCGGTGCGCCGCGTCGCACCGTGGTGGCTCGCGCTCGCGCTAGCACTCGTCGGCGTGCTCGCGGCAAGCTCCGCGGCGAGTTCCTTGCCCGCGGCCTCCGCGCTCGCGCGACAAGGCGTGTGGAGCGTGCTCGCGCTGCTCGCGACCCTGACATTCGTGCCGCGCGCGGCGGGGCTCGCCGCACGCTTTTCGAGCCTCGAATTCGGTTGGGTCGGCGCCCAGCCCCTCTCTCGCGCGCGCTGGTTCGCCACCTGCCTCGCGGGCTCGCTCGCGGCTGCGCTCGCCGTGTGCGCGCTCGCCGCAACGCTCGCGGAAAGTTCGGCTCGCTTCGACGGAGCGTCGCTGCGCGAGGTTGGACTCGCTGGCGTGGCGGAGCGCGGCGTGCTCGATCTTCGCGAGAGCGTGCGCTGGAGCGTCGAGGCCGAGGCGGGCGAGACGCTGCGGGTCGAGTTGTCGTGCGTGAACATCGAGCCCACGGCCGAGGTCGAGTGGCGCGCGCGACGGGGCGGCGAGCAGCGCCGCGTGCGCGCGACGATTTCGCGGCCGCAGGCGCTGGAGCTCGCGGTTCCGGCCGGAGTCGGCCCCGTCGAGCTCGAGCTCGAGCGCACATCCGGTGGCGCGCTGGTCGTGCTCTCGGGCGAGCGCATGCAACGCCTCGTGCCCTGCGGGAGCTCGCGCAGCGCGTCGCTCGCGCTCGCGTGCCACGCCCTGCTCGCGTGGAGTGCGCTGATGGCCCTCGCGCTCGGCCTCGCACCTTGGATCGGCACGCGCCTCGCTGCCGCACTCGCGCTGGTCGTGCCGCTCGCGGCGTGGCTCGCGGGCAGCGCATTCGCCGACGACATCTCGCCGACAGGTGCGCTCGTGCGTGCGCTCGAGGTAGCGGGCCGCGGGCTCGTACCCGCGCTGCCGTCGCTCGCGGAGGTCGCCTGCGCGGCCGCGTGTTCCGCGGTCGGTTGCGTGCTGTTCGTGCGCGGCCTCGGGCGCGAGCGAGGGGGCGCGTGAGACGCGTGCTGCGCAAGCTCGGATGGGTCGCGCTCCTCGGAGCGAGTCTCGCGCTCGCCGTCTACGGCGCGCGCGGCGCAGCGCCGGGCTCTTCGCTCACCATGCGCCTCGCCGGTCCACTCGCCGGCCCCCTCGCGGCCGCGCAGTGGGTGCGCGTGGACCTCGCCATCCGCGCGGGCCGCACGGACCTCGCCCTCGCGCGCGCCGAGACTGCCTTCGCGCTCAACCCCACCTCGACCTCGGGCTGGTTCTTCCTCTCACGCCACCTCGCCTTCGATCTCGCGTCGCCCGAGCGCGAGCCCGACGCCGCCGTGCGCCTGCGCTGGGTCCGGGCCGCCTTGGCGATCGCAGCGCGCGGCGAGAGCACGGCGGACGATCCGGCCGAGCTCGCCTTCTGGCAGGGACTCGTGCTCGCGCGCACGGCCGAGGTCGATGCGCAACTCGCTTGGACGGGCGGAGTGGCCGGGATGTGGTCCGAGGCGGCCGAGCACTTCGAGCGCGCCGCGCGCCGCGGGCATCCCGAGGCCGCCGCCGCAGCGGAACTGGCCCGTCGCGCGCGCGATTCTCGCTGAAGCCCGCGCGCCCCGCGGCTGGTAGGATCCTGCGTCGTGCTTCCGCTGCTCCTCGTCGAAGGCCTGGGCGAGCTCGTCACCGGCTACATCACGCGCTTCAACTATCTGGGGGCGTTCGTGGTGCTGCTCCTGTGCGGCGTCGGCTTGCCGCTGCCGGAGGAAGTGACGCTGGTGGCCTGCGGCTACCTCATGCACGAGGGCGTGGTCGAGTTCTGGCGCGTGTCGGCGATCTGCAGCGCGGCCATCCTGCTCGGCGACTCGATTCCCTACGGGCTCGGGCGCATCTACGGCATGCGGGCC
>VGYZ01000032.1 GCA_016872795.1 Planctomycetota bacterium
GGTGTTGCGTGCGGCCGAGCCCGCCCATGCGCTCGACCTCGACGCGCAGATCGAATGTCCCAAGCTGGGCGCGCGCGCGGCCGTCGAGCGCCGCGGCCGTGTAGCTCGCGAGCGCGAGCGCCGCGCCGCAGCCGCGCCCGGCGTACCCGCAGCGCACGCGCTCGCCCTCTTGCGCCAGCCACAGCTCGATGCGATCGCCGCAGGCCGTGTTCTCCCCGACCCCGCAGACCGCCGCCACGGGCCGCGCCGGGCTGGGCGCGAGCGCCTTTCGATGGCTCAACAGGGGCTCGGGGAGAGCTGCCATTGGGGGCCACGATAGCGCCTTTTCGAGCGATCGCAAGTCTATGCTGGACATAACTTTAGGAGCGTCGAGCCAGCGCTGCTCGGAGTTTTTCGCGCGGCCGATTTGCCTATAATGCAACTTCGTAGTATAGTTATGCGCTTCGAGGATCGAGCGACAAGGGCAAACCCACGGCAACGTGGGGACGCAAAGCCATAGGGCCCACGGGGAAACCCGGGGGGCAGCCTAGCTGCCGAACCGATGACTTGCGCGGGATCCACAGAAGCGGCCGGGCATGCCCCGTGCCGCGTGCGACGCGTGGAGCGTAGTCCGATCCCATTGCGGACCACTCTTCCGGGTCGACGGCTCCGCGCCTGCGTGCGCGCCGCCCGTCCATCCCGTCGGCGCGGCCGGGGCGCGCCCAGAACCCGAGACACCGCCGCCATGCAACCGCAGTCGAACCACCGCAACGAACGCCGGCCGAGCACGCGCTCGCGCTGCGGGCTCCTTCGCTGCGCGGCACGGGCGACGCCGGTCTTGGGGTCCGGAACGCCGCGCGCGGGTGGGGACTCTGCGCGCGGATGTAGAGGGAGGGGCGGTGCGACGCTCGCGCTGTGGGGACGGCGCGGCTCGTGCCGTGGAGGAGGAGTTGGCGAAGCCGTGGAGCAGTGGGGACTCTCTCACGCGCTCGCCCGGCTCGCGCAGGGTGCGCGTCACGCGCACACCGGGGGGAACGCCATGGGGACCGCCGCAGCTTGGCTGCGCCGGGGCGAGCCGCCGATCCGCTGACTTTGCTTGCGGCTCGCGAGCCAAACGCGAAGGCATGGGGCCCGCGCTCCATGCCTTCGCTCTGTTGTACGCACTTTCCGCACGCGCCAGCGCATCCGGGGACCTCACCCGAGGCGCGCGCCAGCGCGCCGCGTCCTCAGGCGTCCGCAGAGGCGCGCAGGCGTTCCTGCAAGCGCTCGAGCAGCTTCATGTGGATCTTGCACACGCGCGACTCGCTCAAGCCCTCGAGCTCGCCGATCTCGCGCAGCGACAGGTCTTCCCAGTACTTGAGGTAGACGATGCGCGCCTCCTGCGGCGACAGCCTCTGCGCCACCAGCGCGAGCAGGTCTTCGCGCGTCAAGCGCTCGCCGGGAGCCTCCGTGCACGGGTCGGGCATGACCTCCATGCCGCCGCCACCCCCGCCGTCCTCGGGCGGCTGGATCGCCGCGACCGGAGCCGCCGCCAGCCCGCGCAGGAAGCCCGTGGCGTACTCGAGCGGATCCATCCCCAGCTCGAAGGTGATCTCCGCCTCGGAAGGCTCGCGCGAGAGCCGCGCGCGCAGGCCCTCGACGATGCGCTTGTGGCGTTCTAGGCGCGCACGCCACGGCCTCGGGAGCCAATCTTGGGAACGCAGCTCGTCGAGCAGCGCCCCGCGCAAGCGCAGGTCGCAGTAGGACTCGAACGGCACCCCGCGCCGCGGATCGAAGCTCTCGACCGCCGCGATCAGGCCGACATTGGCCGCCGTCAGGAGATCCCCGGTCTCGATCGAGCGCGGCAAGCGCAGCGCAAAACGACGCACGAAATCCGCGACGAAGCTCTGGTACAGCTCCACCAGCGAGTTGCGCGTGTCCGCTCCGCGGCTGCGCGCGAAGCGCCGCCACAAGAGCGCGGCCGAGTCGCTCGTGCGAGCGCGACGCGTCCGCTCGCGTGCGGGCGCAATGTTGGCAGCGAGTGCGCGCGCGGTCGGCGGTGCCGCGGGGACGATCGTCAGAACGCGCGTTTTTCCGCTGCGAAGCGTGCGGTTTGGGGCCACGCGCTCGCCCTCGCCAAGGCGGCGATCCAGTGCGAGCGCACGGCGCTCGAGCGGACTTGGCGCAGTCGTGGGAGCAGGTTCAGATCGCAAGTGGTGTGCGCGCTGCGAGGCAAGTCGCACCCGCGAACGGGCGCGTCACGCAGCGCGGACCCCTTCTTGATCCACAATTCCGAGCCCCGGTTCAAGCCCTTACTTGCGCCGCTGCGAGGGGAGCCGCGCGAGCACGGTGCCCTCGGCGCGCCGCATGCGCGCGCGATCGCGCGGTTTGCGATCGTCGTGACCGCACAGGTGCAGCGTGCCGTGCACGACATACAACAGGTGCTCGCGCACCACATCTAGCCCGCGTCGACGCGCGACGGCGCGCGCGCGCTCGGTGCTCACATACAGCTCCCCCATCGGCCCGCCAGCGCCTCCGCCGAGGTCGAAGCTGATCACATCGGTCGGCGTCGGATCGTCGAGCCAGTCGGCGTGCATCGCCGCGAGCTCGGGGTCGTCGACGAACACGATCGAGAGCCCCTCGCCGGCGCGGCCGCCGTGCTCGAGCGCCAGCTCCGCTGCGCGGCGAATACGGGCGTCCGACAGCCCCCGCGGCCGACGGTGACGGCTGGTCCAGGCGATCGCGATGGGGCGTGCGCGGCGACTCACGCCCCGTGCTCGTGGCGTGGCGGCGCCTCGTAGGCGCGCACGATCTGCTCGACCAGCGGGTGGCGGCAGATGTCCTCGGTCGTGAACTCGACCGTGCCGATGTCCTTGAAGCCCTGCAGGCGCGCGATGGCGTCGCCGAGGCCGCTCTTCTGGCCGCGCTCGAGGTCGGTCTGGCTGGGGTCGCCCGTGACGACCATGCGCGAGCCCTCGCCGAGGCGCGTGAGGAACATCTTCATCTGCGGCGCGGTCGTGTTCTGCGCCTCGTCGAGGATCACGAAGGCGTTGGCGAGCGTGCGACCGCGCATGTACGCCAGCGGCGCCACCTCGATCACGCCCGCTTCCTCGAGGCGCATCACATCCTCGAACTCCAGCAGGTCCCCGAGCGCGTCGTACACCGGACGCATGTAGGGGTTGAGCTTCGCGAGCAGGTCGCCGGGCAAGAAACCGAGCTTCTCGCCGGCCTCGACCACCGGGCGCGTGATCACGAGCTTGCGGCACTCGCCGGTGCGCAGCGCGCGCAGGGCGCAGGCGACCGCGAGGAAGGTCTTGCCGGTGCCGGCCGCGCCCAGGCCGAATGTCAGCGGCTTCTGCGCGATCAGCTCGACGTACTTGCGCTGGCGCGGCCCGCGCGGCTCGAACGGCCGCATGCGAAAGCCCGTCGACGAAACCGGGCGCGCGGAGCGCACGCCGACATTCGCCATGCGATCGGCCGCGGGCGCGCCGCCGTAGCGCGGTGCGCTCGGCGAGGGGCCGTAGCGCGGCGAGGGCGGCGGAGCCGACGGGAACGATGTGGGCGAGACGCCCGACGGCATCTCCGCGGCACCCGAGCCGATCAGGATCGCCTCGGCATCCTTGGGGTCGAGCTCGCGTCCCTTGCGCAGCTTGCCGAGCAAGTGCTCGATGCGCCGCCGCGCCTCGGAGGTGTGCTCATCGCTGCCCTTGAGCCGCAGGTTCCCGTTGCGCGTGAAGATCTCGATGTCGAGCACCTGCCGCAGCAGCTTGGCGTGGCGGTCGTAGGGACCGAGGACGAGGATCGCCTCCTCGTGGGAACGCAGCGGAATGGTGACTTCGGTCAAGGGTGCGCGTTCTTTCGGTGTGGGGTGCCGTTTCGAGGCCAAGGATCCACCGGCCGAGCGAGACGTGTCAAGGGGAACGGCCCGGCGTGTCCTACAGCCGGAGCAGGAAGGGCCACAGAACGAGCGCCACGGGCGTGGCGAGGAAGAAGCTGTCGACGAGATCGAGCATGCCGCCCGACGGCCCGAACCAGTGGCCGGAGTCCTTCACGCCCGCCTTGCGCTTGACCCAGCTCTCGAGCAGGTCGCTCGCCTGAGCCGCAATGCTCACGGCCGCCCCCGCGAGCAGGGCGCACAGCGCGCTGTCTCCGGGCAGCCAGTCGAGCTTCACGAACGCGAGCGTCGACACAGCGGCGACCACGAAGGAGCCCAGACAGCCCTCGGTGGTCTTGCCGGGACTGATCGCCTTGAAGGGGTGGTGCTGGCCGAGCGTGCTGCCGACATAGTAGCCCGCGCTGTCGCCGAGCTTGCAGATGGCGATCAGCGCCACGAGCCCGAGGTGCGAGAAGCCGTACCAGACCCAGGCAAGGCCCAAGATCGACACGACGAGCAGCGGTCCGAGCAGCAGGACGGCGAGCGCCTCGCCGCGCCGCTCGGCGCCGATCACCAGCAGTCGCAGGACGAGAAACAGCGCCAGCGCCAGCACGGCGAAGTCGCCGGTCTCCGCCACGAACACATGCTCGACGAAGACCGGTGCCGCGACCAGCGCGAGACCGGCGAGCCGCACGATCATCGAGCGCGTGCAGCAGGCCGCGTAGACCGCCAGGACGACGAGCCCGGAGGAGAGCAGCGCCTCCGGGAGCCACAGACAGCCGAAACCGAGGTCGTGGCAATGGTCGAGATCGACACCGCCGAGGCGCTCCCACAAGCGCATCAGCGCCACCAGACCACCGGCGGAGAGCGGCATCCACAGCCCGCGGCCGGCGAGCGTGCCCATGCGGTCGACTTCCCACACGCAGGCCGCGAGCGCGACGCCCGCGAGGACGATCATCGGCAGCGGCGATTCGAACTTCGTCGCCAGCCACAGGATCGAGGCCAGCGCGAGCGCGATCGAGCTGCCGACCAGCGTGCGGCGCAGGAGCTTCCCGCGGCGCGCGGCGGCGTCCTGCACGCTCACGCCTTGGCCTCGCCCGGCACGGGCGCGTCGACGACCAGCCCGCCGAACTTGCGCACGCGGCGCGCATAGTCCTCGAGCGCGGCCAGCAGCTGCGGACGGCGAAACTCCGGCCAGCACTCCTTGGCGATGTACAGCTCGCTGTAGCTGATCTGCCACAGCAGGAAATTCGAGACGCGCAGCTCGCCCGAGGTGCGGATCAAGAGGTCGGGGTCGGGCGTGGTCGAGTCGTACAGGTAGCGGCGCAGCGTCTCGTCGTCGATCTCGCTCTCGCGCACCGCTCCGGCCGCGACGTCGCGCGCGAAGCGCTTGAGCGCATCGGCGATCTCGGCGCGCGCGCCATAGGACAGCGCCAGACGCAACAGCATGCCTTCATTGTTCGCCGTGAGTCGCTCGGTCTCGCGCAGCCGCGCGAGCGCCGCTTCCGGCAGGTCGTCGATGCGACCGATCGCGCGCAGTCGCATGTCGTTCTCCATCAGCGTCGGCCGCTCGTCGACGAGGAACTGCTCGAGCAGCTCCATCAGGTAGCCGACTTCCTGCCGCGGTCGCTTCCAGTTCTCGACCGAGAAGGCGTACAGCGTGAGCGACTTGACGCCCATCTTCGCGCACTCGGTGGTGATCTCGCGCACCGAGCCGATGCCTTCCCTATGGCCGAAGACGCGCATCATTCCGCGGCCCTTCGCCCAGCGCCCGTTGCCGTCCATGATGATCGCGATGTGCTCGGGGAACGGTCCCCCCAGCTCCGGTCTCACGATCTGCAGACGCGGGCGACTCAAGTGCGGATCCTCACGCGTGCGCGAGAGCGCGCTTGAGGCCATCGCGCGGAATGACCTGGTCGCGATCGGGGCCGACCGAGAGCATCACGATCGGCACGCCGACGAGCTTCTCGACCCACTCGACGTACTTGCGCGTGAGCGCGGGCAGGTCCTCGTAGCGCCGCACCGCGGTGATGTCCGTCTTCCAGCCGCGCGCGCCCTCCATGTGCACCTTGACGTCCGCGAGGTCGACATGCGCGCCCGGCCACTCGCGGTGCATCTGACCGCCGACCTCGTAGGCCGTCGCGACCTTGATCTCGTCGAAGCTGTCGAGCACGTCGAGGTTGGTCATGATCCAGCCGTCCGCGCCGTTGAGCTCGAGGCTGTAGCGCATGGCGAGCACATCGAACCAGCCGCAGCGCCGCGGGCGCCCCGTGGTCGCGCCGTACTCGTTGCCGGCCTCGCGGATCTTCACGCCGTCGGCGCCGTGGTCCTCGCTCGGGAACGGGCCCTCGCCGACGCGCGTGCAGTAAGCCTTGGCGATGCCGACCACGCGGTCGAGCCAACGCGAGGGAAAGCCCGCGCCCGCGGCGATGCCGTCGGAGCCCGTGTTCGAGCTCGTGACGTAGGGATACGAGCCGTGGTCGATGTCGAGCAGCGCGCCCTGCGCGCCCTCGAACAGGACATGCTTGCCGCGCCGGTAGGCGTCGCGCACTTCGGCGCCCGTGTCGCCCACGAAGGGCCGCAGCACCTCGCCCAAGTGCATGTAGCGCGCGAGCTGCTCCTCGAGCGACAGCGGCTGCTCGCCGTGCACCTGCTCGAGCAGCGCGTTCTTCTCCGCCAGTGCCGCGGCGAGGCGGCGACGGCAGCGCTCGGGCTCGAGCAGGTCGGCGACGCGCAGGCCCGTGCGCGCGGCCTTGTCGGCGTAGCACGGACCGATGCCGCGCCCGGTGGTGCCGATGCGACCGACGCCGCGCCAGCGCTCCGAGGCCAGATCGATGCGCTTGTGGTGCTCGAAGATCACGTGCGCGGCCGACGACAGCCGCAGGTTCGTGCCATCGACCTTCACGCCGCGCGCGCGCAGGCCCTCGACCTCCTCGATGAACTTGAGCGGGTCGACCGCGAGGCCGTTGCCGATCACATTGACCTTGCCGGGGTGCAGGATGCCCGAGGGGATCAGGTGCAGCACATACTTCGCGCCGCTGACGATGACCGTGTGGCCGGCGTTGGCGCCGCCTTGATAGCGCACGATGACGTCCGCGCCGCGCGCGAGTCCGTCGATGATCTTGCCCTTGCCCTCGTCACCCCACTGGGCACCGAACACGCTGACGGACGACATGGCGGAGTTCCTGAGGGAGAGCGCTGGGCGGATGGAGAGGGACTCGCTCCCAAGGTGCGGAGCGCGAGCGGGCTTGGGATTCTCGCGCCGCGCCGTGGCCGCAACAAGTGTCCCCGGCCGATCGCCGAGCCCTCTCAGCGCCCCCTGCGGCGCAGCGAGCGGCCGTGTCCCCCGCCGCCGGGCGTCCTGACGCGCACTTCATCGCCTGCTTCGAGCGCGAGCGTCGCACGCGCGCCCTGCGGCCGCGCTCGTCCATCGCGCAGCAGCGCGAGCTCGCCGCACGCGCCCGCAGACCCGCCCGCCAGCCCCCAAGGACCTCGGGACGCGCGGTCGCCGATCCACGCCAAGCGCGCCGGAACGAGGAAGCGCAGGCGCTTCTCGATCCCGTCCCCGCCGCGCCGCGCGCCAAAGCCTCCCGAGTCGCGCCGTACCGTGCAGCTCCCAAGCCGCACCGGATAGCGCCGCTCGAACTCCTCGATCGGCGTGTTGCGCGTGTTGGTCATGTGCGTGTGCACTGCGTGCGCGCCCGGTCCCTGCGCCGACGCGCCCGAACCGCCCGCGATCGTCTCGTAGTACGCGAAGCCTCTGCCCGCGTGCACGCCGCCGAAGGACAGGTTGCTCATCGTGCCCGCGCTCGCGGCCGGGATGCGCTGCGGGAAGACCTGCGCGAAGGCGCCGAGCAGCACATCGACGAGGCGCTGGCTGGTCTCGACATTGCCAGCCGCCACGGGCGCTGGATAGCTCGCGTCGACGACGCTGCCCGGGCGCGTGAGGATCCTCATGTGGGCGCGGCTGCCTTCGTTGATGGGCGTTCCTTCAGGCAGGAGCAGCGCCAGCGCGTACGCCACCGCGGCCTCGGTCACGGCGCGCGTCGCGTTGAGGCTCGCGCCCTGCTGCTCGGCGCTGTCGCGGAAGTCGAGCTCGAGCTCGCCGCCCCGCCGCCGCAGGTGCACCACCAGCTCGACGCGCTCGCCGCCCGCGCGCGCGGGCTCGAGCGAGTCGCGGAATGTCACGCGCCGCGCGGGAAAGGCTCGCACGAGCTCTCCGACGCGCGCGGCGGTCCACTCGACGAGCGCGCGAGCGCGCAGCGACAGCTCCCTTGGGCCGTGTTCGGCCGCGAGCTCCCCAAGCCGCACCTCCGCCCGGCGATTGGCCGCCCACTGCGCGAGCAGGTCGCCCTCGCGCTCGCGCGCGTCGCGCAGGTTCGCGCGCAGGAGCGCGAGCAGCTCGGGCACGAGCCGGCCTGCTCGCACGAGGTGCACGGGCGGCAGGCGCAACCCTTCCGCGTGCACATCGTCGACGGGCGCCATCGAGCCTGGATGCGCGCCGCCGATGTCCGAATGATGCGCGCGGCTCGCCGCATAGAAGCGCGCGCTGCGCTCGCCGGGCAAGAACAGCGGAGAAACCAGCGTCACATCGGGCAAGTGCGTGCCGCCCGTGTAGGGGTCGTTGTGCAGCACCGCATCGCCGCGGCGCAGCGTCGCCGATGCGCGCACGCACTCCACCGCGCGCCCCATCGAGCCCAAGTGCACGGGAATGTGCGCGGCCTGCGCGATCAGCGCGCCGCGCGCGTCGAAGAGCGCGCAAGAGAAGTCGCGGCGCTCGCGGATGTTCGCAGAGAGCGCCGAGCGCTGCAGCGAGAGTCCCATTTCCTCCGCCACCGCGGAGAAGAGGTGTCGAAACACCTCGAGGCTGGCCGACTCGTGCCGCACGACCCCGCGCCGCGCCGCCACGCCTCAGCGCCCCTCGACCGGGAAGTCGATCACTTCGAACGGCGTGTAGTCGAGCACTTCCCAGCGTACGAGCGGCACGATCTGCGTCGTCTCGCCATCGGTCTTGCGCCACACGACCGAGCGCACCGTCCGCACGAGCCCCTTGCCGCGCTCGTCCTCGCGCTCGCCGGGCCGCGGCACGCCGAGCGTGCCTCCGAAGTCGTCGCTGGCGCCGGTCTTGCGGCGCGCCGTGATGTAGATCGAGAACACATGGCTGCGCACGCACAGGAGCGAGCGCAGGTCGTCCTTGGCGCCGTCGTCGAGTCGCTCCCAGCCATCGACGTCCTCGACCTCCTCCATGGTGTCGAAGATCTCGCGCTCCACCACCTCCTCGCCGTACTCGTCGAGCTGCGGCTCCGCTTCCTCCGTCTCGCCCTCCGCGCCTTCCTCGTCCTGCTTCTCGAGGTTGCGGTACTCGACCACGGAATCCCAGAAGCGCGGCGCGACCGTGCGGTCGTCGACGAGCGCCTTGAGCACCGCCACGGGCGCGGTGTTGACGTTGACGCACACGCCCCAGTTGGGATCGTTGTCTTGCCCGCTGCCCTGCCCGCCCGCGCCTGCGCCGTTGGGGTCTTTCTGCGCCTCGAGCGCGCCCGCACCGGTGGCGTCCTCCTGAGACGAGCCCTGCTGCACCGAAGTCCACACGCTCAGGTACGAGCCGAGCGAGTGCACGATCTCGCCGCGCTCGTCGCGGAAGTCGCGGAACAGGCTGGGCTCGAAGCGCTTGAGCACCTCGAACTCCTTGAGCGTCATCGGCAGCGCGCGCTCGCGGTTGTCCTCGAGGTCGCTCATCTGCTTGGCGCGCGGGAGCACCGAGTTGAGCCGATTGCGCAGGTGCTCGCGCATCGCTTGCGCGATCCGAACGGCCTCGCTCCGATCGACATCGACCGTCGAACCGTCACGGAAGAAGTCGATCAGGCGCGCCACGCGCTCGAGGGCCTTCTCGCTCTCCTCCTCGTCCTCGAAGAGCAGCTGCAGCACATTGAGCTTGCCGTCCTCGTCCTGCACGAGGATGCGCAGCTCGATGTCGCCAATGGTCGAGCGCTGAGGTCGCCCCCAGGAGTCCATGCGCGAATCCGCAGGCTGGTTCTGCCCCTGCTGCCCGTCCCCGCCCGCCCCCGGCGCCCCACCGCCCGTGGGCGGCGCCATGCCACCGGCCGCCTCGCCCCCGCCCTCCGAGGCAGCGGCGTCCTGCGCGAGGCTGTCGTAGACCTCCTGCAGGGCGGACTCGATCGCCATGTCCATCTGGGTGATGGTCACGTCGTTCTCCGTCACGCGCAGGTCGGCCTTGGTGCCGTAGGAGAGCTGGAAGACGATCGCGTAGAGCAGGATGATCATCAGGAACGCCATCAGGAGCGCCGAGCCCTTGCGGGGGCGGCGGGCGTTCGCGGATCGATCGCGTTGGAGCGTCATCGGCGAGGGGTGGACGATGGGCGGCGGGCCTTCTTCCCGCACCGGCACGGTGGGCGCAGTCTACGCCGCCACGGACTCCAACCCTACCTTCGCGGCCGCAGGCGCCTCGAAACTCGCGGCTTCCTAGAACTCGCGGTTGAGGTCGTTGCCCTGCAGGATGCGCGGGCGGATGAAGAACAAGACATTGGACTGTTCCTTGCGCGTGAACTTGGCCTTGAACAGGAACCCGAGCAGCGGGATGTCGCCGAGGAACGGCACCTTGCGCTCGTTGTCGACCGTGCGCTCGGTGATCAGGCCGCCGAGGATCACCGCCTGCCCCGGCTGCAGGTAGACCACGGTGCGCGCCGCGCGCTGGGACACGACCGGCACCTGCACGGGCGAGTCCGAGGAGGTCACCAGCACGGTCTCCGAGCCGGTGATCTGGGACTGCTCGACATCGATGTTGAGCGCCACGGTCTGGGTGCCGACGACGCGCGGCACCACGAACAGCTTCACGCCCACCTCTTGGTAGGCGATGGTCGCGTTGGCGAAGCCGCCGGCGTTGTTGACGCCCGTGATGTTCAGGTACGGGATCTTCGAGGTGTTGGAGATGTCCGCGCGCCCGCCCTCGCGCACCGCGATCTTGGGGCGCGAGATGATCGACACATTGTCGTTGATCGCCAGCGCCTCGAGCGCCGCGTTGAATGTCACTGCGTCCTGCACGCCGCCGACCGTCAGCACGCCCTCGACGCCGTTGGCGAAGTTCGGCATCGAGCTGTCGAAGCTCTTGACGAAGGTCTTCGACGGAAACTGGAACATCGGGTTGCCATCCGGCGAGCGGACGCCGATGTCCAAGATGTCGTTGAGCGTGACCTCCACGATCTTGGCCTCGATCTCGATCTGGGGCACCCCGGCCGCGAACAGGTTGAGGAAGTCCTCGACCTCCTGCATCAGCTCCGCCCCGGCGGTCACGACCAGCCAGTCGGCCAGCGCCGCTGGGGTGCCCGCGGCCGCCGTCTTGATGTCGCGGAGGTCCTGATAGAGCTCGACATCCCAGCCCGCGAGCAGGTCGAGCTTGACCATGCTCGGAGGGCTCGGCTGACCCTTGTCCGGCGTCCACAGCGGGAAGTTGCCGTAGGTCTCGAGCAAGCTCTTGAGCTTCTCGCCCGTACCCACGCGCAGCGGGAAGGGCTTGGTGATCGTGCCGTCGGGGTAGACCTTGATGCGCGCCCCGAACTGCAGGAAGGGGTTCTGGAGCGGCTCGGGCGCGGCGAGGTGCTGCGGCTTGGGCTGCGTCGCGGCCCCCCCCGCAGGATTCGTCGCCCGCGTCGGGACCCGCGGGTCGCCCGCACCGGCCCCGTCCATTCCTCCCTCGAGGCTCGCGAAGGGGTCATCCCCTTCGAACTGCGTCACCGGGCGGATCGTGCCCTGCTCGAGCAGCTCGCGCAACTCGTCCGGCGACAGCTCTCCGGGCGTCGTGCGTCTGGCCTCGTCGCCCGCGGTGCGGCACCCCACGAGCGACGGGCACGCGGCGAGGAGCGCCGCGCACAGGGCGACACAGGATCGCGAGAGGTGAGCAGTGGAAGTCGGGAGCAAGTGCAGTCCGAGGTGTGGGCCGCGCCGCGGCCGACCTTCGAGAGTAGGCGCAGCGGACCGCGCTGGGGAGGGTGACCTGAGATTGGATCTGGGCCGGCCGGTGGGGAGCGTGGCGCGCGGGGCCCGTTCGGGGGTCCGTCGCTAGAGCTGCGCCTTGACGAGGTCGGTGATGTCGGCCACGGCGCGACCGTCCTTGTGGCGGATCGACTTCCACACGCTGCAGTACCCTCGGCTCGCCCGCAGGTTCTCGCAGGCCGTGGTCGCGCGGTTGGCAGCCTCCGTGAGCAGCTGGATGCCCTCCGGCGAGTCCGCGGCGATCTTCTCGCTGCGCAGCTTGCGCATCTCAGGCGTCGCCTCGAGCAGCGCCTGCCAGTCGACCACGGCCGGGTTGGACACCTGCGACGCCTCCTTGAGCCCGACCACACTATCGGTGGACTTGGCGACCCAGTCCCGGCTCGCGGCGGCGACGGTCTCGGGCGCGACGGTTTCAACCGCGACGCACCCTTCGAGGCCCGCGGCGGGTAGCGGCGCCTGAGTGAAGGGGGCGAGCAAGCTGGCAAGCGACACGATCCAGTGCAGGGCGTTCATGGTGGTCTCCTCGTTCGGAACGCGACTTTGCAAGGGACGGTCCAGCGTTGCCGATACGCACCGCACTCGTGCGAGGATCGCTCCCTAAGCCCATTCACCACAGAGGTTTATGCCCACCGTTTCGCGCCGAGCCGGGGCGGACTCTTCCGCCGGCGGCGCCCCGTTCCACCCGCGTCCAATTCGCCATTATTCGCCAAGCGCGTGCCGTTGTGGCCCAGAACGGCTCGGAATGGCCCTCGAAGTCCTGCGGAAGCGGGCGCCGCGCCGACTGCCCTCCTGATTCAGGTACCCCTGCTCGACCAGCCACTGCAGATCTCGCAGGGCCGTGCGCGCGGAGATGCCTTCGACCTCGGCGAACTCCGCCGAGCTGGTCCGGTCGCCGGGACCGAGCCGCTCGAGCAGCCGCGCGGCACGCTCCGACAGGCTCCCGCCGGTCAGGTCCTCGTACGAGACCGGTCCGCTGGGCTCGACCGCCACCAAGGCGAGGTACTCCGGCCCGAGCTCGCCCCCTTGGGCCAGCAGGCAGGAGCGGGCGAGCACATTTTCCAGTTCGCGCAGGTTGCCGGGCCAGCTGTGGTCGTGGAGCGCGTCGAAGACCTTGGGATCGATTCCGGTGACGGGCCGGTTGGCGCGCTCGTTGAAGCGGCGCACATAGGCCTCCACCAGCTTGGGGATCGCGGCGCGCCGTTGCCTCAGGGGCGGCACGGTCACATGGGCCACATTGAGCCGGTAGTAGAGGTCCTGACGGAAGCGCCCGGCCTCGACCTCGTGCGCGAGGTCGACCGAGGTGGTCGCCACGATGCGTACATCGATCCGGATCGTCGAGCTCGAACCCAGCGGCTGAACTTCCTTGGACTCCAACAGGCGCAGGAGTGCCACCTGACCCGCCGCGGGCAGGCCACCGATCTCGTCGAGCACCACCGTGCCGCCGACCGCGTACTCGAACGGCCCCACGCGCCGCGAATGGGCCCCCGTGAAGGCGCCCTTGACATGCCCGAACAGCTCGTCCTCGATCAAGCTCGCCGAGAGCGAAGGGCAATGCACATGGACCAGCGGCCCATTGGAGCGCGGGCTCCAACGGTGGACGAGCTCGGCGACGCGGTCCTTGCCGACCCCGGTCTCGCCGCCGATGAGCACCGAGAAGTCCTGTCCCGCGATCAGCCGCAGGGTGTCGAGCAGCTGGATCATGACCGGGCTCGCGGCCACGAAGTCCACCGGCACGAGGCCCGCGAGCTGAGCGATGTTGACCGTCGGCGGGCCCGACTGGACCTCGGCCATGCGCTCCTCGAGCACCGCGAGCACGAAGCGCGCGCTCGGGCCGTCGACGGGCCAAGTGGCGTGGGCGCTGTAGATCCCGGTCACGGCCTCGCCGTCGGGCCACGCCCCCGTGGTGAGTCGATCGACCACCCTCGCGGCGAGGGCTTCGGCGTCCGGGGGCGAGCCGCGCCATGGCAAGGCCAGCTTGAAGTCCGCCGCGCCCGAGCGACCGAACACGGCCACTCCGCGAATCGAGGTCCCCAGGCGGCTGGCCGCCTCGCGCAGCCGTTCGCCGGCGCGCTCGTCATCGCGCGGCAAGCCCGCGAGGTGAATCTGCAGCAGCGTCAGGCCCGTGCCCGCGCCTCCGCGGCGGATCTCGTCCGCCACGCGTTGACGGAAGCCCGGGTCGGAGAGGAAGCCCGTGACCGCGTCGCGCACGGCCTGTCGGTAGAGGCGCGCGTTCTCGAGCACGATCGCCGACTGCGACGCTGCGGCGAGCAGGAAGGCCTGATCTTTGCCCGGAAGGTCCGAGTCAAAGCCGACCACCACCGCGCCGCGCGTCTCGCCCGAGGCGACCAGCGGCAGACACAGCACGCGTCGAGCCGCTCCGAGCACCGTGCGCTCGAAGTCGGTCAAGACCGCGCTCTGCCCGCGATCGACGACCGTCACGAGCTCGCCCGCCACCAGCGCGGAGTGCAGCGTGAGCGCCTCGTCCGGCAACGGCAGGTCGCGCCCCCCCTCGGCGTAGATCCGCGGCTCCTCTCCCGCTTCGCCGCGCCACAGGATCGCGAGCCCCGTGGCCCGCGTGTGGCGCGCGAAGAAGGCCAGAATGGCCTCGCGAGCCTGATCGGGATCGAGCCGCCGCGACAGCTCGCCCTGCGCGCTCTGCAAGCGCTCCATCTCGCGCACGCGCTCGGCAATCTGCTCGGAATAGTCGCGCACGGCCACCGCGAGGTTGCCGACCTCGTCCGTGATTTCAGGCTCGACCTCGCCCGGCCGCCCCGCGCGCAGCGCGCGGTCGAGGCGCTCGATCGGTCCGACGAGGTGCCCCGTGAGGATGCCCGCGAAGAGCAGCACCGTGAACACGGCCGTGATGCCGGCGGCGAGCAGGAGCTCGGTCAGCGAGTAGCGGCCGAGCACCGCTTCGGCGCGCTCGCGCTGCGGCACGACGAGCACACCCACGAGGTCCGCGCCGCGCGCATCCCACACGCCGCGCCGCAAGTCGAGCGCGCCCGATTCGAGATCCGCCGCCACCGGCGCGGGATCCGAGCCCGCGCCCACGAGGCGTACATCGGAGCGCGCCGTCGTGGAGGAACCCGGAAGTCCCGGTGCGCGCGCCACGGCGACCGAGAGCGGCTGTTCCGCACCCGGCGCTGTCTGCGCCACGCCGAACAGCCACAGCTGCCCGAAGGGTCGCGCGGGGCCGGACTCGAACGCGAACGAGCGCGGCAGCGCACGCCAGGTCGCACCTTGGCCAACGCGCACACGCCGTCCATCGGGCTTCGTGCGCTCGAGCCAACGCATGTCCCCCTGCGGCTCACCCCACGCCTGTGCGAGCTCTTCGCTCGTCTCCGGAAAGCTGCCGTCGACGCGCTTCTTCAGCTCGACGATCCGCAGCAGGCGCGCGGCCTCGCGCTCGAGCTCGCGCAGCTCGCGCTCGAGCTGCGCCTCCGCGCGCGCGATCGCCTCGGAGGCGCGCTCGGACTCGCGCGAGCGGTGCTCCGCGCTCAACGACGCGTCGAGGAGCAGCGTCAACGCCAGCAGCGGCACCGCGCTCGTCACCGCGAAGCCGACCGCCAGCTTGCCGCGCAGTCGCCGCCGCGTGCCGAGCCACTCGGCGAACAAGGCGACGAGGAACGGCGCCACCGAGGCCAGCGTCACCAGCGGCGCGGTCTCCCACACCGACTTCGCCGGCGGCGCGACATCGCGCAGGTAGAGCGTGCCGAGCTGCTCCGTACCGAGCCGCAGCGATCGAGCGAGCTGCCCGCGCGCGACCTTGCGCGGCGTGCGGCCGGGCGCGACGACCTCGGCCTCGATGGTCGGATCGGCGAGCGCCCAGCGCCACTGGCCTTCCGCGGTGGTGCGCAGGCTCCCGAGGTCGACCGGCCCGGCGCGCGGCACGCGCGCGCTCGCCGCCACGACCTGCACGGAGTAGCTCGTCGGCGGTCCGACATGGCGCACGAGCACCTCGTCGGCCTCGACCGCGGCCGGCAGCGCGAGCGCGAGCGCGTCGGCGTGCAGCTCGCCGCGCGGCCCCCCGGGGATCAGCAGCGCCGGCTCGAGTCCCGCGCGCTCGAGGTGGGAGTCCGCATCGAAGTGCAGGTCGAGCGCGTCGCGCACCTCGAAGGGCGGCGCGACGGCTCGCCCGCCGCGGCGCACCTCGATCGAGAGGATCGGGATCTCGCGCGGACTGGTGCGTGCGTAGCGCGGATCGCTGACGCGCGTGACCACGAGGAGGCCATCGACCTGCGCTGGACTCGCGAGCGGCAGCGAGAGCGACTGGGCCGGCGACAGCGTGACGCCGGAGAGCGGCGCGCGGCCAGCGAGCGCCATGGGCTGGAACGCGGTGTCGCTGCGCAGCGTGCGCAGCGCGGGCCCGAGAGTGGCGCCACCGGGCACCAGCGCCACATGCTCGCGCGCGGGCTCGGGAGAGATCGCTCCGCCGGACAAGAGGGTCGCTGCCTCGCGCAAGAGCTCCTGGGGCTCGGGCTGCCCGAGCAATCCCGAGCGCAGCAGCGCGTCGAAGGCCTCGCCGTAGGCGACGAGCTCTTCGCGTCGCTCCTCGGCCGCGCTGACGCGCGCGATGCGCACGCCGATCGCGACGGCCCCCGCGAGCGCGAACGCGCCGATGCCGATGCGCAGGCCGATGTGGCGCGCCCGCGACTGGCGCCACACCTTGCGCGAGAGCAGCGCGAGTCCGTAGAGCCCGGCGAGCGCCGCGAGCAGCCACGGGCGAGCGCCCTCGTCGCTGGCGGCACTCGCCGCGAGCGTTTCTTCCTCGCTCGGCGCGAGCAGGCGCAACAGACCGCGGCGCTCGGCGCGCAGCGCGATCTCCGCCTCGCCGGTCCAGGTGGCATAGGTCTCGAGGAAGCCGCGCTGGTCTCGGTCGCACTGGGAGAAGTTGAGCCCGAGCTCCGCGCCCGCGCTCGGCGCGAAGCGACCGAAGGAGCGCCACGGGATGCGCGCCTCGAAGCGATAGCCACCCGCCAGTTCCTGCGCCGCGACCTCGACGCCGCCGAAGCCGCCGTCCGGCCGGCCCGGCTGCCCCGCGCGCGGATACACGCCCCACGGCCGCTCGCTCCACGAGGGCGCGAGCATCACCTGCCAGTCGTCGGCCCCCCACTGCGCGACGACATCGGCGGTCGAGAGGTACAGCTCGATGCAGTCGCCTTCGTACCAGCGCTGGGCGTCGTGCTGCTCGAGGTCGTCGCGCACCTCGCCGCACAGGAACAGATCGCTCGCATTCCAGCCGAACCAGACGCGTACGCTGGCGTCGGCGGGCCCGCGCCACAGGGCGCCCGGCGCGCGGCCGTCGAGGGAGACGAGCTGGTCCGGCCGCTCGATCACGAGGTCGGGCGCGCGCTCGCCGCGCCACTCGGTCCCGTCGCCATCGAGGACCAGCACCGTCGAGGGGACAAACGGCGCCTCGACCACCGAGGTCATCGGGGCGCGCTCCTGTCCGCTCGAGAACGGCGCGAGGGCCGCGAGCGAGAGCAGGGAGCGCGCGAGGATCGACACGAGCGCATCCTATCCGGCCCGCGCGCGAGCGAGCGATGTAGCCACCGAAGCGGCGAAGGCCGGCGGACATCGCGCGTCCACCGGCCTTCGCACGCTTGCGCGACTTCGGAGCGTGAGAGCTCTCTAGTCGCGACCGCGACCGCGGCCACCGCCGCCGCGACCACCACGGCCGCCGCGACCGCCGCGGTAACCACCGCGATCGCCGCCGCCGCGCTCCGAGCGCTCGCCGCCCCCGTAGGCCGGCTCGCCGCCTTCGGGGTGGCCCTCGAAGCCACCGTCGCCGCCCTCGCCGCCTTCGGAGGGAATCTCGCCGCCGGGGAGCAGCGCCTTGCGCGAGAGCTTGATCTTGCCGCGATCGTCGACATGGATCACGACCACCTCGACCGCGTCACCGACATTGACGATGTCCGTCACGCGGTTGACATAGCCGTGGTCGAGTTCGCTGACATGCAGCAGGCCCTCGACGCCGGGCAGGATCTCGACGAACGCGCCGAAGTCCTTGATGCCCTTGACGGTGCCCGAGTACTTCGTGCCGATCTGCGGCGTCTCGCACATGCCGCGGATCGTGTCGAGGCACGCGTCCACCTTGGCGCGATCGACGCCGGCGACCTGCACATTGCCCTTGTCGTCGAGGATCGAGATCTTGACCTTGTACTGCTCCTGCAGCGCCTTGATCTGGCGACCGCCGGGCCCGATCAGGTAGCCGATCTTGTCGGCCGGGATCTGGATCAGCTCCATGCGCGGGGCGAAGGGGCTGATCTGCGCCGCCGGGCGCGGCACCGCGGCGAGCATCTTCTTCAGGATCTCGCGACGGCCGAGGCGCGCCTGCTCGAGCGCCTGCTCGAGGATCTCGCGCGACACGCTCTTGACCTTGATGTCCATCTGCAGCGCCGTGATGCCGAGGCCCGAGCCGGCGACCTTGAAGTCCATGTCGCCGTTGTGGTCCTCCGAGCCCATGATGTCCGAGAGCACCGCGTAGCGGCCGCCTTCGGTGATCAGGCCCATGGCGATGCCGGCCACCGGCTGCGACAGCGGCACGCCCGCGAGCATCATCGCGAGGCAGCCACCGCACACGCTCGCCATCGACGAGGAGCCGTTGGACTCCATGATGTCGCTGACGATGCGGATGGTGTACGGGAAGCGCTCCTTGGGCGGCAGCACCGCCGCGAGGGCGCGCTCCGCCAGCATGCCGTGACCGATCTCGCGGCGACCGGGGCCCGAGATGCGGCGCGTCTCGCCGACCGAGTACGGCGGGAAGTTGTAGTGCAGGTAGAAGTTCTTGCGGTACTCGTCCTCGAGCCCGTCGATGATCTGCTCATCGTCGGCCGTGCCGAGCGTGACGCTGACGAGCGCCTGCGTCTCGCCGCGGGTGAAGAGCACCGAGCCGTGCACGCGCGGGATGAAGTCCGGCGAGATCGCGATCTCGCGGATCTGGTCCATGGCGCGACCGTCGGCGCGGCGACCGTCGAGGATCGCGTCGCGCTCGACTTGGGCGACCAAGTTCTCGAGCAGCGCCTTGACTTCCTTCGTGCGCGCCTTGAGCGCCTTCTCGTCGGTGATGCCCGCGACGAGCGCGGCCTTGGCTCCGTCGACCACCTTGGCGAGCGCGTCGTGGCGATCGTGCTTGCCCGGCGTGAAGATCACCTCGCGGATCGCGGGGCGGTAGCTGTCGACCTTGGCCTGCAGGTCCGCGTCGGTCTTCGGCGCGACCCACTCCATCTTGGGCTTGCCGGCCTTGGCGCGCAGCTCCTCGATCAGCCCGGCGATCTCGCGGATCACCTTGTGGGCGAGCTCGAGCGCGTCGATGACATCCTTCTCGGGCAGCTCCCTGGCGTTGGCCTCGACCATGCACAGGCCTTCCATGTGGCCGGCGACGACGAGGTCGAGACGCGACTCCTGACGGCGGCGCGCGTCGGGCGGGAAGACGCACAGGGCGCCGTCCAAGTGACCGATGCGCACGGCGCCCATGGAGCCGTGGAACGGAATGTGGCTGATGTGCACCGCGGCGAACGAGGCGATCATCGCCACCACATCGGAGTTGAGGCCGCCGTCGTAGCTGAGCGCGTGGCTCATGACCTGGACTTCGTTCTTGAAGCCCTCGGGGAACAGCGGGCGGATGGCGCGGTCCGTCAGACGCATGGAGAGGATCTCCTTGGTCGTCGGGCGGCCTTCGCGCTTGAAGAAGCCGCCCGGGATCTTGCCGGCGGCTTCGGTCTTCTCGCGGTAGTCGACGGTCAGCGGGAAGAAGTCCTGCTCGTCCTTCGCCGGGCCGCACGCGACGGCGGCAAAGCACTTGGTGCTGCCCAAGGTGGCGATCACGGCGCCGTGGGCTTGACGGGCCATCTGGCCGGTCTCGAGGGTGAGCGTTTGCCCACCGGTGAGTTCGCGGGAGACGCGAACGGGTTCAAGAATCATCGTTGGTTTCCTTCTGTCAGCTTCGTTGCTTCGAAAAAAGTCGTTCAGGGGCGCGGGCGGAGCGCGTGCGGCGGGGGGTGGCGCGGCGCACTCGGCCCACAAGCGAGCGAGCGCCCCGGCGGGCCGCGGGTGCGGCTCGTCGCAAGCGCGCTCGAGGGAGAGATGGATCGGCCAAGCTCGTGTAGGTTCGCTGGTGACGTTCGTCGGCGGGCGTGGGCGTCTTTGGTTCGCGCGAGCGCGCGTGGCTCTACTTGCGCAGGCCGAGCTTCTCGACGAGCGCCGTGTAGCGAGCAGGCTCGCGGCGGCGCAGGTACTTGAGCAGCTTGCTGCGGACGCCGACCATCACGAGCAGGCCGCGGCGCGAGTTGTAGTCCTTGCGGTGCAGCTTGAGGTGCTCGGTCAGGTTGTTGACATGCTCGCTCAGCAGCGCGACCTGCACTTCGGGAGAACCCGAGTCACCCGTGTGGGTGGCGAACTGCTGGATGATCTCGGCCTTGCGGGCGGCGGTGATGGCCATGTCGTGAATGCGCTTTCGTCGGGCTTGACCACTTGCCCCGAAGGCCCGGGCAGCCCTCGCGCGAGGGGCCCCAGCCTTGGGGTGCGCCGGCGACCTCGCGCGCAGCGATGTCTGGAACCGGCCCGTCGGGGTCGGACCTGACGGCCCGACTCCGGGGGGCGCCGCAAGCCGATCGGCGCTCCACTTGGAGGCCGAGGAGCATAGCGAGCCTACGCCGCTGGCTCAAGCGCAAGCCCGCCCCGCTGGCTCAAGCGCAAGCCCGCCCCGCTGGCTCAAGCGCAAGCCCGCCCCGCTGGCTCGAGCGCAAGCCCGCCCCGCTGGCTCGAGCGCAAGCCCGCCCCGCTGGCTCGAGCGCCCAGTCGGTGGGGCCGCCCAGGGAGCAGCCCAGCTCCCACACTCCCCTCAGGGAAGGCCGCGCAGCTAGCGGGTCGTCGGGCCGCGCTCGGCGTCGCGCGCCGGCAGGGACGCCAGCGTTTCCTCGACCGCCAGCTCGACGGCGCGCTGCAACATCGCGCCTTCGCTGACGAAGCTCGCGCGCTGGGTCGAGAGGTCGATCGTGCGCGTGGCGTGGCCACCCCAGAGCGCTCTGGAGGTCTGCGGCTCGATTGCGTCGAGCAGGTACACATCGAGGTCGACCACGAGGTTGGCGTGGGAGTTCCAGCGCGAGGTGTCCCAACCCGTGACGACGACCTTGAGCGAGGCCTGCTCGCCGAGCGTGCCAGGCATGTAGGACGCTTCGGTGACCTGCACATTGCGGTCGACGAACTCGAGCGCGAGCGGCGAATAGCGCAGGCGCACGAGTCCCTTCTGGAACTCCGCGCGCAGCGACTCGAGCGGCACGCTGCGCTGGCCCGAGGCGTTCTCGATCTTCGGCACCACGACTTCGAGCGGGTTGACCGACTTCAGGCGGCCGACGACGAGGCCGTCGTTGCCGAGTCCGCGCAGCTTGAGCGGCGTGGCGCAGGAAGCGGCGAAGAGGGTGGCGAGAGCGGCGAGGGCCAGAACGGGACGGCGAGGGAGGAACGACATGGTGTGACCCCGAGGGTGCGTCGAGAGGCGCAGCGCGAGATGTCGCGCGCGCCACCGAAGTCTAGGGGGCGCACGCGGCGCGTTCCACGGCGCGCTGCGCCGAAAAACGCGGATTTCGTGCGCCGCCCCGTCGCTCTCTCAGGGCCGCGTGTAGGTCACTCACGCAGAGTCGAGCACCACCCCGGTGCGGCACTCGAACACCGAGCACAGGCAGCCGGACGCATCGAGGGTCGGCCACGCCCCGCCGCTGACGCTCCCGATCTCCGTCCCCGCGTCCGACGCCCCCCACCCTGCGCACCGCACTCCGGCACTCAGACCGTGCAGGTCGCCGCCGCATTCGCCTCGGGCGCCCACGCCACCGAGCGCCCGCGCTCCGCGTCCGTCAATGTTGCGCGGTCGAGCCCGGACATCGCGGGACGGCCGCGTCAGCCCCGGCCTCAAGCGCCACTGTCGCGACGGCACATCCGCCGTCTCCCTCGAGCCGCTCACCTTCATCGAGCGCCTCCCCGCCCTCTCTCCGCCCCCACGCGCCCATCCGCTCACCCACCACGGCGTCCTCGCGCCGACCTCCGCCTGGCGCACTCTCATCCTGCCCACGCGCGTGCCCCATCCACCTCACCTTCCCGCGCCCCGCTCGCTCCCAACTCCTCCGCCCGCTCGCGCCCGCCGCGCTCAACATGGGCCGAGCTCTCGCGACGCGTTCTTGCCGTCGATGTCCTCACCTGCCCGCACCGCTCCGGCACCCGCCGCTTGCTCCGTCGAGCACGCTCCTCGCCCGCGCCACCGCCCCGCGCGCCTCGCGCACCACCGTCGCTCGCCTCGGCAACAGGTGGGTCTCCAAGCGCGGCGAAAACGGCAGCTTCAGTGGTCAGTCGAGCGGCTCGGTCGCGCGCGTCGGCATGGTCGTCGGCGTAAGGGACGCGCGGCTCAGGCAAAGTCGAGCTGCGCCGCGCGAGTAGCTCAGTTGCAGACCGTGAACTCGACCGCGTTGGTGAGATTGGTCGCCGGCGCGCTCGACGGATCGCGACTCCAGTACTGCGCGAACACGCGCGCGCCATGGACGAGACTGGGGTCGACGCCGCTCTGGATGCGCGCGTTGAAGTCGTAGCTGAACGCGCCCGAGCAATCGTCGGGCGGCGCGTTTCCACCCGAGTTCTGCAGCGCGGTGCGGCGCAGCGGCGGGTCGATGTACAGCGTGCCGCCGTGAAAGGGCGAGGCGCGGAGGGCGAAGCCGTAGAAGAGCAGGCCGCTCTTGTTGTTGATGAGGTTGTGCGCGTCGATGCCGAACGGCGCCGCGGAGCTCACGCTGGGCGAGCCCGAGGTCGAAAGCGACGGCGAGCAGCCCTGCGAGTTGAGCTGCGGCGCGCCGTAGACGATCGCCTGGCACTCGTTCACCGGGAGATCGATCCAGGAGAGCTCCGTCGAGGAGTGGCGAACCTCCAGATCGAAAGCGTGGATGTAGGGTCCAAAGCGCAGCCCTGCCCCCACGGGCGGCTGGTGGATCTGGAGGTTCTCCAGTTGCACTCGGACGCGATGGCCGCTTTCGAAGCGATAGGCATTGGCGTTGAGGTGCACCTCGAACACATTGGGCCCGGCTGGCGCGTCATCGAAGACGAAGTACGAGCCGCCGCAGATGTAGCGCGCTGTACCGCTCGGCGGCATGTCCCACAACGAGGCGCGCACTTGATAGCGGTCGGTCGCGCACGCCACCGACAGGCGCACGCGCGGGTCGCCGGCGAACTCGATCGCGGAGTCGAGCGGCGCTGAGTCGTAGCTCAGCGTGCGGCGCGGGATGTTGAGTTCGACCAAGGCGAGGTTGAAGCCGCCGTTGACCACATCGTCCATGTCGAAGCCGGCCGCGACGGTCTGGTGGATCGACTCCGTCGTCTCGGGGCCCGTCGGCGCGAACGGCGTGAGCTGCGCGCCCTGGTGGAGGAACAGGCGGTACTCGTGCGCGCCTTCGGGCGGCCACGCATCGGCGGTCTTGCGCGTCCAGTTCGAACTCGGCGAGGTGTACTGCGAGAGGTCGCTCGGCGTGACCGCGTAGGTGATGCTCGCGCCGCCGTCGATGCCGTTGGCGACGCCCTTGAGGAAGCGATCGAACCACTGCCGACGCCAGTTGGCGCGGAACGCGTTCTCGCCGTTGTTGTTCGGCGACTGGTGGCCGCCGGTCCCTAGGTAGAGCTTGCGCGGAGTCGCGGCCGGCAACGCTTGCCAGGCCTCGGCCAGCGCGTATGCCGGAAAGGCGAAGTCGTCGTACGCAATCATGGCCATGATCGGCGTGCTGATCGAACTCACGCGTGGCAGCGGATCGCGCAGCGGATCGGTCATGAGCGCCGCAAAACTGGCCCAGTCCTCGGAACGCAGCGCCGTGTTGACCTGCGCGCGGAACACCGGCTCGAAGTTGACGCCGCCGCCGAGGATGATCGCCCCGCTGGCACTGTGCACGCCGAGCAGCTGCGGCGCGAAGTTGGCCTCGAAGTCGGGGCTGGTGTTGTCGGCCACGATCGCGTCGATGTCGGGGTAGTTGCCCGCGACGCCCCAGGCATTGGCCTCGACCGGCGCTCCGCTCCAGGCGGCGGCCTGCCAAGCGTGGAGCCGCCCTGCGACGCCCCGTTGACCCCGATGCGCGAGCCGTCGACGACGCCCGCGAAGCTCGCAATCGCCCAGCGCATCAGCTCCATCTGGTCGAAGCGCTCGCGTTGCCCGAAGTGTGTGTGTCCGCCGCTGTGCGTCGCATGGCCGCGCACATCGAAGGTCAGTGAGAAATACCCCTGCGCCGCGAACGACTGCGCGCTGCCGTTCAGGGAGGCCTTGTTGCCGCCGATCCCGTGCACCAGCACGAGCATCGGCCAACCGCAGGCGCCCGGCGCCGCGCTCGGCCGGCGCACATCGGCGCGCGTCGTGGCGCCGTCGGAAAATGTGACCAGTTGATCCAGCGCCGACATGATGGCGAAGCCGCCGGGCGGCACTGCGGGATCGACGCACTGAGGAACGCAGGCAAGGAGCAGCGGCGTGAGGGTGAGCATCGCAAGTGCCTCGGGCGAGTCTATGTGCCTTCAACCCCGCTGTCGCCAGCGGGTTTCGCCGCGGCACCAGGCTCTCCCCCGCGTTTCGGTCGCTCGGCCACCGAGCCGAGGCGTCAGATCCAAACCGTGCGGGGTGGAGCGTGGCGATGTGACTGCGACGCATGACGATCAGTAAACCAACCCGAGGCCACTTGACGGGTCGGCCGACCGCGTCGAACCTCCCTCTGACGGTCGAAGCCGACCGCCAGAGGCGGAGGTGCTCCGCTTGGATGTCCTATCCGCCGGATCTGGCGGCTACCGCTTCAACGACTTTCTCAAGCTCGGCGTGCCGCTCGATCTGGTGACGATGGCGGTCACGCTCAGCGTGATTCCGCCGGTCTCTCCGCTGGTCCCGGCGTGAGCCTTGGATTCGACGACCAAGCTCTGGAGTGTTGTGGACCCGCGCGGAATCCGACCACTGCGCGCGGCTCGCTCAGCACACGCCGAACATCACATCGCCGCGATTGACCCGACACGGCAGCGCTGAGTCCTCCGACGATTGCAGATCCTTCACAGCCATGTGGAAGCGCACAGCGCCCTTGGCTGTCGTCGCTTCCGCGAGCTGTGCGGTCGCCAGTTCGTCGACGAGCCCCCGCTGCGGGCGCGCAGCGCCGGAGCTCTTGCGTCCGCGGATGCGCTCAGCGTGCTCGAACCTCGAGCTCCGCGACGGCCTGCCGGCGCAGCGGGTCCTCGATCACCTGCTGCGGAACATTGGCAAAGTCGATCTTGGCGAGATCGAGCTTGCGCACCTGCCGGTTGTGCATGGTGTGGAAGTACAGCGCGCGGCGCGTCAGGTCGGACACGACCGTGATCTGAGTGGCGGATGGGATGTCGCGCGGAAGCTGCGCGGCGGGTGCGGTGGTGCCGACCGGAATGTTGAAGCTGTCGAGCAGCCGAAACGCCTCGAACACCGCGTCCTCACCGTCTGCGAGCGGACGCACGCAGGAGCTCAACAGGGCGGCTCGCACGAAGCGCGACGAAGGCGTGAAATCGCCCGGCAACCCGCGCAGTCCCGCGCCGCCGCCGAGCGGAGCGAACTCGCGCCCGTCGATCCGCAGCGTTTCGACGGACCCGGGCGCGAGCCCGAGGTAGTTGCGCAGGTTCGTGAGGTGCCAGTCGTAGCCCGGCGAATTGGTGATCACACCGCGGAAGGCGTCGAACACTTCGACGCGCCCGCCTTCGACGATCTCCACGACGATGCACTCCCCCGTCGGATCGGCGATCTTCCAGTGGAACGGCAACGGCGCACCGCCGAAGCGCTCGTCGGCGACATAGACCACGCGCAGATCGTTCATGTGCTGCCGCACCTGAGCCACGCTGCTGAAGCTCGACAGCAACCACTGCTGAAAATCGCCGACACTGCAACTGCGCGAGGCCTGCGCCGGATCCCACGGCGCGTAGTCGGCGAAGCCCGGGAAGTAGTACATGCCGATGTACAGGCCGCGCTCGTTCAGCGCGTCCGGACCGTAATCGGTCCCGTAGGCCGTGATCGTCACGAACCCGTGTTGGCCAGTCCACGCGAAGCCCGTCGCACCCTCTGGAACCACAGACTGAAAGCGCTTGCCGCGCGGCACGACCGCGAGGCGGTCGTGTTGAGCGTCTCCGAGCGCCCATTCGACCGTGCGCGCCACGATCTGCGACCCATCGGCGGCGGCGAGAGAAATGCCCGTGCACGGGCGCGCAACGGGGGCGTTGGCGCCGCGCGGAGCACCGGCGAGGAGCGTCGAGAGCAGCAAGACAGCGGATGTATGCATGTGGAGAGCGTAGCACCGTGCTGCTGCTCCTTCGAACAGCCCCGCGCAACGGACGCGCTCATCCGCCGCTGCGGCCGACTGCCCTGCGACAGCGGCCGACGACGGCGCGCTCTCACGCTGTCAGGCAGACTCGCGTGCAGACTCCGCCGACCATCGCCCGCGCGTCGGCGCCTTCGATTCGACAGCACGGGAGAGCGAACTTGGCGCACTCCTCGCCGCATGGTTCAGCGCAGGTCGACTTCCGCCCTAGGCGCGAAGCTGCGCTCGAGTGGCGAACAAGCTCCGCCTGGAGCGCGAGGTCGTGGCCGAGTTCGAGGCCTGGCGCAAGGCGGTGACGGTCGAAGAGGCGACGGTCGCCGAGCTCTCCAGGCTGCTCGACAACCGCAACCGCGATGTCGTCCTCGGAGCAGTCAAGGCGCTCGCGATGCTGGCGCGCACCCCTTGTTGCCGGCGCTCGTGAAGCTGCTCGAACGCGAGGACAAGGAGCTGCAGGCCGCAGTCAAGGCCGCGATCGACACGATCGGCGGCTGATTGGACGCTCGCCCGCGCCGTCCCAAACCGGCGCGGGCAGAGGTTGGATCGCGAGCCGGTGGAAAAGCGCCGCCGCGCCGGTCAGCGCGCCGGCCGGCAGCGCCCAACGCGAGAGGAAGGCGACACTCAGGTCCGCGGCTATCCAAAGCGCCCGCACCACCGCCGCCGCACACCTCGCAGCCTCGCAAGTCCGGCCAATCGAGGCCCGAGCCGGGCTCCCCATGGGAGAACGGCTACATCGAGAGCTTCCACGGCAAGCTGCGTGACGAGCTTCTGAACGGAGGGACCTTCTTCACGCTGGTCGAGGCGCGCGCAGTCATCGAGGCATGGCGGCGCGAGTACAACCACCTGCGGCCGCGCAGCCCGCTGAAAAGACACCGGACTCGGCACTCGGGTCGAAGTTGCCGCTGATGCGGACATCGTGAGCCACTGCGGAAGGTCATGCGTGGCTCGGCGGCTCGACGGCGAGGTCTCATCCGCTGTCCGTCGCGGCCTGGTTCGGAAAAATCATGGCGGAAGTGGACCGACGACGCGCCTTTGTGGTGCGCCCCAGGGAGTGCCTAGGGACACATTTACGAGGTCTCTTTCAATTCCAATCGCCATGAAAAATCGACACTTCATCGTTGCGAGTGTGGCCCTGACCGGGCTCGGCTCGATCTCCACCACCGCGCTGGCCCTGCAAGGACAGCCCGTCACCATCGAAGACCGCCAGGCGGGTCTCACGGTGCGCGAGGTCATCGCGGGCCGGACCACCGGGCTCGGCGGCACGCCACCGATCACGATCTCGGGCCCTCCCGGATCCATCTACCAGCTGTTCGGCGGCGCTGCCGTGCCGGCGCCCGGCGGCGGGTTCGACACACAGATCCCATTTCCCGGCGTGCTCGGCCCGGTCAGCGCGCCGATCGAGGCGCTCGCGGGGGCGCTGTTCACGCCGCGCAACGGTGTGTTCGGCGTGATTCCGGCCTCGGGCGTGCAAGACCTCGATTTCGCGTTCGACTGGACCGCCGAGCTCGCCGGGGTGTTCCTCGACATCCAGGTGCTGATGCAGCGCCCGGGCATTCCGGCGCCGCCGCTCACCGTGAGCAACGGCCAGCTGCGTCAGGTCCAGAGCGGCCTGCTGCAACCCTCCCGCTTCTACTCCGGTGGATCCCAGGTTCCGGGCTCCGACCTCATCAAGGCGCGCTGGTCGGATATCGAGCAAGGTGATGTCGACGGCGACGGCGACAACGACACCATCGGCGTCGGCACGCAGGGCGTGTGGCTGTGGACGACGGTGGCGGGTGCTCGCGATCCGATGTCGACCCAGCTCTCGGCGGGCAACGCCTTCTCGGCCGAGCTGGCCGACCTGGACAACAACGGGACCCTGGACCTCGCGGTGGCCGTGGGCGGCCTGGAGTTCTCGCGTGTGTTCTTGAACCAGGGCCTCGACGCGACTGGTCAGTGGCGCGGCTTCAGCGAGATGTCGGCCAGCAAGGCCGGCTTCCCGACGGCGCTGGGCAGCTCGTTTCCCGCCGACATCGAAGTGGGCGACTTGGACGGCGACGGCGACCTGGACTTGTTCTTCGCCTCCGCCTTCTCGCCGATGACGGGCATGCAGAACCGCATGTTCTTCAACCAGCTCGCCCAGGGGATCGGTCCCAGCTTCATCGATGTCACGGCGACGAACCTGCCGGCCATCATGGACGACTCCGAGGACTGCGAGCTCTTCGACTTCGACCTCGACGGCGATCTCGATGTCGTGATCGCGAATGTCGACGGCCGGTCGCCGCAGACGCCGTTCGGCGAGGGTGGTGACTACATCCTCGTGAACCAGGGCGGCCCGTTCTCCGCCGAACGCGAAGGCTTCTTCGATGCACCGATGCCCAATCCCGTGCCGGTGGCGAACGACGAGTCGCTCGATGTGGTGGTGGGCGACGTCAACGGCGACGGCCTGCCCGATCTGTACTTCACGAACTGGCAGATCACCAACAGCCCGGGCGTCGCCACCGGCCTGCCGCGCCCAGACCGCTTGCTGCTCCGCGCCTTCGCTCCGAGCGGCGCCCCGATCTACATCGACGCCTCCGCTCAGCTGCCCGACCAGTCTGCGGCGACGGCCACATTCGGAACGGACGCGGAGATCTTCGACACCGACTTCGACGGCGACCTCGACATCGTCGTGGGCCTGGGGACCCTGAATGGGTTCTCGACCATCGCGGTGTGGCCCGTTCCCAACATCTCGACGGGACTGGTGATCCTCGAGAATCAAGGCGCCGCGTTCGCCAGTACGACGCCGTTCCTTGCGCCGACCGATCCGTCGAACTTCGATTTCCGTGACCTGGAGCACGGTGATTGGCGTGAGGCGGGCTCGTTGGGCGGCTTCGGACGCTACTTCGAGGGCGACTTGGGCTGCGCCCTGAACCACCACTCAGCGACGGCTCCGGCTCAGCTGGTGACGATCGATCACCTCTGAGATTCCGCTGCTCGTTTCCAGACCCCGCGCTCGGGACTCTCCGGGCGCGGGGCTGTGCGCCGCGTCGAGCTCCAGATCCGCCGCGCTCGCGCCGGAGTCCTCGCGGCCCATCGCGCGTCTGGGCCAGCGCCGCCCGCCGCGCCCGTCGGCAGCGCGAGTCCCGTCTTCCGGGCGCGTCGTTCTTTGGGCAGGCTCGGCAGCATGTGCACGCCGAGCAGCACGCCGAGCAGGAGCGTCAACGCGCTCGCCAGGCGATCGACGAACGCTGAGGGCTGTTGAACGGCGTGGCGGCAGACGCAGTCGGGGCTTTCAGCTCGAGGGCGGCGAACATGGGGCTTACATGAGAATTCTACCCGAGCGACCATGATGCTCAGAAGAGTCGCCGCTCTGGCGAAGTCTTTCGCAAGCCCACCTCGCGGTCGATGCAAACCGCCTCAGGCGGAGGTGATCCGCTTGGATGTCCTATTTGCTGCGTTCCACTCCTGTTACTCTCACATCGGCAACGCTCCTTTGATTGGTGGTCATCCACATTCGAACGCACTGACGGCCGGAGAAGCTCGGAAATGATCGATCCAGAAATACCGCTTTCGCGGCGCACGACTCTGAAGGGCATCGCCATCGGCAGCATGGGTCTGCTCGCGGGCGGAACCCCCGCTGCGAGCGCGCGTGGTGCCTCGGCCGTGCAGTTGAAGCCCGTGATGGAGTCGAACGATGAGTGGTTCGCGCAGCGAGCGTGGAGCGTGAGCGCCAACAAGCTGCTCACCCCTCAGGCCGGCCCGGGCGGCTCGGTGACCTGCCTCGCCAAGAGCATCTACCGTCCGAAGTCCGCCGCCGACATCGCCGAGATCATCCGATCGGCTCCCGCATCGACTCCGATTGCCTGCGTCTGCGGCGGGCATGAGTCATCGAACGCAGCATTGGTCGCCGACGGCAATGCGGTGGTCCTCGATCTCATCGGACTCAAGTCCATCGACTTCCATCGCGCGGACGGCGAGCGGCTGGTCACCATCGGATCAGGCGTGGTCTTCCGAGAACTGGTTGAAGCTGTCCGCGCCGAAGGTGGTGCGCTCCCAGTCGGCACTGGACCTGGCGTCGGCGTGGCGGGGTACATGACCAACGGCGGTCTGAGCAGCTACTTCTCCAGACGGCTCGGCCTGCTCGGCCAGCGCGCCGTGAAGATGACTGTGGTGACAGCCGCAGGCGAGGTGCGCACGATCACCCCTGCCGACGATCTCTTCAACGCCATGCTGGGCGCAGGCAGTGCGCTCTCCGTCGTCGTTGACATCACGCTGCGGCTCGCCGACGCGTCCGTCATCAAGGGCGCCGAGCAGCGCGTGTTCGGGTTCGAGAACCGGGAGCAGGCCGTTCGGTTCGCGCGCGAGTCGATGCGCTTCATGCGCGAGCGGATCATCCCCAACGAATCCGTGTCGCTCGAGGTCGTAGTCACGGGAACCAAGGCGATCGTCGCCACGACGGTCTTCTACGACACCTTCAACGGGGATCCCGCTGCGTTCGTGAAGCCGCTCGAGGAACTCGCGGCTTCGATGAAGCTGCCGGAGTTGGCTCGGGCACATTGGAGCTCGTGGTACGAGGCCGCCGCTGCGCTGTGGCCCGTGATCGCCGGCCAGAAGGGCAACCCGCTCGCCACGCTCTACCACTGTGCGGGAACCACCGGCGCGCCGAGCGAGAGCGTCGTCGACTTCGTGAGCGACACGGTGGTTGGCAAGGCGCCTCTTGACGAGGCACCGCTCTCGATCGTGGAGATCCGCTCGCTCGGCGGCGCAGCGCAGTCCGGCACGCCCGTACCGAGCGGCAACTGCCGACACGCGTTCTTCGTCGATCTCGTCACGCTCTACGACGCTCAGTCGAAGAACGCCGAGGAGCGAAGGGCCATCGTTGACAAGACGAACGCCGTGGTGGACCAGTCCCGAAAGGTCCCGGGGCTCGGTGTGGATTTCAGCGGCACACACTCGCAGCCGGACGATGTCGATCGCAGCGCGAAAGCGTCCGACATCTTCGGATCGGCGGAGATGGCGACCAAGGTCCAGACCATCAAGCGCCGCGTCGACCCGAACAACCGATTTCGGTTCCATCCCTTCGCCAAGTTCATCGTCTGAGTGGACCGCACGAGTTTCGAGAGGGCTCGTGCCGTGCTCAGTTCAACGACGCTCGAGTTGTGAGAGGGATCTGTGCCACAATCGGATCCCGTCCGACCGAACGGAGGGTGGCGCTCACTCGCACGGTCTCCGTGCCGACGGGAGCAAGCCAGGCAGGTAGGTGAGCAGTGCGGTGGGCGTCGAAGGCTGGACCGTCGGAGGTACGAAGACCAAGCCTTCGAGCAGCGCGCCATCGAGTGCTGCGCTTCGCTTGCGGGTGACAAGACCCCACGGCGCCGGGCAGTCGGCGCGGAGGCCGGCGCGTGGAGAGCCAGAACGCAGCTGGTGGACGCTCCGCTGGGAAGGCACTCGGCAATGCTCTGTCGATCACCGAGTGCCGGTCAGAGGGCTTGGCCCGTGCTCGAGCGCATGGCGCCAATCCTGCCGGTAGCCAGACGATGACGCCGACGATCACCGCGACGATGATGAACATGGCGGCGATACTGCTCTTGACCGCGTGCGCCAGAGAGCAGCAGACCTCCGCGCCCCCACCCGCTCGCGCGAACAGCTCGGGCCTCGCGTCAGTCGCCGCCCCTTGCCCGCCGAGCACGCTCCTCGCCCGCGACCCGCGCCAGCGAGAAGGCCCGCTCGCATCCAAAGCGCCCGCACCATTGCCCCGCGCGCCTCGCCAGCCCGGCCACCGACGCCCGAGCCGGGCTCCGGGGTCCACTTGACGGATCTGCGCCCCTCGGCAAAGCTGGACCGTGGCGTGAAAGACACCACCCCCGGCTTTTTTCACCTTTCCCCGGGCTTCCCCTCAATGTTCACTACACGCTCTCTGGCGTCGTTCCTGCTCCCGTTGCTACAGCCGTTGCTCGCTGGCCTGTGCATGCCTCAGACAGCCGCGGCCCAATGCACGCCTGGGTGGTTGCCGGGAGAAGGCGTGCCCGGGGTCGGTGAAGGTTTCGCCACTCCGGTCCTCGCCACCACGATGTGGGATCCGGACGGCGCTGGCCCGCAAGGGCCCAAGTTGGTCGTGGGCGGGAATTTCCGTGATGCGGCCAATATCCCCCATGTAAATAACATCGCCGCGTTCGACCCCGTGACCGGCGCGTGGTCAGCGCTGGGAAGCGGATTGTCCGCAAGCGTCAACGCCCTTGCGGTGCTGCCCAACGGCGACCTCGTCGCCGCTGGCGCTTTCACGACCGCTGGCGGCGTCGCCGTGAACTGCATCGCGCGCTGGAATGGCAGCGCTTGGTCGGCGTTTGGCAGCGGAATGAACGGACCAGTCTACGCCCTCGCCGTCCTGCAAGACGGCGACCTCGTCGCCGCTGGCGCTTTCACGACCGCTGGCGGCGTCGCCGCGAACCGCATCGCGCGCTGGCGTACATCGTGGTCGCCGTTGGATCTTGGGTTGAATGGAACCGTCCGCGCCCTCGCCGTCCTGCCGGGCGGCGACCTTGTCGCCGGTGGTGACTTCACGACCGCTGGCGGCCTCCCAGAGAACAGAATCGCGCGCTTCTATGTTGCCTTCAACGCGTGGGGGGCGTCAATGGGAAGTGGCATGAACGGCACCGTCTACGCCCTTAAGGTCTTGCCGTTCGGCCAGCTCGTCGCCGGTGGCGCTTTCACGACCGCTGGCGGCGTCCTCGTGAACCGCATCGCGAGCTGGAATGGCAGCGCGTGGTCGGCCTATGGCAGCGGGATGGACGGAACCGTCCGCGCCTTCACCGTGCTGCCGAGCGGCCAACTCGTCGCGGCTGGCGACTTCACGAGCGCCGGCGGCGTCGCCGCGTACCGCATCGCACGCTGGGGGATCGGCTACTCGTGGTACGCCCTCGACGGCGGCGTGTACGCTCCCCCCAACACTTATCCCTTGGACTGGGTCTCGGTGCGCGCTCTCGCCGTCCTGCCCAACGGTGACCTCGTCGCGGGTGGCGCGTTCAAGTTCGCTGGTCAGGCCGCCCTGATCTCAGCGGATTCGATCGCGAGCTGGAATTGGAGCGGGTGGTCAGCGCTGTCGTCTGGGATGAACGGCACTATCAGGTCCTTCGCCGTACTACCGAGCGGTGATCTCGTCGCGGGCGGCTTCTTCACTTCCGCCGGCTCGGTCGCCGCGAACCACGTCGCGCGCTGGAATGGGAGCGCGTGGTCGGCGCTCGGAAGCGGACTGAACGGAGAAGTTCTAGCCCTCGCCGTCCTGTCCAATGGTGATCTCGTGGCGGGTGGCTCGTTCTCTGACTTCGTCGCGCGCTGGACTGGCAACGCATGGCAAACGATGGGGCACCCCAACGGCCAGGTCAACGCAATTGCCGTGCTGCCGAACGGCAACATCGTGGCGGGTGGCCACTTCACGGCCGCCGACGGCAACACCACAAACCGCATCGCGCGCTGGAATGGCAGCGCGTGGGCAGCGATGGGGAGCGGCATGTCGGGTGGGACCTACAACGGCGCTTTTAATGAAACGGTTGTCAACGCAATTGCCGTGCTGCCGAACGGCGACATCGTGGCGGGTGGCAACTTCACGACCGCCGGCGGCGTCGCCGTGAACCACATCGCGCGCTGGAATGGCAGCGCGTGGGCGGCAATGGGAAGTGGCGTGAACTTACCCGTCGTGCAACAATACACGGACCCCGTCTACGCCCTCGCCGTCCTGCAAAACGGCGACCTCGTCGCCGGTGGCGCTTTCACGGCCGCTGGCGGCGTCTTTACGCAAGGCATCGCGACCTGGAATGGAAGTGCGTGGTCGGGGTTGGCGGGCGGGGTCGGCGGCAGGGTCAGTGCCCTCGCAGTGCTTTCCAATGGTGACCTCGTCGCGGGTGGCTATTTCCTGAGCGCCGGTGGCGTCTCGCTGGGCGCGGAGAGTGATATCGCGACCTGGAATGGAAGTGCGTGGTCGGCGCTCGTAGGCGGACTGGACGGTGCAGGTCTCCCGGCTGCGCTCGCCGCGCTGCCGAACAACCAGCTCGCCGTCGGCGGCGACTTTGGCACGGCCGGCTCCCACAGATCCGCCTACTTCGCCCGCTACGCCACCTGCATCCCCTACGGGCCGATCGTCTACTGCACGGCGGGCACTACGAGCGGCGGTTGCGTGCCGGCGATCAGCGGGGTCGGCACGCCGAGCATCGCTGCGAACTCTGGCTTCAACATCTCCGTGGCTTCCGTCCCCAGTCAGAAGCAGGGCCTGTTCTTCTACGGCACCAACGGCCGCAAGGACACTCCGTGGGCCAGCGGCAGCACGAGCTATCTGTGCGTCAAGTCTCCGACCTCGCGCACCTCACAACAGAGTTCCGGCGGCACGAGCGGCTGCGACGGCACGCTCTCCATCGACTGGCTGAGCTTCGTCGCCTCGCACCCCACCTTGCTCGGCAACCCGACCACCGCCGGCCAAGCCGTGAGCGCGCAGGCCTGGTACCGCGACCCCGCCGCCGTCAAGTCGACGAGCCTCTCGGCCGGCTTGGAGTTCATGATGCTCCCCTAGTGCCGGCACCCTGCGGCGAGCCTCCACCGCGCGGTCGACGACGACCGCCTCCGGCGGAAGTCATCCGCTTGGAGGTCCTGTCCGTTGGCCCAATTCCACAACCGATTTCAAGGCATGCCAGGGCCTTGCCGCTGGCACGGTACAAGGCGACATCGCCTACACACAAGACGCGGGCCAAAATGAAATGGGGAAACTCGCCAATGACAATGAACATCCTGAGTGGAACTCGCCTTCTTGCACTTGCTCTGTCAATGATTGGCCATGCCCATGGGCAGATACTTACTTTCGTTGACTCCCTTCAGTTTTCAAGCGCCCAAATTTGGGGTGTGTGCTCAGATGCAGGCGATAGTTTATGCGTCACGACGGTATTTTCCCCTTCTTCCAGACCGCATATTTTCATGCGCAAGGTAAACTATTCCGTCATTTCCCAGCAAAGCCCCCCGGTTCAATTGACTTTTGATGTTGATTTTGCCGCCATTCCGAACCTCACCGATCACAAAACAGTCATCTTGAACGATCAGATATATATTTCATTTTCAACTCAAGGAGATCGGGATTTATTTCTGTTCAAAACAGACATAAATGGCAATCGGATTGGAAGTATCGTCACTGTAGTTTCAGGTTCTGCAGACCCTACCAATGACATGATACTGACTACCGACGGTAGCTATATTTATGTTTTGCACTTTGACCCTCCCTCTCAGCATCATGTATACAAGTTCAACAGCAACCTGAATGCAGTGGGGTCGCCCATATCAACCACAACGCTCATGCATAACAACATTGGGCATTCCGTCTACCGGAACAGCATATTTCACCTCTTCACAGGAAGCACCTTCGGCTTCAATTCGAGTCTCACGCATACAAAATGGAACAGCTCATGGGGAGCAATCAGTTCGCAAAACATACTTGGCAGCACCGGTGGAGATGGGAATTTTTTTTCCACGGGAGCCATTTTCGACAGCACCAATCAGCGCTGGTACATTGCCCTTAATCACATCTACGCCGGTCAGAGCATCGGGCAAGAACACATTGATCTTCTTGCTTATGATTCCAATTTCAACCTGCTGGAACGGAAGCATGTTACTACTGAAAATTACACACGACCCCATCTTGTGCAGAAAGGCGGACATTTGTACATGACCTACGACCGCCCCGGTGTGGGAGTTTATCTGCGCAGATATCAGGTTTCCGGGCCGGTCGCCTACTGCACGGCCGGCACCTCGAGCGGCGGTTGTGTGCCGGAGATCAGCGGGCTCGGCACGCCGAGCATCGCTGCGAGTTCTGGCTTCAACATCTCCGTGGCCCCCGTCCCCGGTCAGAAGCAGGGCCTGTTCTTCTACGGCACCAACGGCCGCATGAACACGCCGTGGGCCACCGGCAGCTCGAGTGTCTTGTGCGTCAAGTCTCCGACCTCGCGCACCCAACAACAGAACTCCGGCGGCACGAGCGGCTGTGACGGAACGCTCTCCATCGACTGGCTGAGCTTCATCGCCTCTCACCCCGGCTTGCTCGGCACCCCGACCACCGCCGGCCAAGTCGTGGACGCACAGGCCTGGTACCGCGACCCCGCCGCCGTCAAGTCGACGAACCTGTCGGCGGGTCTGGAGTTCACAATGCTCCCCTAGTGCCGGCAACCTGCGGCGAACCTCCACCGCGCGGTCGACGACGACCGCCTCCGGCGGAAGTCATCCGCTTGGATGTCCTGTCCGCTGCTGACGAGCGCCCCATGTCGCAGCACCGCCCGTGGTTGTCTGCCTCTTGTCATTGGGGGTCTGGTGTTGGACCACCGGTCACGCTGCTGATTCGGCTACGGGCGAACCCAATGTGGTCTACATGATGGCCGACGCTCTCCGGTGGAGCGACCTGAGCATCCATCCTGGTGGCATCACGCGCACGCCGAACATCGACCTGTTATTCAAACAAGGCATCAAGCTGGACAACTTCATGGGCTGATGCGTCTGTTCGCCGACTCGCGCCATGCTGATGACTGGGCGCCATCCGTTCCGCGTCGGAGCGGGTCCGGAAACGGGCGGCGAACTGGAGACAGCCGAGACGACCATCGCCGAAAGATTCAAAGCCAACGGCTGCCGCACGGGCGTCTTTGTTGAGTGGCACAACGGCTCAGATCCGGACACGCCGGAGTAACGCGCGCATTTCCGCGAGTCGTTCAAAAGCCTGCCGAACAAACAGTTCACCGGCGGGCTGGGCGTGAACGAACATGGTTTCGATGAGGCCTGAGTCTACTACGACGAAGGACCCGACCAGTTCACCCGTCGCACCATCAACGGCACGGGTCCGGCGAGCTGGTCGCACAATCGCGAACACCGCCCCAACGATACCGGCTACACCCACGACCTAGTCACGGGGCACGCCATCGACTTCATCCACGAGCAACGCCAGCCGTTCTTCTGCTTCGTGCCGTTCCAACTCATCCATGCGCCGATGCAGGCCAAGGAATCCGACTTGGCCAATGTCGTTCCGGCGGTGACTGACTTGAAAAACGCGTCTACGCCGCGATGCTCCATGCGCTCGACCGCAATGTCGGGCTCATCTTGAGTGGGCTCGATGAACTCGGCCTGCGCGACAACACCATCGTGGTATTCACCAGCGACAACGGTGCCACCAAAGCTGGCAGCAATCTGCCATTCCAAGGCAGCCAGCACAGCGTCCAAGAAGGCAAGACTCGCCTGCCGACGGTGGTGCACTGGCCGCGCGGAAAGGTGGTCGCTGGAGCATGGGATGGTTTTTGCGGTGCGCTCGACATGTTCCCGACGCTGATGGGTATGGCCGGGCTGACGATGCCAGAGACCCGTCCTCTTGATGGTCGTAATTGCTGGCCTGCCTTGCGTGACGACCTCGCCAGTCCGCTCCACAGTTGTTGCTGGGCGTGGCGTAACATCGACACCAGCCGCACGGCCGACTGGCGTCTGCACCGCTACTTCGATCCAGTCGAACTCTACGGGATGCGCACGGATGTGAGCGAAACCACCGAGATCGCGAGCGAGAACGCTGCGGCCGTGCGCACACTCACGACAGGGACGAACACCTGAGCGACAGCGCTGGGCGCGGCCCTCGCTCATCAGGCCCCACCCGCCAGCCTCGCAGGAAAACCAGCGCCGGAAGGCGATGTGCTGCACATCACGGTGACCGTGACCGCCGGGGCCGAACCCACGGAAATCCTGGTGGTTCCAACCACTAGTATCGACGGCACACAGCCAGCGACCGACTACATGGAATCGACATGGCGCATGCCGCCGGGTCACCAAGCTCTGGCTTTTTCTACGCGCCGTTCAAGGGCAACGAACCCAGCACCTACGCGTTGTTGTTGAAACGCGGTGAAGGCGTCGACCGGTTCGGCTGCGATCAATCGACCGCTCCCGAGATGCAAGGTGGACCGGGCATGTGGGAACACCGCATCATCGGCATGTGCAGCACCGCCTCATGTAGCTTGCCGCGACATGGTTTGGTGTTTCGCGCCGGCAAGTCCGGTGCCTACTCGGTCTACCTCGACAACCTGCGCCTGCGCCACGCCGAAGGTCGCACCACGCCGCTGTGGACCAACGGCAAGGACACATGTTTCCGCCCCATCGCGGACAGCGACTTGTTCACCCAGGTGACGGTGACCACGGTGCCGGCCAGCACCGTACACTCCTAATCACCTCATGGAGCCAGTGATCCATCGACTCCTCGCCCTGCCGGTGCTCGTGTCGGCATGTCTCGTCGGCTATCCGCCCACGACTGAAGCCCCCCGTCTCGCAGCCGTCCCGTCATGACAGAGTGTGCGTCACGGGCCTTGTTCGTCGCCGCCGTCGCGCTGGTCGCATGCGCGACCGCACCGATCCCGGGGCCGACGGCGATCGTCGCGACCACATTCCTGCCCGAGATCGCGGCCGACGGTGCGCGCGAAGCGCATGTGCTGTATCAGGACGGGGCGCTGCCGACGCCGGTGCCGGGCGGCACGCTGTGGACGTTCGGCGACACGTTCCTCGGCACGCGCAACCCTGACGGCTCGCCGGCCTGGGCTGGCGATCGCAGCAACACGCTCGCGCTGTTGTCGGCGGGCGAACGCGACTTCCCGCCAAAACTGTGTTACCTGCGCTCTGGCGACGGTGTCGCCAAGGCGCCGCTCGCCCTGCTGGATGGCGAGAATCAGAAGACGCGCAGACTGTGGCCGCTCGCCGGCGTGCAACTCGGCGGACACAGCTACATGTTCTA
>VGYZ01000033.1 GCA_016872795.1 Planctomycetota bacterium
CGCGCAGCCGTCCGAGCGGAGTGGGGCGCAGGCCGCGGCACTCCAACGAGCCAGCGCAGCCCTCGAGCGGAGCGCGCTGGGCGGGGCGGGGGAGGGCGAACCGGCGCAGCTCGCCGCGCTCGACCTCGCGCGCGCTTGCGAGCACGAGCTCCTCGCCGCTGGGGGCGCCACCGAGGGCGCCACCGAGGGCGCCACCGGGGGCGCCACCGGGGGATCGGGGAGCACTTCCCGTGCAAGCTTGGGGGCGGGAGGAATGCAAAACGCTCCGCCGCTGCGCACAATGAGCGGCTCCCCGCAGGGCTCGAGCGCCAGCGGGACCCCGACGAGCCCCGTGCCCTCTCACGCTGGTTCCGCCGAGCGCGCCCCCGAGCGGGGCACGACGGCGGGGCGTTGGTGGCGGCCGGAAGAAGACGCCGTGGTCTCGGCCTGGCGTGCCCGCGCGGGGCAGGTTCCCCGATGACGAAGAACGACAAGCAAGTGGCGAGCGGCCGCGTCGGCGTGTGGCTGATCGGAGCGCGTGGTGCCGTGGCGACCTGCGTGGCCTACGGCCTCGCGGGCCTGCGACGAGGGCTGGTCGGGCCGACGGGGCTCATCACGGAGAGCCCTGAGTTCGCGCGCGTGGCGCTCGCGCCGCTCGACGGGCTGGTGCTCGGCGGCCACGACGTGTGCTCGCGCGGGCTGACCGAGTCCGCGGGCGAGCTCATCTTGCACCACATCCTGCCCTCGGAAGTCGTCGCGGCTTGCGCTCAGGAAGCGAGCGCGTACGAGTCCCGGATCCGGCCGGGTGTGCTCGACGGCGCGGATGTCGGACTCGCGAGCCTGATCTCCGCTTCGGCCGCGCTAGGCGGCCTGCCGCCGCGCGAGCAGGTGGCCGCGCTGCGGCGCGACTTCGAGGCCTTCCGCGCCGACCACGGGCTCTCGACCGTGGTGGTCGTGAACCTCGCGAGCACCGAGGCCTACCGCGACCCGCGTCCCGAGTGGCGCACGCTCGCGGCCTTCGACGCCGCGCTCGACGCGGGCACGCAGCAGCCGGCATCGATGCTCTACGCCTACGCGGCGCTCTCCGCGGGCTTCCCGTATGTCAACTTCACGCCCAGCCTCGGCTCGGCTCCCGCCGCGCTGCGCGAGCTCGCGCGCACGAAGGGCGTGCCGCACTGCGGCGCCGACGGCAAGACCGGCGAGACGCTCGTCAAGACCGTGCTCGCGCCGCTGTTCGTCGCGCGCCGCCTCAAGGTACTCGCGTGGCAGGGCTACAACATGCTCGGCAACCGCGACGGCGAGAACCTCGCGGATCCGCTGCACAAGGAAGCCAAGCTGCGCAGCAAGGACGATGCGCTGCGCGCGCTGCTCGGCGATCCAGAGGTGCACACCAAGGTCGGCATCGACTATGTGCCGAGCTTGCGCGACTGGAAGACGGCCTTCGACTACATCCACTTCGAGGGCTTCCTTGGAGCGCAGATGTCGCTGCAGTTCACCTGGCACGGGAGCGACTCGGCGCTCGCCGCGCCGCTGGTGATCGATCTCGTGCGCCTTGCGGAGTTTGCGCTGCGCAACGGCGAGTCGGGCGAGCTCCAGCACACCGCGGCGTTCTTCAAGAGCCCGACCGGCGGCGGCACTCACGACTTCCATGTGCAGTTCGAGCGCCTGCTCGACTACGCACGCCAGCACGCTCGCTGAGCGTTCGCGCGCGCGCCTCGGGCTCATGAAGGCGCTCTTGAACGCGCCCTGCCGCCCCGCGCATGTGCTAGCTTTCGGCCGCGCACGACTTCCCACCTCGCGCGGGCCCAACAGCCGCCCGACGCCTTCACCCCAAACCACATGCTCCCCGCCGATCTCGACGCTCCGAGCTTTCTCGCCACCGCCCGCACCGCCCTCGCGCAGTCCCGCGCCGCGCTCGAGCGCTTGGTCGCCTTGCCGCGGGATGCTTCGCTCTCCGAAGTCGTCGGCGCTTTCGACGCGATTGGTCGCCCTCTCGACCGCGTGCGCGGCGCGGTCGGACTCGCCAGCCAAGTGCACCCGCTCGAGGCCGTGCGCAATGTCTCGAACGAGTTCACGGTCGAACTCTCGACATTCTACTCGGAGCTGTCGCTCAACCGCGCCGTGTACGAGCGCCTCGCGCGCTTCGATCCCGCCTCGGCGAGCGGTCCGCTCGAGGAGCGCCTCTTGCGCAACACCTTGCGCGACTTTCGTCGCAGCGGTGTCGATCGCGACGATGCGACGCGCGAGCGCATCTCCAAGCTCAACGACGAGCTCACGCTGCTCGGCATCGAGTTCGACCGCAACATCGCCGAGGACACGCGCTCGATCACCATCCCCGAGGGCCGCAGCGGTCTAGCGGGGCTGCCCGCGGACTACATCGCGGCCCATCCCGAGAACGAGCGCGGCGAGGTCGTGATCACGACCGACATGCCGGACTACCAGCCATTCATGTCCTATGCCGAGCGCGGCGACCTGCGGCGCGCGCTGTATCGCGCGAGCGTGACGCGTGCGACGCCGAAGAATCTGGCTGTGCTGCAGGCGCTGCTCGAGAAGCGCCATGAGCTCGCGACGCTGCTCGGCTACGAGTCGTGGGCGGCCTACGCCACCGAGGACAAGATGATCGTGAGCGCAGGCAACGCGCGCGAGTTCGTCGCTCGCACCGCCGCGGCCTCGCGCTCGCGCTTGGAGCGCGAGGTGGCCGACCTGCTCGCGCTGTGCCGTCGCTCCGAGCCGCAGGCGAGTGTCGTGCACGACTGGGAGAAGGGCTTCCTGCTCGAGCGCCACCGGGCCGAGACGCTGCAGTTCGACTCGACCACCGTGCGTCCGTATTTCCCCTATGCCTCCGTGCGCGACGGAGTCCTCGCCACGACCGCTGCGCTGTACTCGCTCGAGTTCCGGCGCAACGACGCACAGCCGCGCTGGCATGAGAGTGTCGAGTGCTTCGACGTCGTCGACGGCGGCAAGCCCGTCGCGCGCTTCTTCCTCGACATGCATCCGCGCCCGCAGAAGTACAAGCACGCGGCGATGTTCGACCTGTGCGTCGGCGTCGACGACGGGCTCCCCAAGGCCGCGCTGGTGTGCAACTTCCCGCGTCCGGGTCCCGGCGAGCCCGCGCTGCTGCAGCACGGCGATGTCGAGACCTTCTTCCACGAGTTCGGCCACCTGTTGCACCACCTCTTCGGAGGTCGGCAGCGCTACCTCGCCTTCAGCGGCATCGCGACCGAGTGGGACTTCGTCGAGGCGCCCAGCCAGATGTACGAGGAGTGGGCCTGGGACACCGGCGTGCTGCAGCGCTTCGCGCGCCACCATGAGACGGGCGACCCGATCCCGGCCGAGCTCGTGGCCCGCATGCGCTCGGCCAAGGAGTACGGCAAGGGGCTGCAGGTCGCGACGCAGATGTTCTACGCGGCGCTCGCGCTCGAGCTGCACGCGCGCGATCCCAAGGGGCTCGACACGACCGAGCGCATGGTCGCGCTGAAGCAGTCGCTCCTGCCCTTCCCGCACGAGGAGGGCACGGCGTTCCAAGCCTCGTTCGGCCACCTCAACGGCTACTCGGCGATCTACTACACCTACATGTGGTCGCTCGTGATCGCGAAGGACCTCTTCAGCCGCTTCGACGGCAACCTGATGGACCCGCGGGTCGCCGCGAGCTACCGGCAGGCGATCCTGTCCGCCGGGGGCAGCAAGCCGGCCTCCGACCTGTGCCGGGACTTCCTCGGGCGTGAGTACAGCACCGGCCCCTTCGAGGAGTGGCTCAACAAGGGCTAGGCCCGCCGACGGAGAGCTTTGTTTTGCTGGTAAAATTCACCAGCGCCCCAACATGGGGGTTCGAAGCGCGTAACTTACGCCTGCCGGTCGGGTTAGTAGCCTCCAGACCGGCGCTCTCGCGCCCCCGGAGCCCCAAGCCATGTCCCAACGCCAGCTGCTCGCCCTCGCCGCCGCTTTTGCGCTCGCGGTTTCCGGCGTCGCGGCGTGGTATGTAGCGGGCGAGCTGGAGGCCGCGGAGGAGCGCCTGCGCCCGCGCCCGACTCCGCCGCCGACCTCGATGTCGGTGCCGCTCGTGCGCATCGAGCGCGCCTGAGCGCGCCAGCGCCGGCCGGAAGCCCGTTGGTCCCAACTCGCAGGGCCGCAGTCTCAGGGCCAAAGTCTCAGGGTCAAAGTCTCAGGGCCACGCGTCTCGCTCCCAGCGGTCCACCTCCGCGGCCGCGCGCTGCAGTACGGCTTCGAGCGTCTCGCCGCTCGCCTTCGGGCGCTCGAGCGAGTGGTCGCCGCCCTCGATCGCGTGCAGCGTCGCTCGCCCCGCGTAACGCCGCAGCGCGAGGCGCAGCTCGTCGCTCGTGCCGAACTCGTCGCGCGTGCCTTGCACGAACAGCGCGGGCTGCACGCACATCGCGAAGTGCTCGCTGCGCGCGGCCTGCGGCTTGCCCGGGGGATGCAGCGGATAGCCGTAGAGCGCGAGACCGTGCGCCGGAGCACCCTTCGCGGCGAGGTGCGTCGCCATGCGCGCGCCCATGGACTTGCCGGCGAGCAGCACGCGGCGCGGCTCGAGCCTGCGCCGGAGCTCCGCGAGCGCCAGCTCGTGAACGGCCTCGAGCAGCGGTGCGCGGTCGGGCGGCCGCACCCGCCCGAGCTCGACCGCGCGCTGCATGTACGCATAGCGAAAGCGCAGCACCGCGAAGCCGCGCTCGACGAGCGCGCGCGCGGCGAGCTCCATCCACGGGTGCTCCATGTCGACGCCCGAGCCGTGGGCCAACAGGATCGCGGCCTCGCGGCTCGCACCCGCCGGCCGGTCGATCCGCGCACCGATCGCGCCGACGCGCGGATCTTCGATCGCGATCTCGAAGCGCTCGGTGGAACTCGACGCAAGGCTCACGCTCGCAGCGTAACCTCTGCGCCATGTACAAGCCGCCGCTCAAGCTCCAGACCACCACGCTCTGGTATTACCCGTCGCAGCAGCACGGGCACGAGCCGCTCGGCGACCCGCGCTACAAGGGCGCGACGCCCACCTATGTGATCTGGAATGTGCTCGAGCGCTACACGCGCGAGGACGACCTCGTGATCGATCCGTTCTGCGGCGGAGGCACGACGCTCGATGTGGCGCGCGAGCTGCGCCGCCGCGCGCTCGGCTACGATGTGCGCCCGACGCGGCCCGACATCTTCCGCGCCGACGCGCGCAAGCTGCCGCTCGAGGACGGCAAGGCGGACTTCGTGTTCATGGATCCGCCCTACGGCACGCACCTCGACTACTCCGACGAGCCCGACTGCATCGGCAAGCTCGACGCCTTCGACGGCAGCTACTTCGCCGCCATGGAGCGCGCCTTCGCGGAGGCCGATCGCGTGCTCAAGGACCGGCGCTACCTCGCCGTCTATGTCTCCGACACCTTCGAGAAGAAGCGCGGCTTCGTCGGGCTCGGGGTGCAGCTCTTCAACTTGCTCGCGCAGCGCTTCAAGCCCGTCGACCATGTCGCGGTCGTGCGCGGCAATCGCACGCTCGAGAAGCCCGCGTACCACAAGGCCGCGGCCGAGGGGAACTTCTACCTGCGCGGCTTCAACCACCTGCTGCTCTTCAAGAAAGAGCGCGGTCCGCGCGCGAAGTGAAGCGGGCCGGGGGACGCTCGACATCCGACGGCCCGCGAGGGCTGCGTGCAGCTGCGGCGAGCTCTACTCGCCGCCGCCCGAGGGCTGCGACGCCTCGTGGTCGTGACCCGTGTGATCCTCTGCCGGCTCGGTCGCGGGCTCGGTCGGGAGCACATGCGGAATGTCGAGCGCGGCGTCCTCGAGAGCGCTTTCCTCCGGTGCGTCCTGCTTGAGCAGGTCGGCCAGCTTCTTGCGCAGGTTCGCGCCGTTGTAGCCGGGCACTTGGAACACCCACGGGCTCCAGCGCGCGTTCAGCTCGTCGACTTCCTTCTGCACGAGGTCGAGCGCCTTCAGGTCGAGCTTCACCGGTGCGCTCTCGCCTTCGGCCGGGGGAGCCTCGGGCCCCGCCGTCGCCGCGCGCAGCGACTCGTCGAGGCGCGCCGCGAGCGTGATCCATGTCTTGCCGTCCTTGTCGATCGAGCGCGCGGTGACGACGAGTCCATCGAAGCAGGAGTACTCGGTGACGACCGGGTCCGTCATCTCGACGCTGCCCGCCGACTGCACATCGTCGAGGCTCATGTATTGCAGCGCGCTGGCGATGCCGTTGGCGACGCCGTCCCACTGCAGCTCCTTGCCCGCGGGGAGGTTCTCGACCGCGAGATTCGTCTGGGACTGGTCCCCGCGCGCCGCGGCCAGCGTCTCGCCGGAGGGATGCGTGATCGTCGCGCGCCGCACGCGCTTCTCCTCGACCTTGCTGATGTTGCGGTCGAACCAGCCGGTGCTCGAGGTGTCGACGGTGAGCGAGCCGGTCGCTTCCCACGCTTGGGCGTCGCCCTGCGCGCGCACATAGAGCGTCGAGCGCGAGGACATGCCCTGCGAGGCCTTCGCGCGGCCGACGATCACATCCGCGAGCACCGCGCCGCCCGCGCCCTTGATCGTGACGCGCTTGCTCGTCGCGCCCTCGGCCGTCGGGTCCTCGACGCCGAGCTTCGCGTGCAGCGCCGCGTTGCTCGTCATCGCCTCGACTCTTTCCATCTCCGCGATGCCGAGCACGAGCGCCTTCACCTTGCCGAAGTCGACCGGGAAGCCGCCCTTGTCCGCGGCGCCCCAGCTCGCGCCTTCCTTGCGCAGCGTGCAGCTCGCGCCGCCGCCCGCGATCGTCACCTCGGTGACATCGTTGACGCGCGTCTTCAGATCCGCGAACAGCGGGCCGGTGGCGGTGGTCTCCGCGGCGTGCGGGCTCGCGCCCTTGTCGGCGAGGTACACGGCTCCGGCGAGCAGGGCCGCGGTGGCGAGGCCCGTGACGAGCAGGGTCTTCGAGTTCATGGCGTCCTCTCTCAGGCCGTCTTGCGGCGGTTCTGGCGGTAGAAGGCGACGAGCAGCGCGATGGCGATCACCAAGAGCGGCACCAGCGCGATATTGAGCACCTTGAGGCGCGTGCCGAGGCTCTCGACATCCTTGTTGAGGTTGAAGCGCACCTCGCGCAGGCGCTTGTTGGTGTCGACCAGGGCCTTGCGCAGGTCCTCGATCTTGCCCTGCACCTCGGCGCTCATCAGCACTTGCTCGGCGTTTTCGCCGGACTTCGACAGGAGGTCGTTGAGCTCGCGCTCGGTCTTCTGGCGCTCGTCGGAGAGGCGCTGCTCTTCTGCGCGGAAGCTCTGCTCGGCGACGCGCTTGAGCTCCTCGACCCGCTGGAACGGGTACGACGAGACGCCGCGCGCGCGCAGGCTGACCAGATCCGTCGAACCGCGCATGAAGTCGAGCGTGTTGACGACGAAGTCGCCGTTGTCCGCCATCTTGTAGGGGATGCGCTGACCGAGGAAGTTCTGGATCTGCACCCACGAGCGGTCCTCGAGGAAGTCGACGTCCGCGACCACCACGACTGCGATCTCGCCCTTCGATTCCGCGAGGTGCTCCGCGTTCGTGCTCGCGTCGACGGTCGACGCCGGTCGGCCATCGGGGAAGGCCGTCTTGCACTTGCCGCCGAGGCGCGCCGCGAGCGTGAGCTTCTTGCCCGAGGGGAAGAACTCCGCGAGCAGCTTGGGCGGGTCGGGCGAGAAGCGCACCGTGTCCGCGCCGAGCTCCATCGACTCCTCGGAGGTCTGCACGAGCGGCGTGAAGGTCGTCGTCGCGCCCTCCTTGACCTCGAGGAAGCCGGGGTACTTGAACATGAGCATCTTGAGCTCGCTCGTCGACACCTCGCCTTCAGCCACGCCTTCCGCGGGGATCGCCGGCCAGGCCGTGAACGGCACTTGCTCCACCGTGCCGCGGCGCTGCCATGTCACGGCGGTGGCGAACTTGCGGTCGGTGGCGAGCTTGTCCGCGGGGCTCGAGATGCCCCAGGCGTCGAACAGGGTCGGCAACTCCGAGTTGCGCACGGCGGTGTAGGCCGCCATCGGGTTCTGCGGGTCCTGCGGCGGGATGTCGGCGTCGCAGAACGGGTCGACGAAGCACAGCAGCTTGCCGCCGCGCAGCACGAACTGGTCGAGCGCGTAGAGCTGCTCCTGCGAGACACCCTTGGGGTGCACGAGGAACACCATGTCGACGTCCGCGGGCACATCGAGCGATGTCGGTTGCAACGGACGCAGCTCGTAGAAGTCGCGCATCTGGTCGACGATGGCCCACGGCTGAGGCGCCTCGCGGCGCATGTTCATCGGGTCCATCTGGCCCTCGATCGGCAGCGACGAGATCACGCCGACCACGGTCTTCTTCGGACTCGAGAGGTCGTAGACCAGCTTGGCGAGGTCGTACTCGAGGAAGCGCTCGCGCGACGGGCTCAGGAACGCGATCGACTTCTCGTCGCCGACCGTGTTCGCGCCGACGAGGCCGAAGTAGAGCTGCTCCTCGGGGCCGAGCGGCGAGCCCGCGTAGGCCTTGAGCCCGGCGGCGATGGCGCGCTCTTCGGTCTCCGAGTACGGCTCGGGATCGAGCAGCTCGACCGAGAGGCGGCCGCCCGCGGCGGTCTCGAACTCGCGCAGGAACTCCTCGACGCGGCGCGCGTAGGGGCCGAGGTACTTGTCGGCCTCCTTGCGCGAGCAGAAAAAGCGCAGCTTCACGGGCTCGGTGAGGCCCGCGAGGATCGAGCGCGAGCCGTCGGAAAGCGTGAACAGCTGGTTCTCGGTCAGATCGAGGCGCGCGCCGTTGACGAAGGCGCGCGAGACGAGGTTGACGGCGACGAGCAGCCCGAGCGCGATGCCGAGGCCGCCGAGGGAGAAGAGGAAGCGGTTCTTCATGGTGCTAGTCCGCCTTCTTGAGCTCGATCACGATCGCGTTCATGAACAGGAAGACGCCGATCACCGACGCGAAGAACACGAGGTCGCGCAGGTCGATCACCCCGCGCGCGATGGCGCCGAAGTGCGTCATGAAGCTGAAGCTGCGCACGGCTTCGACCAGCACCTCGCTCGGCAGCACGCCGGCGAGCGCCTCGGAGACCTGCGGCAGGCCGGGGATCAGGAACAGCATGCAGGTGATCACCGCGAGCACGAAGGCGATCACTTGGTTCTTCGTCACGGCCGAGATGCACGCGCCCATGGCGAGGTAGCCGCCCGCCATCAGCCAGCTCGCGAGGTAGCTCGCGAGGATCACGCCGTTGTCGGGGTCGCCGAGGTAGTTGACGGTGATCCACAGCGGGAAGGTCAGCGCCAGCGCGATGCCGGAGAAGGCCCACGCGGCGAGGAACTTGGAGAGCACGAGCTGCGGCAGCGTCACCGGCAGCGTCATCAGGAGCTCGATCGTGCCCTGCTTGCGCTCCTCGGCCCACAGGCGCATGGAGATCGCGGGGATCAGCACGATGTAGAGGATCGGGTGGAACTCGAAGAAGGCCGAGCCCAGCGTGGCCTGCCCGGCGTCGTAGAAGTTGCCGAGGTAGAAGGTCAGGATCCCGCACAAGAGCAGGAAGATGCAGATGAAGACATAGGCGACGGGCGTCGAGAAGTAGCCCGCCAGCTCGCGCTTGAAGAGGACCAAGGTGTTGCGCATGGCTTTGGGTGCTCCCTAGTTGCGGCTGCCGGCGCGGGTCAGGTCGTGGAACACTTCGTCGAGGCGTCCGTGCTCGACATGCAGGCCCTCGAGCTTCCATTGCTCCTTCTGGGCGCGCTGGCTGATCTCGGGCAGGATCGCGCGGCGATCCTTGGTGGTGACGAGCAGCGACGCGGGGCCGAGCTTCTCGACATGCGACGCGCCGTAGCTGTCTGCGAGCGCCGACTTGACGCGATCCGTCTCGTCCTGCTGCAGCTCGAGGCGCACGGCGTTGTGCCACCTCGACTTGGCCGCGAGCGCCGTCGGCGTGCAGTCGACCACGAGGCGCCCGTCCGCGATGATGATCACGCGCGAGCACAGGGCCTCGACCTCTTCGAGGATGTGCGTCGAGAGGATGATCACCTTGTCCTTCTGCATCGAGCGGATCAGGGCGCGCACTTCTTTCTTCTGGTTGGGGTCGAGGCCGTCGGTCGGCTCGTCGAGCACCAGCACCTGCGGATCGTGGAGGATCGCCTGCGCGAGGCCGACGCGGCGCTTGAAGCCCTTGGAGAGCGTCTCGATCGGCTGGCGCATCACCTGCTGTAGCGAGACCTTCTCGGTCACCTCGGCGACGCGCGCGCGGGCCGCGGCGCCCGACAGGCCGCGCACCTCGGCGATGAACAGCAGGAAGGCCTCCGGCGTCATGTCCGGGTAGAGCGGCGCGCCCTCGGGCAGGTAGCCGATGAGCTGCTTGGCCGCGAGGCCGTCGGTCTGGATGTCGTGACCACCGATGCGCGCCGTCCCGCCCGAGGGGGGCAGGAAGCCGGTCAGCATCTTCATGGTGGTCGACTTGCCCGCGCCGTTGGGGCCGAGGAAGCCGAGCACGGTGCCGCGCTCGACTTGGAAGCTCACGCCGTCGACGGCCGTGATGGCGCCGAACCTCTTTTGGAGGTTCTCGATTTCGATCATCGCGCCCATGGGAAGGGTCTGCTCGAGAAGGGGTTGGGGGTGGAAGGGGAAGTCGTGCGGTTCGAGGTCCGGCGGGGGACGCACGAGCGCGTTGGCGACGGAGCGCTCGGCGTCCAACGCAGGTGATCCACAGGGGGGGCGGCGGGGCTCGCTGAGCGTTCAAGGGGGCGCCACTTGTACTCGGAGGAGTGGAGCGCCTCAAGCCAGCCGCCCTCACGGCCCCCTGTTGGGGGATCGCGGGGGCGGGTGGTCTCGAGACAGGCCGGCCTACGGAGGGGACGGGTCGGTGTTGGCGCTCCTGCGCAGCGCTAAGCTCGGCGACCTGCGCCCGAGTCGGGGCGGGAGAGGATGCTGCATATGCGTCGATCGATTCATGTACTCGTTGCGCTGGCCGCGCTCGGCACGGTCCCCGGCCCTTGGGCCCGCGAGCAGACGCCCGCTGCGGCGCCCGCTGCGCCCGCGCCGGACGAAGCCGCCCTGCAAGCGGAACTCGAGGCTCTGGGCGAGGAGTTCGAGGCCGCGCAGCGGGCCTTCTACGCCAAGCTCGGCGAGCTCTACGCGCCCTACCGCGACCGGGAGCCTTCCGAGGCGGAGGCCGCGGAGCTCGAGCGCAAGGCCAAGGAACTCTACGCCCAAGATCCGTCCACATCGTTTGTGCCGCGCTTCGCGGCGCTCGCCAAGAAGGCGCCGGGGACGCTGGTGGCGGCCAAGGCGTGGCTGCGCGTGGTGAACATCGGCGGCGACGATAACGCGCAGGTCCAGGGCGCGGTCGCCGTGCTGCTCGCCGAGCACCTCGAGCGCGCGGAGCTCACCGAGCTCGCCTCCGCGCTCGCCTACACGCGGCAGCCGCCCGAATTCGTGCGCAGCACGCTCGGCACCCTGCGCTCGAAGTCGCCGCACCCGAGCGTGCAGGCGGCGGCGACGCTCTCGCTGGCGAGCGTGCTGCAGAGCGAGGACTTGGTCCAGGCGAAGGAGCTCTACCGCGAGCTCGCGGCCAAGTTCGCGGCGCTCGACGCGGGCTGGGGCGGCACCTACGGCGAGATCGCGACGCGCGCGCTGTTCGAACTCGAGCACCTGCAGATCGGCATGCTCGCGCCCGACTTCGAGGCCAGCGACGAGAACGGCGTGAAGTTCAAGGTAGGCGACTACCGCGGCAAGGTGGTGGTGCTCGACTTCTGGGGTTTCTGGTGAGGCCCGTGCCGTGCGATGTTGCCGCACGAAAAGGCGCTCGTGGAGCGCTTGAAGGACAAGCCCTTCGCCCTGATCGGAATCAACAGCGACGGTGACGCCGCCGCGGTGCGCAAGCTGCTCGCGGAGCAGGGCATCACGTGGCGCAACGCCGTCGACGTGTCGACAGAGGGCCCGTGGGCGCGCGCGTGGAACGTCAGCGGCTGGCCGACGATCTATGTGCTCGATTCCAAGGGCGTGATCCGCTTCCGCGATGTGCGCGATGCGGAGCTGGAGGCGGCCGTGAACGAGCTGCTCGCGGAGCTGGAGGCGGCGAAGTAGCCGCGACGCATGACCGAGAGCGGACGACGCGCGGACACGCCGTTCCTGACGACGCGCTGGAGCATGATTGCTGCAGCGGGGCGCGCGGGCACGCCGGAGGCGCGCGCGGCGCTCTCGGATCTGTGTGCGACATACTGGTATCCGCTCTACGCCTACGTGCGCCGGCGCGGCCACGGCCCCGACGATGCGCACGACTTGACGCAGGCGTTCTTCGCGCGCGTGCTCGAGAAGAATGTGGTCCACGCCGCTGACCCCTCGCGCGGGCGCTTTCGTGCGTTCCTGCTCGGGTCGCTCAAGAATTTCCTCGCCAACGAGTGGGACCGCGGGCATGCGCACAAACGCGGCGGCGGCACGGCGACGCTCAGTCTCGACTTCGAGCTCGCCGACGAGCGCTTTTCCCGCGAGCCCGCGACGCCGCTCACGCCCGAGATGGAGTACGAGCGCAACTGGGCGCTCGCCGTGCTCGACCGCGCGCTCGCGCGGCTGGAGTCGGAGTACGCGCGGCGCGGCAAGCAGACGCTCTTCGCCACCCTCAAGCCCGCGCTCGTCGCGGCGGAGGACGAGGGCTCGCGCGCCGTGATGGGCCACGCGCTCGGCATGACCGAAGGTGCCGTGAAGGTGGCGCTCCACCGCCTGCGCGCTGCATTTCGCGAGTCGCTGCGCCAGGAGATCGTCGACACCGTCGGTCCCGGCGGCGACCCCGAGGACGAGCTCCGCAATCTGATCACCGCCCTCGGCCATCCCTCGCAGGCGAGCTGAACTTCCGCTCCGCGAGAGTAACTCCCGCGCGCGCTTGCTTCAGGTCGGGCGGCGCGGTCGAGTAGGCACGCGGCATGACGCAAGCAGGCACACAACAACGCTGCCCCAAGTGCGGGGATGTGCTCGGAGCGGGCGGCAGCTGCGCGCGGTGCCTGCTCGGGCTGGGGCTCGGTGGCGACTCGGGGCCGGAGTTGTTTGTCACGGGCGCGAAGGAGTCGACGCCGCCTCCCGCGCCGGAGGAACTCGCGCCGTTCTTCCCGCAGTACGAGCTCGTCGAGCTCGTCGGTCGCGGCGGGATGGGCGCGGTCTACAAGGCGGTGCAGAAGGGACTGCAGCGCACGGTGGCGATCAAGGTGCTGCCCGCCGATGCCGCCAAGGACCCAGCCTTCGCGGAGCGCTTCACGCGCGAGGAGCGCGCGCTGGCGCGGCTCGACCACCCCAACATCGTCGACATCTACGACTCCGGCATTGCGGGTGGTCTGTACTACTTCGTGATGGAGTTCGTCGATGGCGCGAACCTGCGGCAGATGGTGCGCGCGGGCAAGGTCGAACCCAAGCAAGCGCTCAGCATCGTGAGCCAAGTGTGCGAGGCGCTGCAGTACGCGCACGAGGAAGGCATCGTCCATCGCGACATCAAGCCGGAGAACATCCTCGTCGATCGGCGGGGGCGCGTGAAGATCGCCGACTTCGGGCTCGCGAAGCTGCTCGGCGCGGCGCAGACCGACCTGACGCTCACGCGCACGCAGCAGGCGATGGGCACGCCGCACTACATGGCGCCGGAGCAGTGGGAGAAGCCCGCCGAGGTCGATCACCGTGCCGACATCTATGCGCTCGGGGTGGTGTTCTACGAGCTGCTCACGGGCGAGCTGCCGCTCGGGCGCTTCGCGCCGCCGTCGCACAAGCTGCAGGTCGATGTCAAGGTCGACGAGGTCGTGCTCAAGTCGCTCGCGAAGGAGCCGGCCCTGCGCTACCAGTCGGCAAGCGCCGTGCGCACGGATGTCGATCGCATCGCGGCCGCTCCGCCGACTCCGCCCGCGACGGAGCTCCGCCGCGGCTGTGTCGGCGGCTTGTTGCACCGACTCGCGTTCGCCTTCAATCCGGCACCGAACCCGCGCAAGAAGCTGTATGGCATGGAGCTCGCCTCGAACTGGATCCCGGTCGGGCTCGCGACGTTCTTGTGGTACAGCGCGTGGCTCACGGACAGCTTCTTCCTGTTCCTCGCGGCGTTCTTCGGCACGATCCTGCTCGTGCGCAATGTCAAGTGAGCGCCGGCGACGACCTCGGACGGCTGGCGCGAGCGTCGCAGGCGCGCGCGAGCGCGTGGAGCGTGGCCGGACTGGCGGCTGAGGCCGGGCCGGAGGGTCTGCGAGCACTTCCCGCGCGCACGCGCCGCGTCGCAGAGCCCGCGCAGCACGCGAGCGTGGCGAGTTTTCTCGCGCGCTGCGGCCCGCAGGCGACGGGGCCGGGGCTCGAGCCGAAGCTGCGCGTCGTTTCGTTCGCACGCGCGAGGGACGGCGCGCTCGAGGTCGAGCTCGCGCCGACATCGTGGGAGCGCGGTCGCGGCTTCCACATGGCGTTGCTCGCGTGCTCCGCCGCGCCGGGCGAAGCAGCGGAGTGGCTCGCCGCGGCCTTGGCTGGACATCCGATCACACCCGGGCTCGCCGCGGTCCACGGCGTGGTCGTGACGCGCGATCGCAAGCTGGTGCTGATGCGCCGCGCCGCCGATGTGCTCTACCGGCCGTCGCACTGGGCGGCGACATTCGAAGAGCAGATGGTCGCGGACGACCTCGTCGAGCCGGATGCGATCGCGGGTGCCACGCTGCGCGGCGTGCACGAGGAGCTCGGAGTTCCGCCGCGACTCGCGCGCTGCACATTCCTGTCCGCGCTCGTCGAGCTCGAGACGCTCAACATCGCCTTCCTCTCGCGCATCGATGTCGCCTTCGAGTCGCGGGAGCTGCTCGCGCTCGCGCGCTCGGCGCCGGATGCACGCGACACGGATCGCATCGACTGCGTGGCTGTGGAGCCGAACGCACTGCGAGCGCTCGCGGAGAGCGGCGGGGGAGCGAGCCACGCTCCGCTGCACCCGACCTCGGCGCTGCGGCTCGAACTGCTCGCGCGTCAGCTCGAGCTCGCGCGACCGTAGTCGTCCGAGCGGCGCTCGATGTCGTCTTCGCCGAAGTAGCTGCCGGTCTGGATCTCGATGAAGACCAGCGGCACATCGCTCGTGCACTGGATGCGATGCCACGCGCGCAGCGGGATATCGATCGCTTGGCCCGGGCCGAGGTCGTGGTCGACGCCGTCGAGCGTCACGCGGGCGCGGCCCTCGACCACCATCCAGTGCTCGGCGCGGCGCTCGTGGCGCTGATAGGAGAGGCGCTGGCCGGGCAGCACATCGATGCGCTTGACCTTGAAGCTCGCGGTGTCGGCGAGCACGCGGAACTCGCCCCAAGGACGCTTGTCGTGGATCGGGTTGTTCATGGCGGGCAGGGTTACTGGCGGCGCAGGGCTTCCGTCGGCTTCATGCGGCAGGCGCGCAGCGCGGGCAGGAGGCCTCCGAGCACGCCGAGCGCAAGCGAGAAGGTGACGGCGCTCGCGAGCACATTGGAGTTGACGCGGAAGGCGAAGGCGACTTCGCTGAAGGTGTTGCCGTTCATCGTGCCGGTCTCGATGCCGTTGAAGGGCAGCGCCATCAGGCAGCCGGCGAGGCCGCCGAGCAGGCACAGCACGATCGACTCGACCAAGAACGCGAGGAAGATCGGGAGCGGGCGGTAGCCGAGGCTCAGGAGGATGCCGATCTCGCTGGTGCGCGAGCTGATCGCGGAGAGCATCGTGTTGATCGCGGTGAGCACCGCGCCGATGCCCATCACGAACGCCAGCGCGAGGCCGAGGTTCTTCAGGATCCCGCCCAGCATCTTGGTCTGCGAGAGCAGGAACTGCTTCTCGGTCATCACCTTCGCCGGCACTTCCGTGTCGTTCTTGAGCCGCGCGGCGAGGCTGTTCGGCTCGGCGCCGCCTTCGGCGTCGGGATCGCCGACCAGCGTCCCGGGCACGAGCTTGGCGATCACGCGGTTGGGCCCGTAGCGATCGAGCGTGGCGAGGAAGCGGTCGAGATCGCCCCACACCTCGCTGGCGGCGCCGCCGTCGCTCTCGAACACGCCCACGACGCGGAACGGCGTCGTGTTGAGCTGCAGCACATCGCCGACGCGGCAGTTCTGGATGCGGCCGGTGATCTTGGAGCCGACGATCACCTCGTCCGTGCCTGGCGCGAAGCTGCGGCCCTCGACGATGCGGATCTCGCCCGTGCGGATTTCGAAGGTCGTCTGCTGGACGCCGCGCATCGGCACATTGACCGAGCCGCCGTCCATGCGCGGCTTGAGCGCTGCGAAGTAGCACTCCATCGAGGCGAGCGGACCGTTCGGACCCTGCGCGATCTCGGGCGTCTGCTTGATCAGCTTGAGGCCGAGGTCGCGCCGGAACTGGCTGTCGGTCTCGCCCGTGGCGCCCGGGCGCAGAAACACGGCGATGTCCTCGCGCCCGCCACCGGCGAGCATGGTGACGAAGCCCTGCTGCAGCGCGAGCACGCCCGCGAAGATCGCGACGGTGGCGCCGATGCCGAGCACCGTGAGCAGCGTCGCGCTGCGGCGCACGAACAGGCTGCGGAGCGTGTAGGAGAGCGGAATGCCCATGTTCTCAGGCTCCCTTGGCGCGCAGCGCCTCGACGCAGTTCGCACGCAGCGCGTTCCACGCGGGAATCGCGCCGGCGGCGAGGCCGACGACGAGGCTCGCCACGCCCGCGCCGATGTAGGTCGACGACTGGATGAAGAAGCCCGGGAAGGCCGAGCCGATGGCGAGCGCGATCGGCTGCTCGAGCACATACGCGAGCGCGATGCCGAAGGCGCCGCCCGTGAGGCACAGCACGAGCGACTGCGTGATCAGCACGCCGAAGGCGGTCGCGTCATCGAAGCCGAGCGCCTTGAGGATGCCGATGTCGTGGGTCTGCTCGCGACCGGCCATGAGCATGGCGTTGACCGCGCCGAGCAGGATCGCGACGAGCACGCCGGCACCGATCCAACCGAGGAACATCGGGATATCGCCGAGCATCGACACGAACTGGCGCGTGAACTCGCTCTCCGTGTCGCAGCGCACGGTCGCCGGTCCGTTCTCGAACAGGCCTTCGATCTGCGCGCGCATGCTCTCGATGTCGGCGCCGGGCTCGACGCTCATCACATACACGCCGACACCCGGATCCTGACCCGCGGCTTTGAGGGTTTCCTCGAACAGGTCCCAGCGGAAGAACATCGTGCGGTTGTCGAAGTTCGCCGCCTCGGAGCGGTACACGCCCGCGAGCTCGAAGTCCCACGCCTGCCCCGACGGGTGCGGGAAGAGCGCGCCGGTGATCGGGATCTTGCCGGTCTGCTGCCACTCGGGGAACTCCGCCGCGAGCTGCCAGCCGACGATGCAGGCGTTGCGCTGGGTGAGGAACTTGCGCTTGGTTTCCTCGTCGACCTTGACCTCGGGATAGACCTCGAACATGCGCTCGGGATCGACCGCGAACTGGCCGAAGAAGTTGTCCTGCGACTTGTAGTAGCCGCCGAACCACTGCCACTTCACGACATTGGCGATGCCTTCGACGCGCGCGATCTTCTCCTGATAGGAGAGCGGGATGTCGACGAACAGGCTGATCGAGCTCATCACGACCAGCCGCGTCGAGCTCGCGGCGGCGAGGCCCGACTGCAGCGTGGTGACGATCGATGTCAGCACGCACACGAGGAACAGCGCGACGCCGACCGACACGGCGGTGATGCCGGAGCGGATCGGGTGGCTGGAGAGGTTGCGCAGGACGAGCTTGAACACGGAGGGTGCTTCTCTCGCGGCTTCAGCCGGCCGCGACGGGCTGGTTGTGCTCGATGCGTCCGAGCTGGCCCTTGTCCAAGTGCACGATCGACTGCGCGCGCTCGGCGGCGTGCGGGTCGTGCGTCACCATCAGGATGGTCTTCTTGAACTCGCGGTTGAGGCGCCCGAGCAGGTCGAGCACCTGCTCCGCGCTCTTGCGGTCGAGGTCGCCCGTGGGCTCGTCGGCGAGGATCACCTTGGGGTCGGTGGCGACGGCGCGCGCGATCGCGACACGCTGCTCCTGACCGCCCGAGAGCTGGCGCGGGCGGTGGTCCATGCGATCGCCCAAGCCCACGAGCTTGAGAGCGGTCTCGCCTTGCGCGCGGCGCTGCGAGCGCGAGAGCGGCGTCAGCTTGAGCGGCAGCTCGACATTCTCGCGCGCGGTCAGCACGGGGATCAGGTTGAAGCTCTGGAACACGAAGCCGACATTCGCGCCGCGCCACGCCGCGAGCTCCGAGCCCTCGAGCTGCGCGAGATTCTCGCCCGCGATGAAGAGCTCGCCCGAATCGGGCGAGTCGAGGCCGCCGATCAGGTTGAGCAGCGTCGTCTTCCCCGAGCCCGAGGGGCCCATCAGTGCGTAGAAATGGCCCTCTGCCATCTCCAGGTTGAGTTGGTCGAGCACTGTCAGCGTCTCGCCGCCGCGCTGGTAGCTCTTGGTGAGGTTGCGGACTCGGATCATCGCCTGCGACATCGCTCTCAACCTTTCACGCGGATGCGGTCGCCGTCCGCGAGTTGCGGCGGCGGCTGGTCGACCAGTCGCTCGCCTCCCTGCAGTCCCGAGCGCACGACCGCGCGCCCGTTCTTCTCCGCGCCGAGCTCGATCGCGCGCGTGCGCGCGACATCGCGCTCGATCAGGAACACGTGCGGCTTGCCGTCGATCGGCACGACCGCGCTGAGCGGCACGAGCACCACGGCTTCGCTCTCGCTCGTGGCCGCCGCTGCCTGCTGCTGCGCCGCCGCCCCGAACACGATGCGCGCGCCCATCTCGGGCCGCAGGCGCTCGTCGGGCGCGTCGAAGCGCACGCGCACTTCGACCGTGGCTTTCTGGCGATTGGCGGTCGGCCAGATGCGCGACACGCGCCCCGCGTAGGGCCGATCCGCGTAGGCGTCGAGGTAGATCGTCGCGGCATCGCCGACGACCGCGGCCGAGAGGTTCGTCTCGGGCAGCTCGACCTGCACCTCAAGCGTCGCGAAGTCGACCATCGTCGCGACGGAGCCGCGCGCGTTGCCGCCGACGGAGTTGGGGCTGACGACCTCGCCGACCTCGGCGTCCTTGAGCACGACCACGCCGTCGAACGGCGCGCGCACTTCGGTCTTGTCGAGCGTCGCTTGCGCGGCCTCGCGGTTGGCGGCGAGCACCGGCAGGCGCGCTTGCGCTTCCGCGAGGGCGGCGCGCAGCGCGCTCGTCTCGCTGTCGAGCTGCGCACGCGCGGCCTGCGCGGCGCGCAGGGTCGCGCTCGAGCCCGCGATCCCGCCCTCGATGCGGATCAGGTCCGAGCGCGTGTCGTCTACCGACTGCTGCGTGCCGGCGCCGTCCCCTAGGAGCGATTCGGCGCGGGCGACGCGGGCTCGCGCGAGCTCGAGCTGGCGCTCCTGCTCGCGCTGCGTCTCGCGCACGCGCTCGATCTCTGCGTCGAGCCGCGGCGCCTGCGCGTAGGTCGCGTCGAGCTGGGCCTGTACGCGCGCGATCGTCGATTGCTGTGCAGCGATCTCGGCCTCGACGGCACGCAGCGAAGCGCGGTATTCGTCGGAGAAGAGCCGCGCCACGACATCGCCCTTCTTCACCACGGAGCCTTCGGTGACATTGAGCTCGACGATCCGGCCGGGGGTGTCCGCGGAGAGGGCCGCGCGGCGGCTGGCGACGATGTAGCCGTTGGCAGCGGCGCCGGTGACGGCGCTCGCCGCGCCGGCGCTCTGCATGAGGGCGGCGGTGGCGCGCACCTCGGGCAGGTTCAGGCGCTCGAACAGCGCCACGAGCGGTCCGCGGAAGAGCAGCAGTGCGCCCGCGAGCACGGCGAGAGCGAGCAACTTCCCGAACCAGCCGGCGGAGCCGCGGCGGCGCGTGCGGAGCTTCGAGCGGTCGATCGTGAGCGATTGGAGGTCGGGTTCGGGCACGGCTGGGATGGCGGCGGGCTTCGGCCGGGAGTTCCGCGGGCCCAACAGGTTAGCGTTGCGCGTCGCGCGGCGCTGCGCAGGGCGCTCGGACTCACTCCGCGCGGGCTCGCGCGCCAGATGCGCGGCTCTCGACGCCAAGATCCGCCATGGAACGCTTTGTGCGCCGGTCCCATGCTCTCCGACATGGAGAACTCGCACCGAGGGGTCGAGTCGAAGCAGGTCGCCTCGAGTGCCGAGCGCCCGTGGCCTGCGCCGAGCGCCGTGCCCGCGCTGCACATGACATGGAGCAAGCTGCTCTTCGCGCACTGGCCGGTGGAGCCGGACATCGTTGCACGCACGCTGCCCGCCGGGCTCGAGCTCGACACCTCTGGAGGCTCCGCTTGGCTCGGCGTCGTGCCCTTTTGCATGGACAATGTGCGTCTGGCGGGGCTGCCGTCGCTCGGAGTGGGGGAGCGCTTCCCCGAGCTCAACTTGCGCACCTATGTCACGCTCGGGGGCAAGCCGGGCGTGTGGTTCTACAGTCTGGACGCCGCCAGTCCGCTCGCCGTGGCCGGTGCGCGCGCGTGGTTCAACCTGCCGTACTTCACCTCGCGCATGAGCTGCACGCAGCGCGACGGCTGGGTGAGCTACGCGAGCCGTCGCACGCATGCGAGTGCGCCGGACGCCGAGGTGCGCGCGCGCTATCGGCCCTGTTCAGCGCCGCGCCGCGCGCCCAAGGGCTCGCTCGAGGCGTGGCTCACCGACCGCTACTGCCTGTACACGCGCGATCACGGCGGCGCGCTCCTGCGCGGCGAGATCGACCACGAGCCGTGGCCCCTGCAGGACGCCGAGGCGCACTTCGAACGCAACACGCTCGATCGCGCCAGCGGCTTCACGCTCCCCGAGCGCGCCCCGCTCCTGCACTATGTCGAGCGCATCGATGTCGTGGCCTGGCCGCCCGCGCGCTGAAGTCTCCCGCGACTACAGGTCGCGGATGTAGTGGCAGGTGTAGCCGCGCGGATTCTTGACGAGGTAGTCCTGGTGGTAGTCCTCGGCCGGCCACCACTTCGCCGCGGGCTCGAGGGTCGTGACGACCCTCTTCTTCCACTTCAATTCCGCGGCGGCGATGGCCTTCAGGGCAGCGGCCTTCTGGGCGTCGCTCGCGTAGAAAATCGTCGAGCGATATTGCGTGCCGCGGTCGTTGCCCTGGCGATTGAGCGTCGTCGGGTCGTGGATCTTGAAGAACCAGGTGAGCAGCTCGTCGTAGCTCACCTTCGCGGGGTCGAACACGATGCGCACGGCTTCCGCGTGGCCGCTCTTCGAGTCGTGCGTGTCGTCGTACTTCGGGTTGTCGAGGTGACCGCCCGTGTAGCCGCAGTCGGTCTCGAGCACGCCCGGGATCTTGCGCAGCAGATCTTCCATGCCCCAGAAGCAGCCGCCGGCGAGCACCGCCGTCTCCGTCGTCGGAGCGGTCTTGGCGGCACTCACATTCGGGACGGCGCCGGGCTGCTGGCCGAAGAGCGGCAGGAATCGCCCGAGGCCTTCTTTCTCGAGGTTCGCGACCGGCACGAAGCGCAGGGACGCGGAGTTGATGCAGTAGCGCAGGCCCGTGGGCTTGGGGCCGTCGTCGAACACATGGCCGAGGTGCGAGTCGGCGCGCTTCGAGCGCACTTCGGTGCGCACCATGCCGTGCGTGAGATCCGATGTCTCGACGAGCGGCGACTCGGCGAGCGGCTGCGTGAAGCTCGGCCAGCCGCAGCCCGAGTCGAACTTGTCCTTGGACGAGAACAGCGGCGTGCCGTCGACGATGTCGACATAGATGCCGTCGGCGTGGTTGTTCCAGTACTCGCCGGTGTAGGCGCGTTCGGTGCCGCTCTCCTGCGTGACCTTCCACTGCATCGGCGTGAGGCGCGCCTTGAGGGCCTCGCGGTCGATGGGAGCAGGTGCCTCGCTCGCGGCGAGCGGGGCGCTGTTCGCCGCTTCGGCGTCCGTGCCGCTCGACGAGCCTTCGTCCGAGCGCGGCGTGCGAGCGCAGGCCGTGAGCGCGACGAAAAGGGCCAGCAGCAGGGCGATCCAGAGCCAGGGCTTGGTGTCGAGGAGGGACATGGCGATGGGCAGAAAAACCACTGGAGAACCGAGGCGGACATCTCGCCCCACATGGGAGTCTACGCAAGCCCCCGTGGCCTGGGATGCCGCAGATCTTGCCGCGACGGAACAGGAGCCGTCGCCCACGGGTATCCTCGTGCGCCCCATGTTGCCCCCCGCTCAGGTTCTCGAACAGGACGGAAGGCTCGTCGGCACCGCGCCGGAGCTCTCGGACAGCGAGTTGCGGGTGCTCCTGCGCCACATGCTGCGCGTGCGCGCCCTCGACGATCGCATGCTCAAGCTGCAGCGAGCCGGCCGAATCGGCTTCGTGGGCACCGCGAAGGGGCTCGAGGCCGCGATCATCGGCTCGGCCTTTGCGCTCGAGCCGCGCGACTGGCTGTGGTCGGGGCTGCGCGAGGGCTCGGCGGCCGTCATGCGCGGCCTGCCTCTGGCCGAGTACATCGCGCAGATGTACTGCAACTCGAACGACACGGCCAAGGGCCGCCAGATGTGCAACCACTTCCAGCACAAGGCGAGCCACTACCCCTCCTGGTCGAGCGTGATCGGCACGCAGGTTTCGCACGGCGTCGGCGCGGCGCTCGCGGCGAAGCAGCGCGGGCTCGACGAGGTGCACGCGATCTACTTCGGCGACGGCGCCACGAGCTCGAACGGCTTCCACTCCGGCCTGAACTTCGCGGGCGTGTGGAAGGTGCCGGCGGTGTTCGTGTGCATCGACAACGGCTGGGCGATCAGCGTGTGCTCGCGCGAGCAGACGGCGGCGGAGAGCTACGCCGACAAGGCGCTGGCCTACGGCATGCCGGGCGTCGAGGTCGATGGCAACGACGCGCTCGCCTGCGTGCGCGAGATGCGCACGGCGCTCGCTCGCGCGCGAGGCGGCGAGGGGCCGAGTCTCCTCGTGCTCAAGACCTATCGCATGCTGGGACACAGCTCGTCGGACGACCCGACCAAGTACCGCGATTCGGCCGAGGTCGACGCATGGGCCGCGCGCGATCCGCTCGATCGCCTCGAGCGCCATCTGGTCGCGCGCAAGGTGATCGAGGCGGGCGAGCGTGCGCGCGTCGAGGCCGAGCTCCTCGCGGAGATCGATCGCGAGATCCATGTGCAGGAAGCGTCGGCGCCGATGGCGCTCAAGACGCTCGTCGAGGATGTGTACGCCGATGTGCCGCGCCACCTGCGGCTGCAGTACAACCGTTTCATCGCGGTCGCCGAGCGCCTCGGCCACGCGCAGCAGGGCGACGGCGCGTTCCCGCTGTAGCGCGGCGACGAGTTCCTCCCCGCGCGAAGCCGCGTCGGGCCCGGTCTTGCGCGCGAGCGCGGCCGGGCCGCGCTCGCGCTGGAGCAGTTTTCGCGGCGGCTGAACGCCAGAGGGCGGTTGCCGCGGTGGACACGGGCGGGCATCCTGCCGTGATGCTGCAAGGTGCTCTCGTCGTCGTTTCCGCGTCGGTGCTCGCGAGCTGCGCGTCGAGTCCTGTGCCGAGTCCGCGCGCTCCGAATGTGGTGCTGATCGTCGCCGACGACCTCGGCTGGGGTGAGCTCGGCTGCTACGGCCAGCGCAAGATCCGCACGCCCCGCATCGACGCTCTCGCTGCGGAGGGCGCGCGTTTCACGCAGTTCTACTCGGGTGCGCCGGTGTGCGCGCCGAGCCGTTGTGTGCTGCTCACCGGCAAGCACAACGGCCACGGCGTCGTGCGCGACAACTTCGAGGTGCAGCCCGAGGGGCAGCTGGACCTTCCCTCGAGCGAGGTGACGATCGCGGAGGTGCTGCGCGAGCGCGGCTACGCCACGGGTTGTTTCGGCAAGTGGGGGCTGTCGGCGCCCGACACCGAGGGCCATCCCAACGCTCAGGGATTCGACGAGTTCTTCGGCTACATCTGCCAGCGCCAAGCGCACGACTTCTATCCCGATCACCTGTGGCGCAACCGCGAGCGCGTCGAGCTCGATCGCGCGCAGTACTCGCACGACCTCGTCGCGGACGCCGCGCTCGAGTTCGTGCGCGAACACCGCGAGCAGCCGTTCTTCCTCTACATTCCGTTCACGATTCCGCACCTCGCGCTGCAGGTGCCCGACGACTCGCTGGCCGAGTATGTCGGAGAGTGGGAGGATCCGCCCTACGAGGGCGGCAAGGGCTACAAGCCGCATCCGACGCCGCGCGCCGCCTACGCGGGCATGGTGACGCGCATGGATCGCGATGTGGGACGCATCGTCGACTTGCTCGCCGAGCTCGAGCTCGCGGACGACACGCTCGTGCTCTTCACGAGCGACAACGGGCCGACCTACGACCGGCTCGGCGGCTCGGACTCGGCGTTCTTCGAGAGCGCGGGTGGGCTGCGTGGCTTGAAGGGCAGCGTGTACGAGGGCGGGTTGCGCGTGCCGCTCGTCGCACGCTGGCCAGGGTGCGTGCCCGCGGGCTCGACCTGCGCGTTGCCTGCGGCATTTGTCGATCTCTATCCGACGATCGCAAGCGAGTGTGGAGCGAGCGAACCGGCGGTGCTCGACGGCGAGTCGCTGGGCCCGGCGTTGCGCGATCCGAGCCTGTCGACGCGCGCTCGGCCGCTGTACTGGGAGCTCGCCGGCTACGGCGGTCAGCAAGCCGCGCGGCTGGGGGATTGGAAAGCCGTGCGCCGCCAGATGAGGAAGGGCAACGACAGAATCGAGCTCTACGACCTCGCCACGGACGCCGGCGAGACGCGCGATCTCGCGTCACAGCGGCCGGAAGTGCTCGCACAGCTGCGCGCGGTGCTCGAGCGCGAGCATGTGGATGCGCCGTTGTTCCCGCTCACGAAGAAAGAGAAGTAGCGCGCGGCGCGCTCGGCGGAGCGAGCAGCTGCGGCAGGTACAGCGGGTCGCACGACGCGCAGGGTTCGGACTCGAGCGCGGGCTAGCGACGCAGCTTGCGCAGCGCCACCACGGCCTCGGGCAGCGCGTACTGCTCGCCCGAGGAGCGCTCGACGAAGCGGCCGCCACGCGCGGCGCTGCGGCAGCGTCGGCGTTCCCACCTCGGTGGCGAACCAGCGCTGCAGGCCGGGGAGGAAGCTCTCGAGCGCCATTGCGTCGTGATTCTACGCCCAGCGCGCTGCTACGATCTCGCGGCGATGTTGCTCCCGCTCCTCTGCGCCGTCGCGATGGGAAATCCGACCGAACTGAGCCTCGCTTCGCTCTTCACCGACTCGATGGTGCTGCAGCGCGAGAGCACGGTGCCCGTGTGGGGCCGCGCCGCCCCCGGCCGCGAGGTCCGCGTGCACGCGTCGTGGGGCGAGGCGGCGAGCGTGACGCACGCGGACGCCGCGGGGCGTTGGAGCGTTCAGCTCGCCACGCCCCGTGCGGGAGGACCGCACGAGCTCGTGGTCATGGCGGAGCGCGAGATCCGCCTGCGCGATGTGCAGGTCGGCGAGGTCTGGCTGTGCTCGGGACAGTCGAACATGGAGTGGAAAGTGAGGCCGGGCGAGCTCGGTGGCGTGCTCGATGCCGCCGAGGAGATCGCCGCGGGCGAGCACCCCAAGATCCGCCATTTCGATGTGGAAAACCGCGCTTCGCTCCGGCCCGAGGAGCGCTGCCTGGGCGCTTGGCAGGCTTGCACGCCTGCGACGGTCGGTGAGTTCAGCGCCGTCGCGTACTTCTTCGCGCGCGAGCTCGTGCGCGAGCTCGATGTGCCCGTCGGTGTGATCAACGCGAGCTGGAGCGGCACGCGCATCGAAGCGTGGCTCGACGAGGCGACGACGCGCTCTTTCGCGGAGCTGCGGTCGGATCTCGCCATTTTGGAGGGTCTGCGCTCTGCGAACAGCACCGAGCCGCTCGACCCGCAAGTTTCGAGCGTGCTCCACAATGGCATGCTCGCGCCGCTCGCGCCCTTCGCCGTGCGCGGGTTTCTCTGGTACCAAGGCGAGGCCAATCGCGCGAACCACGCGCTCTATCGACGGATGCAGCCGGCCTTCGTCGAGCACCTGCGACAACGCTTCGACGGACCGAGCGCGCAGCCGTTCTACTTCGTGCAGATCGCGCCGTTTGGCTACGAGGACGACGAGGGCGAGACGGGCGCGTTGCGCGACGCGCAACGCCGCTGCCTTGCGCAGCCCGATACCGGCATGGCCGTGACGATGGACATCGGCGATCCGGCCGACATCCATCCCGCGAACAAGCAGGAGGTGGGGCGTCGACTCGCGCTGTGGGCGCTCGCGAAGACCTACGGTCGCGAGGGCGTGGTCCACTCGGGGCCGCTGTATCGCGAGCACTGCGTCGAGGGGACGCGTGTGCGCGTGCGCTTCGATTCGCTCGGCTCCGGCCTGATCGAGGGCGGCGATCACATCACCGGCTTCGAGGTCGCCGGCGAGGATCGCCGCTTTCGCCGCGCGGCGGCGCACATCGACGGCGACAGCGTGCTCGTCTGGTCGGGAGAGGTGCCGCGACCCGTGGCCGTGCGCTACGGATTTGCCGCGGATTCTCAGCCGATTCTGTTCAACAAGTCCTGGCTTCCGGCCGCGGCCTTCCGCACCGACGACTGGCCCGTGCCGTGAGCTCCACCGACAACTGGAACGACGAGTCCGATCCCGAGGCGCTGCTGCCGACGGCAGAGGACTGGCGCCGCCTCGCGGAGCTGCGCGAGTCCTTCCTCGCCGCCGAGGGCGGCAAGTCAGCGGACTCGTACTGGCGTTCGCGCCGCGACTTCGAGCTCTACGACGCGACCTTCGCCGCGCGCATCGGCTGGAAGTGGGATGCGGTGCTGCGCGAGCTCGCGTTGCGCGGCCGCTCGCCCTGCGGCGCCACCGTGGTCGACTGGGGCTGCGGCACGGGCATCGCGGCGCGCCGCTATGTCGCGAGCGTCGCGGGCGTGAAGCATGTGCATCTGTGCGATCGCTCGAAGCAGGCGACATGGTTCGCGCGCGAGGCGCTCGCGGCGCTGGACTCGAAGCTCAAGCTCACGCTGCATGCGCCGCCAGCGGATGAGCCGATCGACATCCTGCTCGCGAGTCATGTCGTCGGCGAGCTCGCGCCGCAAGCCCTCGACGAGCTGCTCGCTCTCGCGGCGCGCGCCCGCTTCGTGATTCTCGTCGAGGCGGGGAGTCGCCCCGTCTCGCGCGCGCTCGGTGCCTTGCGCGAGCGGCTGAAGGGCGAGTTCGATGTCCTCGCGCCCTGTACGCACTCGGCGTCGTGCGGCCTGCTCGCACAGGGGCGCGAGCAGGACTGGTGCCATTTCTTCGCGCGCCCGCCCGCCGAGGCGTTCACCAGCCCGTTCTGGCGTCGCTTTTCCGACGAGCTCGGCATCGACCTGCGCGCGCTGCCTTACGCGTTCGTGGCGCTGGAGCGACGCCCGACACCCGCGCCGCCGCGGGGCGCGCGCATCCTCGGTCGGCCGCGGCTGCTGAAAGGTCGCGCCCTGCTCGAGTGCTGTGATGCGAGCGGCGTCGCGGCGCGCACGCTGTTCGAGCGCGACGCCAAGCCGCTCTTCAAGCGCCTTGATCGCTCCGGCGAGCTGCTGCTGGCCGACATGCGCTGCGAGGGCGAGCGCATCGTCGAGTTCACGCCGCTCGTCGACGGCTAGAAGCGCTTGAATTCGAGCAGCGTGTCGCCGCGCGTGTAGGCGAGGCCGGACGCGCCGATCGTGGGGGGCTCGTACATCGTGCCGCGCCCTTGCAGGCGGAATTCGCCTTCGCTGCCGTCGGCGAAGCGCAGCTGGAAGAAGTAGATCGTCGCGCCGACCTCGTCGGAGAGGTCCGTGCGGCTGCGGCGGTCGAGCACGCGCGAGGGGCGGCGCAGCATGGGCGCGTTGCGGGCGTTGCCGCGGATGGTGACGGCACCGGCGAGCAGGAAGATCGCGAACGCGCAGAGGAACACCGCCACGAGCACGGGCCAGCGGCCGATGTAGCCACCGCGGTCCATGAAGGCCGCGCCGACGCAGAAGGCGAGTGCGAGCGTGACCAACACCCAGCCCCACAGCTGCAGGCGGCCGGCCTTGGCCTCGACCGCAGGCTCGATCGGCGACCACGAGAGCGCGGTGGCATAGGCGGGATGAACCTGGATCTTGGCGAGCAGGCGCTGTGTCTCGTCGTCGGGCGGCGCGCTCGCGGCCCCCATGCGCAGGGGAGCGGCGCAATAGGCGCACAGCGACAGGTCCGTGCGGTGCAGCTTGACGCCGCAGGTCGGGCAGTGGGTGAGCGTTGCTTCCGCCATGTGCTTGGTGCGAGGGAGCGTACATCGGCCGCGGTCTCGCTGTCGCCTGCGCAGGAGACGGATTCACGCCCGCTTGCCTATAGTGTTCGCCCTTCGCGCTGCGCCGAGACGCGCCGCTCCACGCTCACAGAGAGATCTTCCGCCATGGCCAACCCCCGCACGGTCGTCGTCCTCGGTGCCGGTCCCGCCGGTTATGTCTGCGCCATCCGCCTCGCCCAGCTCGGGCAGAAGGTCACGGTCGTCGAGAAGTCCTATGTCGGCGGCACATGCCTGAATGTCGGCTGCATTCCGTCGAAGGCCCTGATCGCCGCCGGTTCGCTCAAGGAGCGCATCGCCCACGCCCCGGCCATGGGCATCACGGCCGACAATGTGCGCCTGGACATCGGCAAGCTCGTCGAGTGGAAACAGGGCATCGTCGGCAAGCTGACCGGCGGCGTCGGCAGCCTGCTTCGCAACCACAAGGTCGAGCTCGTGATGGGTAAGGGCTCGATCGTCGGCCGCAACACGGTCGCCGTCGCCACCGCGGAAGGCCAAAAGACGCTTCCGTGCGACGACATCGTCATCGCCACCGGCTCCGTGCCGATCGCGATCCCCGGCTTCGCCTTCGACGAGCAGGCTGTGTGGAGCTCGACCGGCGCGCTCGCCCCCAAGTCGATCCCCAAGCACCTCGTCGTGATCGGCGGCGGCTACATCGGGCTCGAGCTGGGCATGATGTACGCCAAGCTCGGCAGCGTGGTCACGGTGCTCGAAGCCACGAGCGGCGCGCTGCCCGGGCAGGACCGCGACTGCGTCAAGGTCATCGAGCGCTCGATGAAGAAGCTCGGCATGAAGCTCTTGGTCGAGACGCTCGCCCAAGGCTACGAACGCAAGGGCGGCGAGCTGCATGTCAAGGTCAAGACCGCGACCGGCGAGCAGGTCATCGTGTGCGATCAGATCGCCTCGACCGTCGGTCGCAAGCCCTACAGCGAAGGCCTCGGACTCGAGAAGATCGGACTGGCCCTCGACGCCAAGGGCTTCCTGCCGGTGGACCGCCAGATGCGCACCAAGGTCGCGAACATCTACGCCATCGGCGACATCGCCGGGCAGCCGATGCTCGCGCACAAGGGCAGCAAGGAAGGCCTCGTCGCAGCGGCCGTGATTGCCGGCCACAAGGAAGAGTACGACGCGCGCTGCGTGCCCGCGGTGATCTTCACCGCCCCCGAGATGGCCTCGGTGGGCGCGCAGGAGGCCGAGCTCGCGGCCAAGGGCGTCGCCTTCAAGGTCGGCACATTCCCCTTCGCCGCCTCGGGGCGCGCGATGAGCCTGATGGAGACCGAAGGCTTCGTGAAGGTGATCGCCGACGCGAAGACCGATGAAGTTCTCGGCGTTCACATGGTCGGGCCCGAAGTCACCGAGCTCATCGCCGAAGCCGCGCTCGCCATCGAGCTCGGCGCCACCGCCGAGGACATCGCGCGCACGATCCACGCGCACCCGACGCTCCCCGAAGCGCTGATGGAAGCCGCCGAGAGCGTCCACGGCATGGCCGTGCACATCTTCCAGCCCAAGCGCTGATCGATTCGCCTCCGACTCCGCCCGCGCGCGCCGAGGACTAGAAGCGCTCGGCGCTCGTCGGGGCGTTGCCCACGATGCCCTCGATGCGCTCGAGGATCTCGGAGCACAGGCGGGGGAGCACCGCGAGCGCGGCGAGGTTTTCCGCCAGCTGGGCCGAGCTGCTCGCGCCCAGAATCACCGTGCTGACGCGCGGGTTTCGCAGGCACCACGCGATCGCGAGCTGGGAGGGCGTCGCGCCGAGCTCTGCCGCGATCCGCGCCAGCGCTCCGGCCTGCCCGACCTGAGCGCGCCCGGAGGGGCTCTCCAGCCGCTCCCGCAGCCACGCGTACTCGGGCAGGGTCATGCGCGAGCCAGAGGGAACGCCGTTGGCGTACTTCCCGCTGAGGATGCCCGACGCGAGCGGCGACCAGATCGTCGTGCCGAGTCCGAGCGCGTCGTACAGACGGACGAACTCGCGCTCGACCTTGTGGCGCACGAACAGGTTGTACTGGGGCTGCTCCATGGTCGGAGGATCGATGCCGAGCGCGCGCGCGATCCCCGCCGCCTCGGCGATCTGGTCGGCCTCCCACTCGGAGGTGCCCCAGTAGAGGACTTTTCCTTGCCGCACGAGGTCGCCCATGGCGCGCACGGTTTCTTCGATCGGGGTGTCGAGGTCGGGGCGGTGGCAGAAGAAGAGATCGAGGTAGTCGACCTGCAGGCGCGCGAGCGCGGCGTCGGCCGCGTCGCGGATGTGCTTGCGCGAGAGGCCGCGCTGGGTGGGGAGCACGCCGCCCCAGAACACCTTGGACGAGACCGTGAAGGAGTCGCGTCGCAGGCCGAGCGCGCGCAGGGCCTCGCCCATGATGCGCTCGGACTCGCCACCGGCGTATTGCTCGGCGTTGTCGAAGAAGTTCACGCCGGCGTCGAAGGCCTGCTTCATCAGGTCCGAAGCGGCGCGCGTGTCGAGCTGGTTCTTGAAGGTCACCCACGAGCCCAACGAGAGGGCGCTGAGCTGGAGGCCGGAGCGGCCGAGGCGGCGGTACTGCATGGCACCCACGCTACACTCCGCCGATCGCGATGGAGCACCAAGCGAGCGACAAGCGCTATCCGGAAGGCGTGCTCGAGGTTCGGCGCCTCCAGCGCACGCCGTTTGCGGAGGTGCACGAGCTGCAGCGCGCGCTCGTGGAGCAGCGGCTGCGCGGGGAGATCGGCGATGTGCTGCTGCTCGTCGAGCACGAGCCCGTGATCACGCTCGGCCGCGGAACGGAGCGCGGGGATGTGTCGCAGGCGCGTCTGCCGATCGTCGAGGTCGAGCGCGGCGGGGAGGCGACCTACCACGGGCCGGGACAGCTCGTGGCCTACCCGATCCTGCTGCTCCCGGAGGGACGGCGCGACCTGCATCGCTACCTGCGCGACCTCGAGGAGGTGGTGCTGCGCGTGCTCTCCGAGTTCGGCGTCGTTGGCACACGGCGGCCCGGCCTCACGGGAGTCTGGATCGACGGGCGCAAGGTGTGCTCGATCGGCGTGAGCGTGCGGCGCTGGGTCACATGGCACGGTCTGGCGCTCAACCTCGATGTCGACCTCGGCCAGTACGCGCAGTTCCGCCCGTGCGGGCTCGACGCGACCGTGATGGCGAACATGCGCGACTTCGTCGAGCTGCCCCCGACACGGCTGTTGTTCGAGGTGCTGGTGGTGAAGCACCTGTGCGATGTGTTCGCTCTGGAGCTGCCGCCGATCCCGCCGCCGCCCGCGCCTGCGCCCGGCGAGCTGCCGCTCTATCCGGGCTAGCACCGGCCGCGGGCGCACCCGCTCGCCCGAATGGAATTTCCTTCCTCGTCCGAGGCCGGCGGTTTTTTGCCGATTCGTCCATCAGCCCGCGGCTTGGAAGTTCCGATTTCCTCTGCGCTTGGGATCGCGCCGTCTCGCGTGGCCCATGCGCGTCCCCGTGAGCCAACCGCAAGCTGACCCTGTGCTCGACCTGTCCGTGCTCGCCGCGCTGCGCGAGCTCGGCGGCGTCGACGAACCCGGGCTGGTGGACGAGCTGCTCGAGCTCTTCCTGCAGGACTCCACGCGCCGCCTCGCGAACCTCGAGGACGCGCTCGCGCGCGGCGATGGGCTCGGGCTCGCTCGCACGGCGCACACCCTGCGCTCCTCGAGTACGAATGTCGGGGCCTTGCGCGTCGCGCGCATCTGCATGGACCTCGAAGCGTGCGCACGCGACGGTGAAGTGCGTGACGCGGCCCTTCGCGTGCGCGAGCTCGCGCGCGCGCTCGCCGCCGTGCGCGCGGCGCACACCCAGCTGCGGAGGGCGGCATGAACGGCAAGGAGCGCGCAGGCAAGCCGATCGAGGAGCTCAAGCTCGCTGGAAACCTGCCTTCGCCGACCGGCGTCGGGCTCGCGATCCTCGAGCTCACGCGCGGCGAGGACTATTCGATGGGCGATGTGACGCGCGTGATCCAGACGGATCCTGCGCTCACAGGCCGCATCCTGCGCATCGCGAACAGTGCCGTTTCCTCGCCGTCGCAGCCGATCACGAGCGTGTCGCAGGCCGCGATGCGCCTCGGTGTGCGCTCCGTCCGCAATGTGGCGCTCGGCTTCTCGCTCGTCTCGGGCAATCGCAGTGGGGGGTGCCGCAGCTTCGACTACGAGCGCTACTGGGCGAGCTCGCTCGCTGTGGCCGTCGCGGCGCAGGCGCTCGCGGAGGAGGTGCGCGGCGTGACCCCCACGGACGCCTTCACATGCGGCCTGCTCTCGGACATCGGCTCGCTCGCCCTCGCGAGCATTCACCCCGAGCGCTACTCGGAAGTCCTGCGTCGGGCGCATGTGGGGGGTGAATCGCTCCTGCTCGCGGAGCGCGAGTTGCTCGACATCGACCATGTGCAGCTCGGCTGCGCGCTGATCTCGGAGTGGGGCCTGCCCGAGTCGTTTGCCCACGCGCTCGCCTCCTCGGACGCGCGCGAGCCCGAGGTCGCGCCCTCGCCGGAGGCGCAGCGTCTCGCGCGCTTGCTGCGTCAGGCGCTCGCGCTCGCGCCGCACATCTCAGCCGGTGGGGCAACCGGCGAGCTCCCCGAGGGGCTCGACCTCGATGCAGCGCGCCTGGGAACGGTGATCGCCCGCTGTCGCGCCGACTGGCTCGACTGGAGCCGCACGCTGCAGCTTCCTTCCGCAGCGCGCGAGCCCTCAGCGGGACTCGTGCCGACGGCCGGGCTCGAAGGCGCGCCGACATGCGCTGTCACACAAGCGCGCAGGAAGCCCGGCAGCGGACTGCGCATCCTCGCCGTCGATGACGATCCCGTCTCGCTGCGCCTGATCGCGCTGCACCTCTCGCGCGCGGGTCACGAGGTGATCCGCGCGACCACGGGACGCGAGGCGCTGCTCGCGGCGCTCGAGCACGCGCCGCAGATGGTGATCACCGACTGGATGATGCCGGACATGGACGGCCTCGAGCTGTGCCGCACGCTGCGCAGCACGGAGGAATGCCGCGGCATGTATGTGATCGTCCTCACGGGGCGCGATCGCGAGAGCCGCGCGGTCGAGGCCTTCGATGCGGGCGCGGACGAGTACTTCCTCAAGCCGTTCGAGTCGCGCCTGCTGCTCGCGCGCGTGGGCGTCGGTCAGCGCACGATCGAGCTGCGCGAGCAAGTCGAGTCGGATCGTCGCATCCAGGCGCAGCAAGTTGCCGACATGTCCGTGCTCAATCGCAAGCTCGAAGCGGCTGCGATGACCGATGTGCTCACGCGCCTGCCGAACCGGCGGTTCGCGCTGCGGCGCCTCGAGGAGGACCTCTCGATCGCGCTCGCGAGCGACACGGCGCTCTCCGTCGTGATGATCGACATCGACTACTTCAAGCTCGTGAACGACGAGCACGGACACGGCATGGGCGATCTCGTGCTGCGCGAGACGGCCAATGTTCTGCGGGGCATCGTGCGCCGCGAGGACACCGTCTGCCGACTCGGCGGCGAGGAGTTCCTCGTGGTCTGCCCGGGCGCGAACCTCGAGCATGCAACCGCCACGGCCGAGCGCATGCGGCGCGCAGTCGCGCACCATGTGATCAGCTTCGGCTACGGTCGACCGGTGACGATCTCCGCCGGAGTTGCGCAGCGCGAGGAAGGCGCCGACTCGGTCGACGACCTGCTGCGCGTCGCGGACCGCCGCGTCTATCTCGCGAAGGCGGCTGGACGCGATCAAGTGTGCTCGGAAGACCCGCCGCCCCCGCACGCGAAGTCCGCCTGAGCGGCGCGCGTCACTCGATGAAGATCGGACTCGACCAGGCCATGCCGCCGTCGAGCTGGATCACGCGCACATAGACGAACTCGCCCGACTGCAGCGGTCCGAGCGAGGCGCTCGCGCTGTACTCGAGCTCGTTGCGGCACGAGAGCGCCACGATTTCGTCGCCCGCGATCACTTCGATCGTCTCGAGCGGTGAAGCCGCGATGACCTGCAGGAAGAGCGGCGTGTCGGCTTGCGCGTCAGCGGCCGCGAGCGTCTCGCCCATGCGGGCGCGACCGAGCGCGAAGCGCAACAGAATGCGCGGGCCGCTCGTCGCATAGACGCGGCGGCGGCGAAATGCGTCGAGCACCGAGTCGGGCGTGAGCTCGTCGGACAGCACCGCGACAAGCCCGCCGGTGGGATAGTGGGGTCCCTTCCACGCGAGCCCCGCGTGGCCGTCGTGGCCGTCGCCCGAGCCGACAAAGCCGAGCTTGTAGCCGCGCAGCAGCGCGTCGCGCGCGAAGTGGCCGGGCCGCGGCGAGTGCAGCACGCGCGGGCTGTCGAGCGCCTCGCTCGAACCATGCGCCGAGCAGATCTCGATCACCGGCTCGACCTGCGGGTCGGGTGCGACGCGCCAATCCGTCGCCATCGGCCCGCCGGCGGGATGGTGGGGGATCGAGAGCGAGCCGAGCGGTCGCAGCGCCTCGCGCAGCTCTTCCTGCGTGTCGTAGCGCTCGTCCATCGACGAGCACAGCGGCGCCTCGTCACCGAAGTGCAGCACATGGCGATGTCCGACGAGCCAGCTCGTCCACTCGTAGCCCGGCAGCGCGAGGAAGCGGCCCGGCTCGTTCGCCGCGCGCGCGACCCCGACCAGGTGCTGCCAGAGCTCCGGGTGCTCATCGAGGAACAAGAGTCCCCAGTGGTCGTGATCCGTGAGAGCCGCGAGGTCGAGCGCCGCGATGTTGCGCGCGTAATCGAACCACGCTTGGGGCGTGCCGCTGCCGTCGGAGAGCGAGCTGTGGCCGTGGAGGTCGCCCCACCAGATGCGCGGACCGCTGCTCGCGTGCAGCGGATTCGAGCGCGCCTCCAGCGTGCGTTCACCGACGACGGCCCGCACGCCGAGGCGATAGGCGCCGTCGGAGAGCACGCGACCCTCGACCGTGATGCGCCCGCGATCCTCGCTGCGCAGCGCGACGCGCGAGGGCAGCTCGAGTCCAGCGGGCACATCGAGCAGCTCGAGCTCCGTCGCGCAGTCGGCGACGGCGTTGGCGCGCGCATCGAGCACGGCCACGCACAGACGCACGCTTTCGCCCGCGCGCGCCGTCGAAGTGAGAGTCGCGACGAGCATCGCGGGGGCGCCCGGCTTCACCTCGACGCTCGGCGAGTCGACGAGCAGCTTGCGCGTGCCATCGCCGTCGCCATCGACCGCGAACCAAAAACGCGACGCCGCTTCCGCATAGGGATCGCTGCGCGCGCCGGACGAGCCAGCGCCGTACACGAGCTCGATTCGCTCGCCGCTGCGCAGCTCGCGGCCCTCGATGCCGATGCCGAGCAGTTGCTGGTCGAGCGTGCGCACGGCGAGCTCGACACCCGACGCGTTCGTCGTCACGCGCGTGAAGCCGCTGGCGCTCTCGCGCTCGAGCTGCGGCGTGCTCCACTCGAAGAACGGCGAGACTTGGAAGTACAGCGCGCCGCCCTTTGCGATTCCGAGCGGCCCGGCCTCGTACACGAGCTTCCAACTGCGGCTCGCGCCCGCGACCACCGAGCCATCGTCGCCCGCGGCGAGCTCGAGCCACGCGCGCCCCCCGCCGTCACTCGCGTGATGGAACGCCGTGCGCGCGGCGACGAACGCGTCGTGCACATCGCGGCGCGCGACATCCTCGGGATCGCGTTCGGGCGCGCGCTCCGGCTCCTGCACGGGCGTTTTTTCGCAAGCCGCGAGCAGGACCACGAGTGTCCACGCGAGCCGCATCACGCGCTTCTCCGTCGATGCGTGACCCTCACCCATGCGTAGGCGAGCCCGCCGTAGAAGAAGTACAGCTGGTGGAGCCAAAAACCCGCGAGCGCGAACAGCAGACCGCGCCGCTCGAGAAACAGCGCGTAGAGCGAACGATTGATCGCGAGCACCGGCGTGAGCAGCGCGAGGGGCAGCCACAGGGGCGCCCACATGGCACGCAGCGGCGCCAGCGCGAGCGCGAGCGGGACTGCGAGCGTCGCGAGCAGCACGAGCGCGACGCACAGCTGTTGTTTCCACGCGAGGTTGAGGTCGCCTCCCGTGCCCGGTCGGTCGATCAGCAGCTTGGCCCACGGGATCGCGCGGCGCGTGATGTCGATCTGCACCATGTCGACGAGGCCCCAGCGCTTCAGGTGCTTGCAGCGCACCGCAGGGACGAGCAGCACGCGCCGCCCGGACGCCACGAGCCGCATGCCCAGCTCGATGTCCTCGATCGACGGCACGCGGTAGCCCTCGTCGAAGCCCTGCACGGCGTCGAAGTCGACCTTGCGAATCGCGCCGCAGCCGGCCCAGAATGTGCTCGCCTCGCGCGGGCCGGTGTGGTGCACATGGTGGTGCAGCAGGTTGCGGTAGTACGAGACCGTGCTGCGCTCGGCCGGATCGTCGTCGTAGGAGCCGAAGAGCGCGGCGGCGCCGGGCTCGGCCGCGAGCTCGCGGCGCATGCGCGCGAGCGTGTCGGGCTCCACGACCACATCGGCGTCGATGAAGACGAGCAGCGCGCCGCGCGCGTGACGCGCACCGGCGTTGCGCGCCGCGGCCGGGCCGCTGTTGCGCTCGAGCCGGATCACGCGATCGGCGTGAGTTCGCGCAAGCTCGCCCGCGCGCGCTCCACGGCTCGCGTCGTCGACCGCGACGAGCTCGAACGGCTCGCTCGACGCACGCAGCGCCGCGAGGCAGCGCTCGAGCTGCTCGGGCTTG